>JAPXRV010000088.1:0-13163 GCA_033813415.1 Opitutales bacterium | reverse complement strand
CGCCGGTTGCGAAAGGGTAGGGGTCTTCCCTCCCAAAGACTGGATCCCTGTCGTTCCAGCCGCCCATTACCTGTGTGGAGGGGTCCATACTTCCATCGCCGGTGAGACGAGTATGAAGGGACTCTACGCCTGCGGAGAAGTTGCTTGCACTGGGCTCCACGGAGGCAATCGCCTGGCGAGTAACTCGCTGCTCGAAGCCGTTGTTGTCGCTCATCGCGCTTCGGAATCGGTGATTAGACTCTTGAATGATTCCCGCCCACCTATCGCAGAGGTCCCGGAGTGGGTCGATGGCAATGTTCAGGACTCCGATGAACGCGTCGTCCTCTCCCATGGAGCTTGGGAGCTCAAGCGCGCTATGTGGGACTACGTCGGCATTGTTCGCACGACCAAGCGTCTTGAGCGTGCCCGTACCCGCTTGCGCAACCTCGCACGCGAAATCAATGATTATTACTGGAACTTTAAGGTCGAGACTTCGCTCATTGAGCTGCGCAACATGATTCAGGTCGCTGACCTGGTGGTGGAGTGTGCCTTGCAACGCAGGGAGAGTAGGGGACTCCACTACACCTTGGACTTCCCTTCAGAAATGCCGGATAGTCACCCGACCTCAGTTCGCAGGGTCTGACTTTCTTTCCGTGAATCGTGGCTCCCCTGACGGTGTTTTTCAGGTGATCCACGAAGTCAGTTTGGCGTAAGCATGATATTATGAAAATTGGCATTATTGGTTCAGGTGCTGTGGGCAGCTTTTATGGGGTGAAGTTGGCTTTGAACGGTGAAGATGTTCATTTCCTGCTGCGCTCAGACTTTCAACACGTAGGTGCGAACGGATTTGAGATCCGCGAGCCTGACTCCGCACCAGTCCGATGCACCCCAAACGTCTATCAGCGCCCATCTGATATCGGGGCCTGTGACCTCATCATTGTCGCTCTCAAGACCACCGCCAATTCAGTTATGGGCGATCTGGTTGCCCCGCTCTTCGGAGCTCAATCCGTCATCCTCACCCTCCAGAATGGGATGGGCAATACCGAGATCCTTGCCGAACGCTTCGGCGGTCAACACGTCCTCACGGGTCAATGCTTCGTCACACTCAACCGAACCTCACCTGGTGTAATCGAGAATTTCTCCCCGGGCCGCATCACCATCGGATCCATGCACGACGGGCTCGCCCGTGACCGCTTGTCCCTGATTGTCGATCGATTTGTCCGCGCGGGCGTGAATACATCGATTTCCGATAACCTCGACGACCTCCTCTGGAAGAAGCTCCTTTGGAATGTCCCGTTCAACGGTTTGGCTGTCGCGGCTGGTGGCATCACCACAGACATAATCCTCGCTTCGCCTCCCTTGCTCGCGGAGTTGCGCTCCCTGATGCAGGAAATCCGGGATGGTGCCGCCTCCTTTGGCGTGGACATCCCCTCCCGTATGATCGATCGCCAGATCGAAGCCACCTATCCAATGGGCCCATACAGACCCTCAACCCTTATTGACTTCCTCGAACACCGCCCAATGGAAATCGAAGCTATCTGGGGTGAACCCCTGCGCCGTGCCAGCTCCAGAGGAGTCTCTATGCCCCGTCTCAGCCTCCTATATTCCCTCCTGCTTTCCCTCAACCCACGCTGACGCCCCCGAACACCGCCCAATGAGGTGATCCGCAGCGGTGGCAATGTGGAGATGAGCAAATCGCTTCGTTGCAGGATCCGCCATTTCAACGATGCCATGGCAATCGCCTCGTTTGTTTGATATGGCACTGTCTATCCGGAAAATACGCATATGAATTGCATCCGCTTTCCAACTGCATAATATAGAAACAGGCTCATTAATGTCAGTTTTACTGATTGTTATGGATTTCGATCATTCTACCTTGGAGTGCATAATATAGAAACAGGCTCATTAATGTCAGTTTTACTGATTGTTATGGATTTCGATCATTCTACCTTGGAGGAGTTTTTATGAAAAGAAAGCGCATGATTGTTCACGGCAGGGATGGCATCTATCACCTTATGAGCCGGTGTTGCCTTGGCGAGCACTTGCTCGAGGATGAGGAGAAGGAGATGCTGGTGCGGATGATGCAGAGGCAGGCTGCGTTTTGTGGAGTGGACGTATTGGCATACTCCATCATGTCGAATCATTTTCATATTCTGGCCCGGGTGCGTCATGAGAAGCCACAGACGGATGAGGAGTTGCTGATGCGTTTCCGCATGCTGCACGAGGGTGGACGGCTCTCGCCGTATTCGATGACTCCGGATGCGCTTGAGAAGGCATTGGAACGCAATGACGAGCTTTCTGAGCGTGTGCGTGAGGCATTGCTTGCGCGCATGGGGGATGTATCGGTGTTCATGCGTGAGCTCAAGCAGCGTTTTAGTATTTGGTATAACCACCGGAATGGGAACCGTGGCACCTTGTGGATGGAACGTTTCAAGAGTCTTGTGGTGGAGCCTTCGCTTCTGGCGTTGGCGACGGTGGCGGCCTATATCGACCTCAACGCCGTGCGTTCGAATCAGGTGGACGATCCGGCGGACTACCGTTTCTGCAGCTATGCTGCTGCGATGGCCGGTAAGGCATCCGCTATGGATGGATACCGGATCATCTACGGTGGACGCAGCTTTGCTGACGCAGTGGCGGGGTATCGCTTGTGCCTTTTCGGGAAGGGGGCTAGGCCGAAAGGCGAGCAGCACAAGGACCGTGGTGTGATTTCCGGAGAGAAGCTCAGTGAGGTGATCCGCAGCGGTGGCAAAGTGGAGCTGACCGAATTGCTGCGACGTAGGGTGCGCTACTTCAGTGATGGGATGGCAATCGGCTCGAAACTATTCCTGAAGGAACTCTATGAATCCAACCGGGATTGTTTTCCCGAGAGTCGAAGTGCGCGGTTTGCGAAGATGAAAGGCACCGACTGGGGTGAGCTTCAGGTTGTCCGTGATCTCAAAGTGAAAGTCTTTGGATGACTTTTTTGAAGGTGCAGCCGGATGTGTTCGTCCCAAAGCTATGAAGTGGGACAGTTCCCATCAAAGGAAGCCATCAAATCGAGACAGGCGCGGGTTTCCGCTTCGGGATCGGCAGCTTTCAGAAGGGCTGAGACAATGACCACACGACGGGCTCCCAGGTCACAAATGATGGGGAGGGTGTTACGTGTGATTCCTCCAATGAAAAAGTAAGGTGCTTTGAATTGGCGTGTGACTGCCCACTGGACAAGGTCCGGCGTCACCGGAACGTAATCCGGCTTGGTAGGAGTGGCAAAAACGGGACCGATTGCAAAATAGTCGATGATGCATTCTTCGGCGAGTTTCTCAGCCTGTTCGGCTTGTTCCCTGGAATGGGTGGAGAGTCCGATGATCCTATCGGGGCCAAGTCGGTTTCTGGCCTCGGAGGGTGGCATGTCATCCTGCCCAATATGAAGGCCGGTTCCGGGTACATTGAGAACCGCATCCAAATCGTCATTGATGATCAGCGGGACCGAGGCAGATTGTGCAACCGGGAGCACGGCGTAGGCCATCCGGATGCGTTCGGCCGTATTGGAGTGCTTTGCGCGGATTTGAAGGATCCCGGCACCGCCCTTGATGAGTTTGTCCGCGTAGGTGGCAAACTCATCTGGCTCTATGCAGGAAGTGTCGAGGATGCCATAGAGGGAAATTGGTGCCTTCGCAATCCGAAGCAAATCAGACTTTGCGGTCATTTGTGTCGGTTGAACTGTTTTCCGGACTATCCTCGGGGATCGGGTAGGGGTCGGTCCAGTTGGAATCCGTCGCAGATGGTTCATATTCTTGAACCGGATCCGGTGCGGATGAAACCACAGTGCTATCGGCCGATGTGCCATCTGTCTGGAGCAGCGGTGTCTCAATTGGTCTGGTGTCGGCTGAAGACGGACGAATGCCGGTCACGCGAACGTTGATGTTGCCGAGACGTTCGATCCCCATTGCCTCATGTAACGTGCTTTGGAGGACTTCTTGAAGGGTCGAAGAAACATCAGTCAGGCGCATGTCGGAAGTCATTCGGATCCGCACATCGAGGTGCAACCTGCGTCCACGGGTGTGCACACGGACCCGAGGCTTGCGTTCGATACCCAGTCGCGAACTGGTGGTTTTGATCAGCTCGACCAAGGCAGCCCGTGAGATCTCGACGTATCCCCTGTCATTCGAAAACGCACGTATGGTGGACGGTTGCATGCGTGCGCGGATCATCAGCAGGACGATGAACAGGAGCAAAGCAGCCACCACCGGTATCCAGATGCGCGGATTTTGCGCATAGGGTAGTATTGCGGCGTAGAGGGCATCGAGATCGATCCCCGCAAACGTTCTTGCGGACGCGCCCGTGGTTTCTTCCAGCTCGATCACGATTCGGATGTCTCAGGGTTAGCTGACTCGGGTTCCGCTCTTGCTTGGTCGGGCTGGTCGTTATCAGGAGTGGTATCCTGTTTTTCCTCAGCTTTGCGCACGGACGCCTTTTCCACGCGCTCGATGTAGACATCAACTTTGCTGACCGGGTGCGATGTCATGCGCACAATCTCGGCCAGCACCGTGGTCTGGATGCTGTGGGCGATTTGGGCGAGGTTGACGCCGAATTCAAGTGCCACACGGATTTCGATCGCATACGCTTTCGCCTCATCCTCAAGCACGCGGACTCCGGAACGGGTTTCGGTCTTACCCGAGAAGAAGCCGGATATCGAATTGGCTCCGGGTGTCACCACATCGATCACACCGGGCAGGTCGAGAACGATTGTCTTTACCATGTTTTCAACCACCGGCAGTGAGATCCGGATTTCGCCAATCTTGTCCTGCTCGTCGGTCATTGCAGGGGTTGTGGCGGGACGGCTGTCTGCGGAAGGAACGGAGTTTTCCTCAGGATTGGATTTTGATTTCATGATGATGGCTTGAGAAGATAGTTATATGCCCCGTTGCACGTCGGAGCGTTGTTTTCAGGATGATGATTTTGTGCGTTCCATGAAGTCCGCAATGAATCGGGTGGTGGCCTTTCCTTCGCGGAAAACCGGATCCCCGATCACGGAGCGGACAAAAGCAGTATTTGTTTTGATACCACGCACTATACACTCTCCAAGTGCTCTGTCCAACCGTTCGATTGCCTTGGAGCGATTTTCTCCCACGGCGATGATCTTGGCGATCATGCTGTCGTAGTAGGGCGGTATCACGTAGCCCCCGTAGACGTGCGTGTCGACCCGGATGCCATTCCCGCCCGGAGCATAGAAAAGTTCAATGAGTCCGGGGCTCGGTGTGAAGTTCCGCTCAGGATCCTCCGCACATATCCGGGCTTCGATCGCGTGGCGGTCAAAACGAACATCTTCCTGCCGGATGGTAAGCGGCTCTCCGGCTGCTATCCGGATCTGCTGTTGCACCAGGTCGATCCCGGTCACTTCCTCCGTGACAGGATGCTCCACCTGGATACGGGTGTTCATCTCGATGAAGAAAAAGTTGCCGTTGCGATCGACTAGAAACTCCACGGTTCCCGCATTTTCGTAGTTGACGGACCGGGCTGCGTTGACGGCCGCTTCGCCCATGCGCGCCCGAAGCTCAGGTGTCAGGAAAGGAGAGGGTGACTCTTCGATGACCTTTTGATGCCTCCGCTGGATGGAACAATCCCGTTCTCCCAGGTGAATCACATTTCCGAACGCATCCGCAAGAATCTGGAACTCGATATGCCGTGGATCCTCAATAAAGCGCTCGATGTAGACGGATCCATCCCCGAATGCCTTTTCGGCCTCGTTCCGAGCGGTGGCGAATTCTTTGGCAAAAGCGACTGCGTTGTGCGCGACGCGCATGCCCCGACCTCCGCCTCCGGATACAGCCTTGATGATGACCGGAAAACCAATCTGCTGGGCGGTTTTGAGCGCTTCGGCCTCCGAGTCGATAGGACCATCGCTTCCCGGGATGATGGGGACCTTTGATTTCTTTACGGTTTCGCGGGCTTTGGCCTTGTCGCCCATGAGCCGGATGGCCTGTGCCTTGGGGCCGATAAAGCGGATGTTACAGGTCTCACATTGCTCTGCGAATTCCGCGTTTTCGGCGAGAAATCCGTATCCCGGATGGATGGCATCGACATTGGAGATCTCAGCGGCCGCGAGTATCCGGTCCGTTTTGAGGTAGCTTTCGTTGCCAGGTGGTCGTCCGATACAGATCGCATGGGTTGCGAGCTGGGTGTGCAATGACTGTTCGTCGGCTTGGGAGTATACCGCTACCGACTGGATGCCCATTTCATGGCAGGCCCGTATGACCCTGAGGGCGATTTCGCCTCTGTTGGCGATGAGTATTTTCTGAAACATGGTGGACTGGTGAATGGATCTGAGGATGCCATCGGCACGGCACGCCGCCTCAAGGTTTGACCTTGAAGAGAGGCTGTCCGAACTCGACGGGCTGCCCATTCTCAACGAGAATGTCCACAACTGTGCCTTTTACCTCAGCGTGGATCTCGTTCATCACCTTCATGGCCTCCAGGATGCAAACCACTGAATCCGGATCAACCTTGGTGCCCCTGTCCGCGAATGGCGGAGATTCCGGGGATGCCGCACGGTAGAAGGTTCCAACCATCGGGCTCTTGATGGTGAGCAGGCTGCTGTCCTCAGTAGTGGCCACCGTCGACTGTCCGGACGGACCCGCCAGTGAAACCGGCGCTCCAACGGTCTGCGCGGTCGCAAACTGCACAACCTGCTGTGGCGGATGATCCTTGCGGATATGGAGCTTCCAATCCTTCGATTCGAGCTCAAGTTCGGTGAGCCCGTTTACATTTACGATCTCGGCAATTCTCTGAATGTAATCAATATCCATGGCAGAAAGGCGTTGTGAAAGTGCCCGGACTCACATCCGGAACCTTGTGATTACAGCCCGCAAGGATCAAAGCCGGGCGGGCCGGAATTTCCCATACCTATGCACGGACCAGCGATAACCGCAAGAAGGAAGCATCCTTTTGCGGTCCCGGGCTTGCGGGAATAGGCGCGATCAGAAGGGTGGTTTGATCGTCGGCTTCGACGGATCGGACGGGCCGGATTCAGGCGCAACTTCAGGTGCCGGATCTTTCACATCATCTTCTCTTCCAATCCATTCAGCCGCCTTCTTTTTGAGGTTCCCGAATTTCTTGGATAGCTTGTCGAGCTTGGCTTCCCATTCCGGGTTGGGCTCTTGTCCTTCAGTCACCTTAAAGAAAACCTGCATGAGGGCGGTCATGCCGATGGGTTCAATCACCGCCTGCTTGATGCCCCACGCGAAGACCACCGCCACCAGCACCGTCAGTGCTCCAGCCGATCCGGGCAGAATTTGGGTGATCAGTGCCACAGGTCCGAGCACCACCAGGAACGTCACAAAGGTCAGGCCCCAGATCACAAAGGTCATGAAAAACGCATTCTTGAGGAAGGACTTGTAGTTTTGTGCATAAAGGATGAGCGCCTTTTGACTAGCCTTCCACGGATTGGTGGCCCGTGTGCGGAAATTATAGGCCAGGATGACTTCGTCGAGGTAAGTCAGTGAGAGGTTGACCACCGAATTGAGGAACTTCACGAGCCCTTCGAGCCCGGGAATCGGGATGAAGCTCGTGATGGTGAAGAATGCGCGGTTGAAGGCCTTCAGCACGCCCTTGATGAGCTGGTCGAGACCAAAACATCACCGATGACTGGGCGAAGCGTTCGCGCACCATTTTCTGGGCGTAGTCGATTTGCCCGCGGCCGCCCGGAATCGTGCCGCCATCCATGATCTCTGTCAGGACGGCGATGTGACCCGCCTTTACCATATAGAGCAGGTATTCGCGGAAAAAATACACGGCGGTGGATACAGTCCCGAACCCGATAATCCCGCCCCATACGCTGGCAGAACTTGCGGCATCCGCCTGACTGCTTCCGATTTTACCCACCAGATAACCGATGCCGGCGCCACCACCCGTAACCAGCAAGTAGACCAGTGTGATACCGAAGTAGATCAGGAAACGGAACACGAGGAATGGCAGGGTCTTGGCCATCAGGCCGAAGATTTTTTTGATGCTGAAGTCAATCATAGTTCGTCAGGTTTTGAATCGTTGAATAAGTGTGTGTGTGAGGATACAAAAACGTTCGGAGTCTGAATAGATTGGGATTGCCTTAATCAGGCGCCGATGCCCTCAGGTTATAACCCGGGGTCCATCCTTCCTGTCCATCGCCTTTGCGGCACCAGTGCCATCCGCCGAGCTCGCGCAGGGATTCCACCATATCTCCTTTGCGCAGGGAGATCTCCTGAGCGTTGGAGTCCTCGGTCGCGTGGGCGGTTTTGCCCTTCATGGTAAGTTGGCTTTCGTGAACCCATCCGCTCAACCCGTCCTTGTTGGTTGTCCAGACCCACTCCGGCCACATGCGGTCGCGCTGGGCGACGCTCACTTGTTCACCCTTCGTCAGTTGGAGCGGGTGTGGATAGTTGACAGCAAAGTCTGCTAATGCTTGATAACGCATGGTCACGGGTTGTCAGGTTGAAATCGGTGGCCGATGGATGGTCGCTTTTGTGAATAATGAGTCAATTCGGATGACAGTCGATGCTTTTTTGACGCGCTGACAGACGAGTTATTCTGAAAAAAACATCAACCCTAAAAAAGAGCATTTTGAACTTGCTCTGCCGTCAGCCGGTGGCCATATCTATCAGTTTCAATCAATTGAACCATGCTCAAGACCAGAAAATCGATCGCGAAACGCATCAAGATCACGGGTTCCGGCAAAATGATGCGCCGGACTCCGGGACACCGTCACATGATGCGTAACAAAGGAACCAAGCAACTGCGTAAGGCGACTCAGGATCAGTCCGTATCGGACGGTTTCACCCGTCAGTATCGCCGGGCACTGTTTCTCTGATAATTGCAATTTGTTAATTTAGGTACTTGTCCGGGCAGTTGTTTCTCCGGGCTCGTCCAACAGTACATAAGAAAGACCATCAGTCATGTCCAAAGTAAACACCACACCCGCATCCAGAGCCAGGAGGAAGAAAGTCCTTCAGAAGGCCAAAGGGTATTTCGGAAATAAGTCCCGCCTTTACCGCTACGCCAAGGGCGCAGTGGAACGTGCCGAACAGAACGCCTATCGCGATCGTCGCAAGAAGAAGGCGGATTTCCGTCAGCTCTGGATTGTCCGTATCAACGCTTCATGCCGTCCTCTTGGGCTCAGCTACAGTCAGTTCATGGCTGGTCTGCGCATGGCCAATGTGAGCCTGGACCGGAAAGCGATCTCTGAGCTGGCTATTCACGACGCAGCAGCATTTGCGCAGCTTGTGGAAGTTGCCAAGAAGGCGCTTGCTGAAAAAGCGGCCTGAGAAGCTTGAGCTTCTGACTTTTGAAACCGGAATTCCCTTGAGGAGTTCCGGTTTTTTTGTGCCCGGATGCCTATTCCGGATCGCTTGATTGGGCAGTGCATGCGGTGCACCCGTCCTCAAAGCCGATCAACTGGATGCGTAGCTTGCGTGCGAGTTCGATCACTGCCGGTTTGTTGATGAGGATCGTGCGGTCTGCCGCGAGAGCAGCGAACTCCACCTTTGCCTCCTTCATGTGCCGGAGGGTGGTTTCTCCGAACACCGGGACATCGATGCGGTAATCCTGTCGGGGTTTAACCGTTTTGATCAAAAGTTTGCCTCTTGTTGCATATTTTCCAGCCCGCTGGAGCATGGCGTCTGTGCCGTCGAAGTCCTCTGTGCACAGGACGGTGCCGCACTTGACCACTACACCCTGTCCGATATCGAGCCGTGCCACCTCGGTAGCGATAAAGATCCCATGATCGAGTGTGTGCGGGTCGATCCGCACTTTTCCTCCGGTCATGATGCCGGGTTCTGCAAGTTGATCATCGATGAAGGATCGGGCGTCCAGCGTGTGGACTCCGATACTCTCCATCTCTGCGATCACCGCTCCGTAGATGGTTTCAGCATTGCGCTGCTTGAGGCTTCGAAGGATACGGAAAGCTTTGAAGTCCGGATGAAGCCCCTTGAAGAGCCGGCCCGGCCTCACTTGACCGACCATGATCGCGTAGCGGCATTCCATCGATTCCATGGCCCGCAGCATCCGGCCCAGTTGGCCCACCTTGATGAGCGTGCGATGCTCGCGTGGAAAGGATTCGATCAACTCCGGCGAGGTTTCCCCGTCAAGGGCAACCAGTCGCAGCGGGATCCCATGACGCCGCATGCGCTCAACCATGAGCGTGGGGTAGAATCCCCGCCCGGCCAGAATTCCCACCGGGAGGGCGGGGTCGAAGTCGGTTGGGAGAAATCGCGACAGGCTCATGGTCGGGAGACGGGTAAGGGTCAGCGGACGACAAGATTGAGGATCTTGCCGGAGACGAAGATGATTTTGACGATGGTTTTGCCTTCGAGGTGCGGCTTCATGCGCTCCTGGGCGAAAGCCACCGCTTTGACTTCTTCCTCGGAGGCACCGGGTGCGAATTCGGCTTCGCCCCGGACCTTCCCGTTGACCTGAAAGATGATCTTCTCGGAGCGGCTTTGGATCTTCGCCGGATCGGCGACCGGCCATGGTGCGTATGCCACCGAAGGAGCTTCACCCAGAATTTCCCAGAGCTCCTCCGCCATGTGGGGCGCAAATGGAGCCAGCATTTGAACAAGAGCTTTCGCTGTGTTTGTCGAAATTCCGGGGGCCTTTTGGAGAGCATTCACCAAAATCATGAGCTGAGCAATGGCCGTGTTGTAGCTCAGTGAATCGATATCGGCAGTGACCTTTTGAATGGTCTGGTGCAGCAGGGACTCGGTATCCGGATCTGCCTCTGATGCATCCGAAATGGAAGGGCTGAGGTTTCCGTCACGGTCAACGAACAGTCGCCAGACCTTCCGGAGGAATCGATGAGGACCCTCGATCCCGCGGCTGCTCCACGGCTTCATGTCCGCCAGCGGCCCCATGAACATCTCGTAGACACGCAGGGAATCCGCACCGTAGGAGCGGATGTAGTCGTCCGGGTTGACGACATTTCCGCGGCTCTTGCTCATCTTGAAGGCACGGGCATCGACGCGAACATCGGGTTTTCCTTTCAGGAGGTAGATTTCACCCTTTGCATTGCGGGATTTTTCGACTTCATCCTCTTTGAGTTTGCGCGTGGAGCCATCCCAGTGATCCGGGTCATCGATCGCATCCAGCGAAACCTCCTGCCCGTCCTTGTTGAGGAACAGGGTGTACTCGAGTTCGCCGAGGATGATGCCCTGGTGGAAGAGTCTTGCGAAAGGCTCGGGTGTGGATACCACACCGATCTCGTGAAGGAAGATATGCCAGAATCGGGCGTAGAGAAGGTGGAGCACCGCGTGCTCCGCTCCGCCGATGTAGAAATCGGGAACCTGCCAGTAGCGCTCTTTGGCTGGATCGATCAGGGCTTCTGAATTGAGTGGGTCGCAATAGCGGAGGTAGTACCAGCACGATCCAGCCCACTGCGGCATGGTGTTGGTTTCACGGCTGCCGGCATACCATTCATCACCTGCGGGTTTTGGGCCGGTTCCCGGGCAGGTCTCTCCTGTGCGGATGTTGATCCAGACCGAGACCCATTCGGTGGCGTTGGCAAGTGGACTCTGGGCATCGCCTGAAGGTTTGTAGTCTTTGACCTCGGGCAGGCAGAGCGGAAGCGCCTCCGGCGTCAAGGGTAGCGCGAACCAGTGCTTCCCTTTCTCATCGCAGTAGGTTACCGGTTCCGGCGGCAAGCCGTCAGCGACGGGTCCTTTTGCCGATTTTGCAGCCTGATAGGCCGCATCGTCCACCCAGATGATCGGGAATGGCTCACCCCAGTAGCGTTGACGTGAGAAAAGCCAGTCGCGCAGGCGGAAGTTAACGGTTTCGCGACCTTTATCCTTCTTCGCGAGATCCGCTACTACCTTTTTCTTTCCGTCCTCAACTGAGAGTCCATTGTAGGACCCCGAGTTCACCATGAAACCATCTCCGGTGTAGGGCAGGGCGGCTTCGTCGGATCCGTCAGCGGATGCCGAGATCACCCGGATGACGGGGATCTCAAATTTCCGCGCGAATTCGTAGTCGCGGGTATCGTGTGCCGGCACTGCCATGATCGCGCCGGTTCCATATCCGGTGAGAACGTAATCGGCAATCCAGACCGGGATGCGCGTTCCGTTGACCGGATTGATTGCGTAGGCGCCGGTGAATACTCCGGTTTTATCTTTGGCCAGGTCGGTGCGGTCCAGATCACTCTTGCGTGAGGCGGCTTGAACGTAGGCTTCCACTTCGGCCCGTTTTTCCGCTGTGGTGATGGTTGCTACCAGTGGATGCTCCGGTGCAAGCACCACGTAGGTGGCTCCGAAAAGGGTGTCCGGACGGGTCGTGAATACCTCGAAAGTGAGCTCGGAATCCGCGACTGCAAACTCCAGCGTCGCGCCAGTGGAGCGCCCGATCCAGTTCGTTTGCTGGGCTTTGGTGGACTCGGGCCAGTTGACCTTTGAAAGGCCGGCCAGAAGCTTGTCGGCATACGCGGTGATACGCAGCACCCATTGACGCAGTGCACGGCGCTCGACCGGAAACCCGCCGACCTCGCTCTTACCGTCGATTACCTCCTCGTTTGCGAGGACGGTTCCGAGCTGGGGACACCAGTTGACCGGCCGCTCATCGACGTATGCAAGACCGTGTTTGAAGAGTTGCAGGAAGATCCACTGGGTCCACTTGAAGTAATGCGGATCGGTGGTGTTGATCTCCCGGCTCCAGTCGATTGCGACTCCCAGTCGTTTGATCTGGCCTCGGAACTGTTCGATGTTGTTGAGCGTGGTCTGGGCCGGATGGGTCCCTGTCTTAATCGCATACTGCTCAGCCGGGAGCCCGAATGCATCCCACCCCATCGGGTGGAGCACATTGTAGCCTTGGGCACGACGGGCCCGATCCAGAATATCGGATGCCGTGTAGTTCTCGGTGTGACCGGCGTGAAGTCCCGCTCCGGATGGGTAGGGAAACATGTCGAGCAGGTAGAACTTCGGTTTCGAAGGGTCTTCGGTGACCTCGAACACGCGGTTCTGTTCCCAGTAGCTCTGCCATTTTGGTTCTATGGCTATAAAGTTATAGTCCGGATTTCGGGACGCCATCGTCTGTGCGAATTGGAAGTTATGAGACTGAAAAGAATCCTGTATGAGACGGCAAGGAGCGGGATGGGTCAAGCCGTAATCCCTCAGAAGTGGATGGATGAAAAGTGTTTGGTATTGATCTTTCGTTGGATGCAGTCCACAATATTGTTCAGTTGTTTTGAT
>JAPXRV010000087.1:0-13614 GCA_033813415.1 Opitutales bacterium | reverse complement strand
ACCCGGACATCATCGAAAGCGGATGGGAAGGTGGAAAGGCCGTGAAAGCGCACCACAATGTGGGTGGTCTTCCCGAGAGGATCGATTTCAAGGGCATTGTGGAGCCCGTTAAATACCTCTTTAAAGACGAAGTCCGGCAGGTGGGCGAGGCGCTCGGGATCCCGGCGGTCATCACTAACCGTCAACCTTTTCCGGGGCCGGGGCTTGCGGTCCGTTGTCTTGGTGAGCTGACCAAGGAGAAGCTCGACATCCTGCGGGATGCGGATGCGATTTTCCGCGAAGCGATGGATGCCGAAGGCTGGGCCGCCAAGGCTAACCAGTTTTTCGCGGTGTTGACCAATGTGCAATCGGTCGGAGTGACGAATGATGCCCGAACCTACGGCTATGTGATTTGCCTGCGTGCCGTCCAGACCCTCGATTTCATGACTGCCAAAGTGGTGCCGCTCCCGATCGAGTTTCTCACCCAGGTAGCCGGTGAAATAGCGACCCGGGTACCGGGTGTGAATCGTGTGGCGTATGATATCACCAACAAGCCCCCGGCCACCATTGAATGGGAGTGATTGGAGGTCAGGCGATTAACACTCCCGTAGGCGGACAAGCAGAGATGGAAACGGGTCGAGCCCGGAAAGAGCAATATGTCACAGGTAAAGGTTTTTGGCAGGCGGGAGCACCTGCAAGGCAAGCAGCAGGCGATATCGGACGTTATCCAGCGTGCGTTGGTGGAGAGTTTGGGCCTTCCGGCGGACAAACGATTCCACCGATTTATCGCACTGGATGATGCGGACTTTCTCTTTCCATCTGACCGGAGCGTCGCCTACACCATTCTGGAGATCAGCATGTTTGTAGGGCGCTCAAAGGACACCAAAAAGCAGCTCATCCGGGCGCTGTTTGCCGGATTCGAGGATGAACTTGGAATCGCCCCCAATGACCTCGAGATCACGATATTTGAGACCCCGCGTGAGAATTGGGGCATCCGTGGACTTCCCGGGGATGAACTGGTGGTGTCCTACCGTGTCGAAACCTGAGAGCCGTATCGGTCTTCTGTCACAAGGCCCCGGGATCCTAAGGGAAGGTCGATAACCATGCGAAATAGGTGGAGCATGCGAAAATGAGTTCCTTGAAACCGTCCTGATGGGCTATACGCCCTGAGCGAAGTCGAGAGGTTACATACTCGAAGAGGATGCTTAGCCACAGAGCACACACAGACCTCAAAGGTTGGAGGTGAGTGACCGCAGTTCCTTCTTCGTGGACCTTCGTTTCTTCGTGGTGAATAGATTACTTCTTTTTTTGGACAGGATGAACAGGATTAAGAAGAATGCTTAACCACGAAGGACGCGAAGCACGGAGGGGGAGGAGAGCGGCTCGGTGAGGACCCCTCGCCCTACCTTGGTGCTGGGTCGCGAGTTAGGGTGAGCTAATGCGCGCCATTCCGGGAATTGAACAAAAGGCCGCGAGCAAGGATGATCCCGCTACTTTGGGGATGTGCAGAGGAAGATTGGAAGAGGAACCACGAAAGGCACGGAAAGCACAAAAAGGGGAGAAGAGGCGTATGGGCAGCGCTGTTGTGGGTAGGGATGAGCGTCCCCGCTCATCCGCGAGCGGGTATGGTCTTGGAAGAGGTCTGCTTATCCGGGAAAAGGGTGAGGCTCGAGGGTATGGCTTCAGCCATACCCTCCGGTTTCAGCTTCCGGAATGGAAATGCACAAATGCGAAGCTTTGAGGGGGCTGAAGACGCTTAGTTTTCAAGAGGCGGATCCATTTCCTTTGGAAGGCCGCCCAGGAAGCGGTGAAGCGCTGTTGCGAGGACGGGTCCGAATCCGTCGACTTGCTGGATTTCCTGCACGGTGGCTTTTCGCAGGCGGGTAATGCTGCGGAAGTGCTTCATGAGCGCGGCTCGCCTGGATT
Source organism: Opitutales bacterium (assembly GCA_033813415.1). Taxonomy (GTDB): domain Bacteria; phylum Verrucomicrobiota; class Verrucomicrobiia; order Opitutales; family JAFGAQ01; genus JAFGAQ01. Next base: position 11,709 of record JAPXRV010000087.1, on the reverse strand, counting down.
CCCCCATGCCGGGGAACTCATCGAGGATCGATTCCCGGATCTTCCGGCTGCGCAGGTCGGCGTTGAAGGAATTGGCGAAGCGATGGGCTTCATCCCGGATGCGCTGGAGGAGCTGAATCGCGGGATCATTGAGAGGGAGACTCAGGGGTGGTCTTTGATCGGGGAAGATAATGGTCTCACGCTTTTTGGCCAGGCCGATGAGGGGCGGTGGCTCAAGGTTGAGCACAAGAAAGGCCCGGAGGGCGGCGCCGACTTGCCCTTTTCCTCCGTCGATCACCACGAGATCGGGAAATGGGCGTCCTTCGTCGGCCAGTCGCTGGTAGCGCCTTCCGACAACTTCTTCCATTGCCCGGAAGTCATCGTTTCCAACAAAGGATTTGATCCGGTAGCGCCGGTAGTCGGCCTTGCTGGGTTTGCCGTTGCGGAAGCAGACCATGGATGCGACGACGAATGACCCGGATACATGGGAGATGTCGAAGCACTCCATGCATGTGGGTGGAGCTTTGAGATCAAGACAGGCACGAAGGTGCTCAAGTGTGTCTTCGGATGTGGTCCCTATCGGAACCGTTCGGGTGAACTTCCGGGTGCGCTCGAGTGTGGCACGCATGGCAGTGATGAGATCGCGCAGCTCAGCCGCCTTTTCGAAGGCGTGTTTCTCGGCGTGCGAGATCATCTGCCTTTCCATCTGGCTGATCCACTCCCGGGCTCGCCCTTCAAGGAAGTCGCAGGCCCTGGAAACCCGTTCGCGATAGGACTCGACCGTGACTTCGTTTTCGTGTCCGTAGATTTCGCGGCGGACGTCATCGTAGAGGCGCCAGACTCCGGGGGAGATTTCCCGTGGGCGGGCATCCCCGAGCAGGATACCGAAGTTCCGCCGCATCTCATCGAGGGTCTTGCGGAGCAAGACCGGATGCACGAAGGGTCCGTAGTAGGTCGATTTGGAGTCGATCCGGTTACGGGTGAGGCGAAAGGCGGGGAGGGGTTGGTAACCGTCGAGGCGCACGAGCAGGAAGCGTTTGTCGTCGACGAAGTCGGTGTTGTATTTCGGTTTCCATTCCTTGATGAGCTTGCCCTCAAGAATCAGGGCTTCGGTGTCGGATTTGACCTCGATGATGTCGAAATCGGTGATCAAAGGCAGCATGGATTTGACTTTGGGCTGCTGCACCGCGAGTTTTCTCGACGGTTGGAAGTAGGTGCTCACCCGTTTCTTGAGGTCCTTGGCTTTTCCCACGTAGATGATTTGGCCGAGACGGTCTTTCATCAGGTAGACGCCGGGCACATGAGGCAGGGCCCTGACCTTTTCCTTTAACCGTGATTTGGCATCATCTGACATTTTTTCATTCCTATGACCATTCCCTTTGATTCGCCTTCGGGTTCTGCACGGGCACCCATCCGTGAAGTGGAGATCGTCCATCTTGGAGACGAACTGCTTCTCGGTTTGAGGGATAACACGCACCTTACCTTTCTGGGTCGCTACTTTTCCAACTATGGGATCAAGATCCGGAGGGATCAAGTCATCCTCGATAAACATGAGGACATCGTGCGGTTCTTCGGGGACAGTTGGGGTTCGAGCGACTTGGTGATTACCACAGGTGGGCTTGGCCCAACAGTGGATGATATCACGCGGGAGGCGCTTGCGGAATGCATTGGTTTACCGCTTGAGTTCAACGAGGGCATCCGGGCAGCGATCGAGGCAAGGTTTGAGCGCTTTGGACGGAAGATGACGGAAAACAACCTCCGGCAATGCTGGGTGTTGAAAGGCGCTGAGATCCTCGAGAACCCGAATGGGACCGCTCCGGGCCTTTTCCTTGAGAAGGATGGGCGGTATCTGGTGATGCTTCCTGGGCCTTCCCGCGAGCTTCAGCCGATGGTGGCGGAGGTTCTTATGCCCAAGCTGTTGGCGAAAGGCTTGGTGTCCGCTCAGAATCCATTCATTCAGTTGAGGACCTGTGGGATCGGAGAGTCGATGCTGGAGACCAAGGTCAAGCCTTTGCTGGATGTGCATCCGTGGGTGGAAGTGGCGTATTGCGCACATTCTTCCATGATCGTCGATCTCCGCCTGGCGTGTCTCGATCCGGCCCGTGAGTCGGCACTCGACCAATTGGCATCGGATGTCGCAAAGCTTCTTGGCGAGGATTTGGTCGGTTATGGAGAATGCACCCTCGCGAAGCGGATCCACCAGTATTTGGTCGCGAATGAGCAAACGGTTTCGGTGGCGGAATCCTGCACAGGCGGGATGCTGGCAGCCGCTCTGACAGAGCATTCGGGGGCATCCAAGGCTTTTGTGGGCGGTGTGGTATCCTACACCAATGAGGCAAAGGTTCAGATGCTCGACGTTCCGGAGTGTATGATTCAGCAACATGGCCCGGTCAGCGCCGAGGTCGCGATCGCGATGGCGACCGGAGCGGCCGAACGGTTGGGGTCGAACTACGCATTGAGCATTACCGGATTCGCGGGTCCTGACGGCGGGACCGATAAGGATCCGGTGGGCACGGTGTACATCGGCTATCATTCGCCTTCAGGCGCTTGGTCAACCCGCATCGTCTTGATGGGTGACCGCGCAACTGTGCGGCAGCGGGCGACTTTCGCGGCCCTCGATTTCATGCGCCGCAAGCTGATTGCTCACAAGGCGGATGATTTCCTGCGGACATGCTGTTGAGAAGGCTGCCCTTCAATCGTTTGTGGTTCCGGGTTTCTAGCTATGTCGTTGCTGGACGCGGCATTTGAGGAGTCCTGCCCGGTTTCCTGCGAGCCCTTCGGTTCATTCAATTGAGGGGGTAGGCGAGTTCGTTGAAGCCCACGGGAAGTTCTTTATCGAAGAAGACCGCATCGCAGAAATCGACCAGGTCATGGAAGTCCGGGATGTGCCCGGTAGGTCTGACACGGGTTGCGATCCTGTCTTCCGCGCTGAGGATCCGGAAGACGCGGCTTGCCAACACCCAGGTTTGTTGTGCGCCCCGTGGATTGGTCCAGTGGTCGGGGGTTCCTTCGGTGGTAAGTAGGGCACGTGGAGCAACCAGCGCGAGCAATTGGTGTTGGTCAATGGGTAGTTCCGACACCCGATCGGAGTAGTCTGCAAAACCGGGCCTAAACCAATGCGGGGCAAACCCTGCAATATTGTGAAGTTGCTCGGCATTTCCGTATATTTTCCGATAAGGGGCGACTCCAGCAGTTCCAGAGTGGCTTGGGGCGGTGATGGCAATGCGTTCATCAAAGGCTCCGGCGATCAGACACGCTTTGCCGTATCGCGAGTGGCCGGTTACTACAACCTTGGTCTCGTCCAGATACGGAAGTTGTTCTGCAGCATCGACAAAGCGATGAAAAGCCCATGCCCACGCCATAAGTGAACCTGTGTCGTCGACCGCACTTCCGAACAGGCGGTGGACGGTGCCATCCCGGTAGTGCTCGTTGTCGTCGGGACTCACATCCGGCACGTCAAATTCGAGCAAGGCATAGCCGCGGTCGGTGAAGATCCGGGCAAAGGGAGGTGGAACGGGCTCCGGGAAAGAACCATCCGGATTGGGTAATGCAAAGCGAGGTTGGATGACAAGAGGGAAGGGTTTGTCCGACTCCTGCTCCGGGAGGGTGAGATACCCGCGCATTGTCCCGGTGGCATCTTTTTGCCGGAGCGTCAGAACTACCTTCTTGAAGGGAATGGGCTCATCGGTGGGGTAATGAAGGTCCTCGACGCTGACATCAATGTGTTCGGGTTTCGGAGGAAGCGGGCCGTATTGAACTTCTTCAAACAACTTCAGGAGATGCGGACGCTGATCGGTCCAGGCAAATGGCAGTGAAGTGGAGCCGGGTGCGGTGGGAGCAGAAATGAGCTCCGGAAAATCGCCGTGATCCACCATCAGAGGCGGAAGGTTGTCCTCTGAAACCGCCATCGACGCAAGGGTGGCCACTACCCCGATCAATAGAGCGTGAAAGATCGCGGGAATCTTATGAGAGGGCATGAAGAGCAGGGTGGAACGATGGTGCTCAGGGCGGATCATGATTGGGGGTGGTTGAATGTGGATCTTCCAGAATCTCCCACGAGGTAGATAAGCGGAGAAACCAGTGCACACGCTGCTGTGGCGATTATCCGGCTTGGACTCGCGCGAATACGTTGGAACCGTTGCCCTGCTTTGAGTTTTCTCAGATCAACCAATGAATTTCTCGAGGAAGGGACGCATGGTGATGACCATGATCGCTCCGTTGATCAGGAAAAAGTAGAAGAGGTGCACGACCACAATCGACAGGGCTTGCAGGTAGGATACCGGGTATCCAAGGGTATTGGAAAGCAGCTTCATTCGAACCAGCGCCAGGATAAAGACCCCGATGAGCACTGAGAGGACAGGAGTGAGGTGCAATCCATCGGCACCAAACGGGCGATTGGCTGCCAGCATTTGGTTCAGGTATATGCCGGGGGCTGTCAGCGCCAGGATGGTGAGCATATCCCAGATCCAGAAGGTAAGGGATTCCATGATGCTAGGGGCCACATCGCACACACTCTTAATGGAGAGAATGGAGAGCAGCAGGTATTCCACAATCAGCACCAGTGCGATGATGATAAACCATTTCAGACCGATAACAGTACCTAGATCGTCGATTGCCATATTGGGGTGGGGTAAGATGCGTTTTCAGTTATTGGAGAGTGGAGATCCGCCCGTTCACTCCATCGTGGGGATCATTGGCTTCCTGATTGCGAAACCTGGAAAAGACACACGGAGACCTGTAGATGGTAGGCTATACACTGAAGTGAGGGCGGACTGTGATCGTTTGGACCAATGCCTGGCAGCAGAATCGTCCGGAAATCAGAATACACCAAATCGGGAACCACAGTCAATGTGGAAAAACCGGACCTGCGAGGAGCCGTATCGAGCGATCCAAAGCAAGCAAAGCACCTGTCCATCAATTGCCGTCGCTCCTATCCAGCCGGGCCGGGCCAATGGTCTTGCGGATCACGGGTATCCCTATCGGTATCGACTGCCTTCCGCTCACAGGTGGATGAACCCGTCGAGATAGAGGACCGCTTTGCCGGATATGAAGACCCGATCCTGCTCGATGCGGCAATGAACGCTTCCGCCTCTCCGTGAAACTTGTCGGGCCGTGAGTTTGATTTTACCGAGTTTTGCAGCCCAATGCGGGGCAAGGGTGCAATAAGCGGAACCCGTAACCGGATCCTCGTCAATTCCCATTCTTGGTGCGAAAAACCTGCAGACAAAATCAGTGTTATCACCGGGCGCTGTGACCATAACTCCGCGGCATTCAAGTTCGGCAAGCCGTCGGAAGTCCGGGCGGAGTTTGCGAACGGTGCGCTCATCCTTGAGCTCCACGAGGTAATCCACTCCTTTGTGGCAGGATACAGGCTTGGTCCCAAGTGCCATCACCAGTTCAGGAGGCGTTTCGCAGAGGTCGACCTCGCGGTTGGGGAAGTCCAATGTCAGCCAATCTCCCTCGCGCAACACGCGAAGCGGCCCGCTTCGGGAGTTAAACTCGAGTTCGACGGCATGAGCTTCGGATTCATTGAACAGCATGTAAGCCGAGGCCAGAGTTGCATGTCCACATAAGTCGATTTCGATTTCAGGGGTGAACCAACGGATGGCGTAGTGACCCTTGCCACCCACAAAAAACGCGGTTTCCGCGAGGTTGTTTTCAGCGGCAATGGACTGCATGGTTGCGTCGGGCAGCCAAGTGTCGAGAGGACACACCCCTGCTGGATTTCCTTGGAATAGCGCATCCGCAAAAGCGTCGATTTGAAGCATTCGTATTTTCATCAGGTGGAATCGAATAAGGTTGGACTCTCCGACTCTGGACCCGATGCCATCCGGACGTCAATGAATGATTAGGGTAGTATTTCTGCGGTGTGATTCCACATGCTGTGAGAGTACTGAACGTTGTCAGGCGGGAAGAACCGGGGAGGGCGGTCTTAGGCATTCTCAATGCAATGGATTCTTAGGGATAATTGAACGGGATGCGAAAGCCGTCCATCGAAGCATTCGATGCATTCCAATCTATTCCTTCAATCACTGTCGATGTTTGTGATTTGTGCTGGATCATTGTCCGGACAAACTCCTTCACAGGGGCCATCGGCTTCGCCACAGATCCCTGAGGATATCCTTGCCTTGCCGGGCGATGTGCACCGTCGGGTATTCGACAAGATCACAAGGGGTGACGCGACCTTGGTATCTTCGGGTGCGTCGTCAGTCTGGTGTAGTCTCACACTAAGGGAGGGCCTGGAATCGCAACATTGGGTTATGATCCTGGACCTTCTCGAAGATGATCCGGACAAAAAACAGAAGGATGTTGACGGCAGTATTTGCTACACCACCACTGGCAGGAGCTTCGGGTTTTCCGCAGAGAATACCTTCCTGCGAAGCACGATTCATGGTCCTTTTTCGGAGCCGGATGAAACAGTGCCGGTTCGCAAGGGCGAACTGACAGTGAACCGGGCGAACCTTGGGATCGGACTGCATCGGGTCTCCGGGTTTTTCAAGGCACTGCAGATTCTGAGGGAACGTAATCCGGATGGTCCGAGGATGCGGTACAGTGTGAGTCAGGATCCGGTCCCAGTAGATCCGGTGTTGTCCGATTCTCAATTGTTGGAGGATATCGGGCTGACCCCTGAGGTGGAACGTGCATTTGTGGGCTCGTTGCCTGCTTTGCTCGAATTTTTCGGGGTTGTCTACGAGACGGATGGATTGAAGGACATTTTGAAACAACTGATTTCGGGTCGGAGCATTCTCGGCATGCTGAATCCGTTCGGAAGTCGCACGATTGGGTTCAGCTACGGGAATCCCCAACCTTACCGGATTGAGGAATCTGGACTTGGTGCCGGGCTGGAGGCGGTGACGGCGATCCCGGTTGAGCTCCAGATGAAGGAAAAGACTGTGCTTGTGGCCACCCTGTACGCAGTGGACCCCGTCGGACCATGGGAGGCTTGTGCAGGGGTGGTGGCCCTGAAGGTGCACCCGGTCAAGGATCCGGACAAGTCGCTGGTGATTCGTTTCATGGAAATGCCTCAACGGATGAATTGATGGAGGTGGAGCCCGAAAAGGGGGGAGATGTCTGTTGCGGGTAGGGATGAGCGGTCCCCGCTCATCCGCATGCGAATGAAGGGTTGGTGGAGTATGGGAATAGAGGATGGCTGAAGCCACCCCCTCCGGAAGAGGTTTTTGGGACGGGATGACACTTTTGGGTTTTGAGAAAGAGTCGGCTCTGTGGAGACTTCTCGCCCTGCCATGGATGCGTGTGAGGCTCAGGATTGGGCGGCTTCAGTCAATCGACCACGCTCATGATCAAGCCCGGCGTCCTCTTGTTTCGCAGGCTGAAGGGATATTGTCGAGGGTTTCCAGAAGGCTCGGAACCAACGATTTTAAAAAGATCCTTGGCCACAAAGTACACAGGGCTGAAAGGAACCTTCCGATCATTAGAAAATCCTAATCATGCCGAAGGTGTTTTCTAAGGGAGGTTCTGTCAGAATCCTAAGCATGAACTCTTCGCTGAAAAAGGTGCTGGTCTGGGATTGGTCGATTCGGGTGTTTCATTGGCTGTTTGCGGTATCCGTTACGTTGGCTTTGGGCATCGCGATGTTGGCAGGTGAGCATAGTCCCTTGTTTCGGTGGCATATGATTTTTGGGCTTATTGCCGCATTCATGTTAGTGTTGCGTGTTGTGCTGCTTGTGATAGGCACAAAGCACGTCAGGCTTCAGAGTTTTGTTCACGCGGTGCGCCAGCTTCCGTGCTACATCCGGGGGCTTTCGAATCGGGATGACTCCGGCTTCGCGGGGCACAATCCGCTGGCCTGGATTGTCTACTTTGGGATGTTTACGCTGCTGGGTGGTGTTGTCGCGTCTGGAGTGAATATGAGGAGTGAGTGGGCAGAAGAAGGGCATTCGCTGATGGCATGGCTTCTATTGGTCACTATTGTAGCGCACATGGTCGGGTTGGTCATGCATACGATCCGGTACCGTGAGAGTATCGCGTTATCGATGATGACCGGAAGAAAGAAAGCCCCTGATGATGAGGGGATCGGATCGTCCAGAATCGCGCTTGGCGTCATTGTGCTGACGATTGGATTGTTGTTTGCGGCACAGCTCATCGTGGGATATGATCCGGCTGCCGGAAGGGTTCGTATTCCGTGGATCAACGCAGTCGTTCAGTTGGGGGAGGCGGATGACCATGAGGAAAGCGAAAAGCATGAGGAATCGAGGCACCGCGAGCGCGATCATGATGGTCATCGGAGCCAACACCACGACTGATACAAATAGCCCTGTTGAACCATGAAGACCGAAACCGTTTGTTCCCAATACTACCAATGCGCAAAGAAGCATTCAACCGTGTGCAGCGAATGTCCGGATCGGATCGATATTGCACCTGATCGTGGTATAGAGAAGAAGCCCGCTTTATCAGGGGATCGGATCGAGTTTTTCCTGATGATTGGAGCCGGTCTGGGTCTTGCCTGCGGTTTGCTTGCGGGAAGATTTGGAATGCCGGTTCTGGCTTCGGTGTGTTACGTGCTGACATACCTCTCCGGAGGATGGAAAGGGAGTATCAAGGGACTTCAGTCGATCCGGGATGGAAAGGTGGATGTAGATCTGTTGATGATTCTTGCGGCGCTGGGCGCTGCTGTCGTCGGCGCTCCCTTCGAGGGAGGGATGTTGTTGTTTCTGTTTTCGTTGTCGAACGTGCTTCAGGATCATGCGTTGAAACGGTCGCGGACAGCCATCCGCTCCCTGATGCAGTTGCGTCCGTCAACGGTGCGGTGTGAAGTCGACGGCGAAATCCATACGTTTCCGGTTGAAGAAGTTGAGGTTGGGATGGTTGTGCGTCTGCGTCCGGGGGATCGGATTGCCTTGGATGGCGAAATTCTGAGCGGGGAGACGACAGTCGATGAATCGTCGCTTACGGGAGAGTCATTGCCTGTTCTCAAGCTGGCGGGGGCGACGGTGTTTGCGGGGACGATCAATCAAAACGGAAGCGTGAGCTACCGGGTGGACCGGTCCGCATCGGATTCCACCTTGGCCAGAATCATTGCACTGGTTGAGGAGGCACAGGAGGAGAAGGCACAGACTCAGCGTTTTCTGGAAAAGGCTGAGCGTTACTATGCGTCGTCTGTCATCCTGCTAACACTTGCTCTCATCGCGATACCACCTCTCCTATTTGATTCTGGATTTGGAGAGAGTTTTTATCGTGCGATGACCATTCTGGTGGTTGCGTCGCCCTGCGCTCTGGTGATTAGCACTCCGGCAGCGTTTCTAGCGGCGATTGCGGGAGCGGCCAGAAAAGGTGTTCTTTTTAAAGGAGGGGTTCACATGGAGCGTCTCGCATCAGTTGAAACGGTGGCCTTTGACAAGACCGGCACGCTCACGACGGGAAAACCTGTCGTGACGGACGTGGTGCCTTGTCCTCCTTGCTCAGGGACTTCGGGCGATCTTCTTCGTAGAGGACTTGACCTGCTTCAGTTGACTGCATCGTTGGAAAGCCATTCCGAGCACCCGATTGCACGGGCCATTGAGTCGCATTGCATGGAAAAACGATGCTCGCTACTGCAGGTCGACGGTTTTCAGTCGTATCCTGGAAAAGGAGCTGAGGCGACAGTCGCCGGTATGCGGGTTCTCGCCGGGACCATGGGGCTCATGACGGAAAGGGGAGCAACCATTGAAAGCAGCCACAGGACGGCGATTGAAGGCTTACTGGGAGAGGGGAAGACGGTAGTGGTCGTAGCGGAAATTGAGGCGGATGGAGCGTATCGACGGCTTTTGGGATGGATAGCTGTAGCGGATCAGGTTCGGGAGGATGCAATCGAGGCGGTCAGAGGGTTGAAACGGTTGGGTATCCGTCGTCTCGTGATGTTGACGGGAGACAACGAGAAAGTGGCCCATGAGGTTGCCCGGAGGATTGGGATTGATGAAGTGTATGCCCAGCTCCTGCCGGAAGCCAAACTTCAAATCGTCCGTGATCTTTCGTCCCGTGGGTCGACTGCGATGGTAGGGGACGGAGTCAACGACGCTCCGGCGCTGGCGAAGGCCAATGTCGGGATCGCGATGGGGGCGGCCGGCTCCGATGTGGCAATGGAGACTGCGGATGTGGTGCTCATGAGCAGCCGGCTCACCCACTTGCTCAACGCATTTGCGCTCGCAAAAAAGTGTCGAGTGGTAGTGGCTCAGAACCTCATTTTCGCGCTTGGTGTCATCATCGTTCTGGTGTCATTCGCCCTGTTGGGTTATCTTCCGCTTCCGCTGGGAGTCGTCGGGCATGAAGGCTCCACAGTGCTGGTTTGTCTGAATGGGCTGAGACTCCTTGCATTCAAACACCGTGGATAGTATGTTGCGGCTTTTCTTAATCCGGCTCTCGTGAGAATACTGGTTGCAGAAGACGAATCGAAGGTAGCGGCCTTCCTCGAGAAAGGACTTCGGGAGGAAGGTTACGCGGTTGACCTCGCCGTAAATGGGGATGAGGCGATTTGGCTAGCCGAAAACCACCCGTACGATGCGTGGGTCATCGACATTCTCATGCCGGGAAAGGATGGGATTTCCGTTATCCGTCATCTCCGGCGAAGGAAACATCAGACCCCTGCCATCCTCCTGACGGCCCGAACGCGGGTGGAGGATCGGATCTTGGGGCTGGATGCGGGAGCGGATGACTACATTCCGAAGCCGTTTTCTCTTTCGGAGCTTCTCGCGCGGTTGCGGGCTGTGATGCGCCGTCAGCGCAACACCTTGTGCAACGAAGTGGTAGTGGGGGATCTGAGACTTGATCTGATGGCTCATACCGCTTGGAGGGGAAGCCGAGAGATCCCGCTCACCAACCGTGAGTTCGCGTTGCTGGAGTTGCTAATGCTGGCTTCTCCGAAGCCCGTGAGCAAGACCGCCATTGTGGAGCATGTATGGGATCAGAATTTCGATTCAGGGACAAACGTGGTTCAGGTCTACGTCAAGTATCTGCGCACCAAGATTGAACAGGGTGATGAAGCTCCCCTCATCCATACGGTTCGTGGTGTTGGGTACGTTCTCAAAGGAGAGGTTGCCCCGTGAAACGGCGACCGCTCCAATTCAGGCTGACGGTTTGGTTCGCGTTGAGTGTGTTGATCGTGGGATTACTGTTTGCGGCCATTACCTTTCTGCACCTTCGGCATGAATTGCGTGTTGAGCAGTGGCAACGTGTTCATCCCGAGTATCCCGACTTTGTGCTGCACGGTAATTACTCCAAGGACGAGATCAACGACATTGCGGGTCACATTCTGCATATCTCAGTGTTGGCTTCTATCCCGTTTGCACTGGTTGCGCTTCTCATTGGAAGGTCCCTTTCGCGAAGGTCGTTCAGGCCTTTGGCAAGTATCAACTCCCAGCTTCAGCAGATTGAGGCCAGCAGTCTGGATCAACGGATACAGACGCCCGACGCGGATGTGGAACTGGAGGCAATTACGCGAAGCATCAATGCTCTGCTGGATAGGATCGAAGAATCCTACCGCGATGTTGCAGAGTTTTCGGCCCGCGTGGCTCATGAACTGCGGACCCCGCTCACACTCATGAGGCTTCAGTTGGAGGAATCCTCGGTTTCGATTGATCCTGCATTGGCAGAGACCCTTCAGGATGGTCTGCACCGGTTGGAAGGATACGTCGATCAATGCTTGCTCATCGCCCGCGCGGAACGCGGTCAGCTCGAGATCAATCGGGAGTCTGTTCACCTCGCAACGCTCATATCCGATAGTCTTGAGCCGTATTC
>JAPXRV010000086.1:0-13764 GCA_033813415.1 Opitutales bacterium | reverse complement strand
AAAACTGCGATTCTCGGAAAATGGACACGCCGGATTCGAAACGATGCAACTGAGGTCACCAATGACCTGCGTCAAAGCATCCTATCCGCGGAGGAATTGTTCCTGTCCATGGCCACTCCGGTGGATTCCGATGCCGCTCCGGAAGGCGGGAGAACGAACCAGAACAGTGACGCCGCGACCATCCTTTTCCTGCTCGCGCTCCACTTGGAGCGCCAACGCGTGCTGAGATCCCAACGCACAAAACCATCCGAACCGCACCTTATCTTCCTGCACGTTCGCAGCAAAGTCAGGTATCATGTTCCCGTCGCTACGGTTACTCCGGACCAGATGGGAATGATTGAAGATCGACTCGGTATGATTTTCAGAGGCGACACACCTCCGACTCCGGCACCCTCAACAGACAAGCCAACCGAATGAAGCCCTTCAGAACCATGCTCTCATGGGTGTTCGCTGGATGCGTCTTGTTCGGCTCCGTTTCATGCATTTCCACATCCCGCACAGCTGCGGATGCGTCACTCGAGCCCCGCTTTTTTCTGGAACACGCCCATCATAGTCCACAGAGACAGGATTATAAGGCAGTTCTTCCAGTGAGCCGTTCTGAGATCAATCTGCTCCCCTTCCCGGCTTTTGACCTCAACGACATCGGCAAAGTGGAGGTGGTCGAGCTTCCGATGGGACGGGCACTCGCGTTCCATTTCAGAGCAGAAGCCGCAAAACACCTCATGTCGACAAGCGCCACTGCAACAGGCCGGAGACTTGTTCTTGCCCTCGGAGACCGCTTTGTCGGTGCGCGTCGTTTCGAAGGAGCCTTGACCGATGGCATGCTCATCCTCTTTGTTGAGCTCCCGGATGAAAAATTGGAACACATCGCCCGAAGCATCAATGCACGCGTCGAAAACGGCTGAAAACCGTCCAACTATTCCGTGCCGCCCGAATTCAAATGGACGAAGTCGCCTCAAGCTTGTGTTGCCCACCCTATTGAGTTGGACACCCGGATGTGCAGTGCGCTGGTTGGTGGCGATGAGCTTCCTGACTTCCGGACTCTCCGCGATGAGCCTCTACTGGCCCACCCCCAACACGGCGTTCATTAAAGGGCAACCCGAAGAAACATACCTTCAGCCTACCGCGTCTGGTCGATTGGAATCCGCACTGTTCGGATGCACCCGGAACGACGGCCGGCGTTTCCACGAGGGCATTGATCTCAAGCCATTGAAGCGGGACAGGAGAGGTCGCGCGACCGACCCGATCTTCGCAATCGCTCCGGGTTCGGTCGCGCACATCAACCGGATTGGAGGCAACAGCAGCTACGGGATCTACGTGGTCGTAGCGCATCAGGAGGATGGGCTCGAATTCTACTCACTCTACGCTCACCTCTCTTCAGTGACACCGGGGCTTAAATCTGGAGAGCCGGTGGTTGCCGGGCAACAGATCGGAGTCATGGGAAACACATCTGCTTCCATAAGAATCCCCCACAGCCGCGCCCATCTTCATCTGGAGATCGGGTTACGACTGAACCAACGGTTTGATGCGTGGTATCAACGGCAGGATTACACCGAACCCAATCGCCAGGGATCATGGAACGGTATCAACCTGCAAGCCATTGATCCCATCGTGTTTTATCGACGTATGATCACGGACCCGAAGGCATCGGCAGTTGAGGTTTTTCTGTCCGAATCCGTTGCTTTTCGAGTCGCTTTCCATTTCGTAAGCCCGCCTGACTTTCTGCAAAGGAATCCGGTATTCTCACCATCCAGACTTTCCGAAATTGAATCCGGATGGTATCAGATCGGATTCAATGCATTCGGAATTCCCCTCGAATGGCACCGCATCCCCGAATCAAGCATTCCAGATTCATTTGAACAAGGAAACGTCCACCTGCTGGAGGTCGTGGGTCAGCCCGAATCCTGCACTTCGTGGGTGCGAAGCAAAAACCGGACATGGTTGCCATCGGATTCGCTTAAACGTCAACTCGAGATTCTGTCAGCCCACTGACCCGAAGGCTCCGTACCCCATTGTGCATCCTTCTCGCTCAATCCCTTGACTCAGACCGACAGACCCATTCCCTTGGGGTTAGATGAATTCCATTCTCCGCATCTCGAAGTACCTATTCCGATACAGAGGTCTGTTTACCCTGACCCTGATTTTGGCTTTGGCGAGCACGCTCTTTGCTTTGGCCATCCCCATCGTAATTGGAAATGCGGTTGATCAACTGGTCACGAAGGTGGACTCCAAGCCTCTCTGGGGGTCCCTCGCTCTCATGGCAATATTCTATGCACTGAGGGACGGGCTCAATTGCCTCCGGATCCGGACGAACAATAAGCTCGAGCAGACAGTCCTCATCGATATCCGCCAGGATCTTCACAAGAAGCTGCTTCAACTGCCTATCTCCTTCTATGATCGCAGAAAAAGCGGTGAGATAGCCTCACGTGTGGTTGAAGATGTCAATGAGGTCGAACGTGCGCTTCTGGATGGTTCGGAGCAAGGAATCACCGCACTCTGCATGTTGCTCGGGGTCGTGATCATCCTGTTTTCGAGCCAACCCATACTTGCGGGGCTGGTTGTCTTGCCGCTGCCAATCGTAGTGCTACTGGGAATCCAACACGCCAAAGCCACCCGCAAAAACTGGAAACAAGTTCGCGAAAGCTCAGCCGAGATGAACAGCGTGCTGGTCGAGGACATTCAAGGCAATCGTCTCATTCAGTCTTTTGCCCTTCAGGAACGTGAGTCGACCCGCTTTGTTGACGTGGCACAGGAACTCCGGAAACGCACCCTGAAAGCCATGTGGCGCTGGTCACTATACTCCCCCGGAACCAGCTTCATTTCGAGCTTCGGACTCATTGCGGTCGTTGGATACGGAGGCTATCTTCTCCACACGGACCCATCCTTTACGTACGGAGGATTTGTCACATTCTTTGCCTATGCGGGAATGCTTTTCGAGCCGGTGAACCGGCTCAACGGGATCAACCATTTGCTCGCGGCTGGCAAAGCCGCCGGGGACCGGGTGTTTGAGATCCTGGATCATCCGGTGAGCGTCACCACCTGCCAAAATCCTAAGCCCTTCCCTCTGAATTCGCAGGAAGTGCGTTTTGATCGGGTCAATTTCGCTTATCCCGATCGGCCTGAAGTCCTGCGTGATTTCGATTTGACGCTCATCGATGGGCAAGTGACCGCGCTGGTGGGACACACCGGTGCTGGAAAAAGCACCGTAGCCAACCTGCTGCTTCGCTACTACGATGTGCTTTCGGGCTCCGTGAGCATCGGCGGTGTGGACGTCCGGGAATTGGATCTTGCCGAACTCAGAGGAGCCATCGGCACCGTCGCCCAGGAACCCTTTCTCTTTGATGGTTCGGTCCTATCCAACATGCGTCTGGCAAACGAAGATGCACCCGAGGACCGTATTCGTGAGGCGTTGCGGGACGCCCATGCGCTCGATTTCGTGGATCGGCTACCCGACGGCATCCATACCTTGATCGGTGAACGTGGGGTCCGCCTGAGCCAGGGTGAAAAACAACGCCTGACCATTGCCCGCATCCTGCTACGCAATCCCAAAATTGTCATCCTCGACGAAGCCACTTCAAGCGTGGATACCGAAACCGAACAACTCATACAGGCTGCACTTGACCGGCTCATGGCAAACCGGACGGTTCTGGTCATCGCCCACCGTCTCTCCACAATCCGCCGCGCCCACAACATCGTGTGCCTCGATCACGGTGCCATCATCGAACAAGGAAACCACGATGAACTCATAGCGAGGGATGGACAATACGCACGCCTCTGGCGCATACAAGCCGACTACTTCCCGGATAGGGTGATTT
The DNA here is from genome assembly GCA_033813415.1 of Opitutales bacterium. Classification (GTDB taxonomy): domain Bacteria; phylum Verrucomicrobiota; class Verrucomicrobiia; order Opitutales; family JAFGAQ01; genus JAFGAQ01. The sequence goes on along the minus strand of JAPXRV010000086.1, from coordinate 9,949 downwards.
CGGATTAACCAGTCTCCAATCACGGTAATCCCACCAAGGGAGTTTTTGCATCAGGATCGGACAAGACGCTCCAACAATAGTGCTATTCTCTCCTCAAACAGCAGTTCCGAAAATCAGTCTTATCTCGCTTTCGCATTGATCAAGCCGTGTGAATCCGCTATAGCTTCGGCAATTATGTAATCCTACAGTCCTCTTTTTGGACCAACTCTCTCACACCATTCAGATCTTTCATGTCGCTTCATCTCTATGTGCGAAAGCTGTTTCTGACCGGGATCGTCTCCTTGTCGGCCGTCTTTTCGTGCGTTGGTGGAGATTCCCCATTCAACCTTTGGCCCATAAAAGTATCCCATCCTGAGCCCGAAGGCATGGGTCGGGATCTGTGGCTTGGACCCTTGGTAGAGGATAATCGCAGCACCGGGGAAACATGGACCGCATTTCGCCCGTTTTTCCTCCATCGGGAGTTCACTGGAGAATGCCTATCCGTCAATGAATCCGAGGCGTGGCTATACCCGCTCTTTCAACGCAAAAAATCAGACACCCATTCCGAGTGGAATATCTTCCACCTGATTCGATCGCGCAAAGTCACCGAACGCCCCTTGGAATCATTTGAAACGGACCTGATCCGCTACTACTCGAAGTCATTTGAGGTTTTTCCATTCTGGTTCGATCATCGCGCGTCCAATCCGGACGACTCCTATTTCGGCATTCTGCCGCTCTACGGAGAACTCAAAAACCGCCTCTTCTACGATCGGATCTCCTGGCTCATGTTTCCATTGTGGGTCAAGTTCGAGGACAACGGCGAAAACACCCGTTCGGTCCTATGGCCCATATTCAAACACCGCGAAGGATCCGGATCCTCAGGTTTTGGAGTCTGGCCGGTCTACGGCCATTTCAAGAATGACGGACATTACGACGACCGCTACGCCATCTGGCCGCTCATGTATCATCAACGCAAATGGGATGGAGATCTCCTGAAACTGGAGAAGCTTGGCGTGCTTCCTTTCTATTCGATGGAAAGGCGACCGGAAACTGGCTACGTGAGCGAAAATTACCTTTGGCCTTTTTTCGGTCACACGCATTCGGATACCCCATCCTACGAGGAATTGCGGTTATTCTGGCCCATCTTCATCCGCGGAAGAGGCGACTACAGAACCATCGACCAGGTTGCGCCCTTCTATAGCCACTCCATAAAGTCGGGCAATGAATCCCTCTGGCTCATGTGGCCGCTGCTAAATCTCAAAGAGTGGCAAAACGGCCGTCTCGATATCTGGCGTCTCAAAATCCTCTATTTTCTGTATTGGGACATGCGCCAAACCGAGGCCGGCAATCCCGGAAATAAGATTGCCCAGAAGAGCCATCTTTGGCCAATCTACAGTTATTGGGAACAGGGAGACACCATCACTCAGTTCCAACTTTTGAGCCCACTTGAACCCCTGTTTCCTCACAACGAGGAGATACGGCGACTCTACTCTCCTTTGTTTGCTTTGTTCCGTTACAGCCGATCCGGAGATGATCAGCGCGAAATCGATTTCCTGTTTTCGCTGGTGCATTATGAAAAGAACGCATCCAGCAAGCAGTTCCACATCGGGCCACTCTATGGCCATGAAAGCCGCAACGGATACAGCCGCTGGTCAATCCTCAGAGGACTGTTCGGTCGGGAGAAAGCCGGGGATCAGAGTCGCATCCATTGGTTCTGGGTCCGCACAAAGTCACTCGATCCCGAACACGGCTCATCCAACGCATTGGATGCTGATCCCGAGGGCGCATCCAACATCACTCCGTCCAAATGAAGCTTGCAAGCCGGACAAACTCCAACCTATGAATCATCCATTCCACCTCTGAAGCATACTCGATAGCTGTCTTTTCGTGTCCTTATCCTGAATCCGGAATCCTCCAGTGACCGCAACACCATGAACGAATCCCCATCATCCTCAAAAACATCCGCAAACCCGCTGCGCTGGATAAGGGATCAAATGGCTGACTTGCTAAACTCCGGCGTCCGGCCGATCTCCGCACTCTTCGAATACATCGGCGGAAGCGTGATCCTTCTGGTCAGATCGTTCTCGCATCTCCCGGTTATCCTAAGTCAGAGAAGCCGCATCATCGAACAGTGTTTCTTCATGGGAAACGGCACGGTTCCAATAGTCACAGTTCTCAGCTTTTTTATCGGTGCGGTTCTCGCCCTTCAGACCGGATTCGTTCTCAACCAACTGGGAGTCCTCAATTTCATCGGGAGCATAGTCGGATTATCTCTCTGCCGGGAACTCGCTCCCGTTATGGTAGCCATCCTCCTCGCAGGACGCGTGGGATCAGCCACCACCGCCGAACTCGCTTCCATGACTGTATACAGTGAGGTCGATGCGCTCAAGACCATGAACATCCCGCCTGAGAAAATCCTGGTTCTTCCCAGACTCACCGCGGCTGTTCTCATGACACCGGTGCTCACCGCTCTCGCGATCGTAAGCGGATGGCTAGGAGGCATGGTTGTGTCCAAGATGGTGAATTTCCTCCAGCTCAGCCCCCTGCTCTACTGGCGAAACCTCAAGGATTTTGTTCTCGTCGGTGACTTCTTCGACGGATTAGTCAAAGCTGAGGTCTTTGGCTTCGCTGTTATCCTGATAGCGTGCTATCAGGGTCTTAGCACCCGGGGAGGGCCACGTGAAATCGGAACATCCGTCACCAAATCGGTTGTGTTTTCACTGGTCTTCATCCTCTTCTCCGACTATTTCATCACCCGCATGCAAATGTAGACCGCATAGCGGCAAGTCCTCATGAGCCAATCTCCACAATCACCTTCAAAGGAGTCAGATGCCTTCCACCACGTGGGCGTCGAAGTCGACCATGTTACGATCCAGTTCGGATCAAACAAGATCGTAACTGACGTCAGCTTCGCAGTCAAACCCGGCGAGATCTTCGTCTTGATGGGAGCAAGCGGAGCCGGAAAATCGGTTCTCCTGCGCGCCATTGTGGGGCTTATCGAAACGTCGGCCGGGAAAATCCTCATTGATGGCATGGACGCGGCCAATCCCGAAACTCACCGCAAAATCCGCTCAGCGCTGGTGTTCCAGTCGGGAGCCCTGTTCAACAGCCTCTCGGTTTACGACAATCTGGCGTTCTACCCGCGTGAGCATCGACTCATGAGCGAGAAACAGATTCGCGAAAAGGTCATGGACACGCTCAAAATCCTCTCGCTTGAGCAAGCGGCTGAGAAACACCCATCCGAACTGAGTGGTGGCATGAAAAAACGTGTGGCCATCGCCCGGGCGCTCGTGATGGAGCCGCAATTGCTGCTCTATGATGAACCGACCTCCGAACTCGATCCCATCATGGCAGCAACCATCAGCGAAATCATCGCGGCACTCCGCGACCAGTATTCAGTGACCAGCATTGTGGTTTCTCACGACCGCGAGCTCGCCTATTCGGTTGCCGATCGGGTTGCCATTCTTCACAAGGGGGATCTTCGCACGGTCGAGTCTCCCGCTTCCATTCAAAAAAATCAGGATCCCGTGGTTAAGGAATTTCTCAACCCGGAAATCAACCTTGCCAGTCCCCGTTTCCGGAAAATCCAACAGTCATGAACAAGACTCAATCTATCAGCGTCGGAATCTTCGTAGTGCTCGGAATCGCCCTTCTGTGGGTGATCCAGAATTCCCTCAACGACGCGTCGACAAATAAGACTCCGGGCTACGAAATCGTCGGCTACTTCGACACGCTGCTTCAGCTGCGATCCGGCGATGATGTCAGAATGGCCGGGGTCCGCATCGGTAGCGTCCAGTCCACTGAACTCGAAGGATCACGGGCCAAAGCCGTGTTCAGAATCGATCAGGGATTCCGCATTCCCGAAGACTCCGAGGCATCCATCGGGATGGCTGGGCTGCTGGGTGCAAACCTGGTCTCCATCAAGATCGGTTCATCTCCTTACGTACTCGCAAACGGCAAGGAAATCCGCACCGTAGCCGGGTTTGACATCAACCTCGTGGTCAACGAAATCGGGGCGTTGAGCAACCGGGTCGGAAATGCGTTTGCAAGCGTTGAGAAACTGTTGGGTTCCGAAGAAGATGGTGAAGAAAATATCTTTGACCTCATCAGCCGGTTACTCTCCGAAAATCGCGAAAGCATTCGCAACACCCTTGCCAACCTCGACACCGTCACCGGGAAAATCGCGGCCGGGGAGGGAACGATTGGGAGACTCGTGATGGAAGATGCTGTCTATGAAGACATCCGGGCCGTCACCGCCGAGCTCAAACAGACCCTTGCCGAAGCCGAGACGTTGCTGACCAACACCCGTAGCATCATCGACCACGTCAAGAGCGGACAAGGGACAGTCGGTGCGCTCATCTATGGAGAAACCGACATTGCCGTCGAATTGGAGGCGCTTATGCGCGATCTGCGCGAGTTTTCCGCTAAGCTGAATAACCCGGACTCCACCATTGGCAAGTTACTGACCGATGACAAACTGTATGGGGAAGTGCAAACCCTCATGAAAAAAGCGTCCCAAACCCTCGACGGGATGGGAGACGCAGCCCCGATCTCAGCTATCGGAGCCGCCGCCGGCGCCCTCTTCTGATCAATAGGTCGAAATCCTGATGACACGCAGTAATCCCGCATGACTCCTGGGTATTGACCTTCGTCGAAGACTTACACCAATTCTTTGCAGTTTATGGTAAAGTTTTTTTACCCGTATCCGATTGTAAGGATCAAGTAACCATTTCCGAATTTATCAGACTCATCGACATGAACAGTATTGATCTTGGCGTTCTTCAGCGTTTTTTCAGCGAGGTTTGCGACAACGAAACTGAGATTCTCGCAGAGATAGCCAGCGATTGCATCCAGGAAATCGATTCTCTCGCTAAACAAATCCACAATGCCTATGCGGTTCGCGACTGGGAACTGTTCAACCGTTCGGCCCATTCCATGAAGTCGACTTCGAGGTCCCTCGGAGGAGTCGAACTTTCAAAGCATGCGGAGACGCTCGAACACCTTTCTCTTTTCAAGACCCCTCAGTTTGATCCAAAAATGCTGACCGAACCGGTCTCCATGCTCAATCCCTTGGTCCGTTCATTCATTGATGATCTACGCAATGAGGTTGCCAAACTCGGAGCGTCCATCTAAGTCATTCCCATTATCAGGGAATCTCCATCCAGATCTTCTTTGCCTCAGTGGCCATTCTTTACCGTAGCGGGTTTCTTCTTCGCGCTGGCGGTAGCTGTGATTTTTCTCGACAGTAATCCTTTTGGAACAACGGCACTCATCGCCTATCTCGGGTGCTTCACCTCGGCCATTCTCATCATTTATGTGGCATATTTCACATCAAATTTCAGCAAATTAGGCCGAAATTTGATGCTAATCAGGAAAATTCACGATCAGCTGCAGCAATTGGCCCAGGTATCGGACTCCCATCCGCGGGAGCATCCCAAAGTCGACGGCGCGAAACCCCTTGGGGATGATCGGATTTCGGCGGTATCCGTAGTTCAGGATGCTCCCACCTCCGACGCTCAATCCGGATCTGAGGATATCGCTCCCGGGGAGCTTTCATCTCCTGAACCCTTCCCAGCTTCCGAACCGGTGACCGAAGGCAGTGAGCCTCTGACTGTTTCATTAGGGATCTCCCCAAATTCCGATCCCTCCCTCGAAACTGATCCCATTACCCACGCGCCAGTTATCGAGCCAACAGATTCCGACTCGGATAGCCCCACCCCATCGATTGTTAATCCGGAGGATGGACCAAAGACGTCCAGTCCCTCTATTCAAATCAAGGATTCCACGCTTCAGACATTGGATGAATCGGGTGACTCAATCCACTACAACGAGTTGATCCAGGTTGCAGAACCTCCACCCTCCTCAGAATCCATATTCGAAGACACTTCAGCAATGGATTCCGAAGCGGAATCCCTTAATGTTCCGCTGCCTGACGATCCCGCATCCAACTCACTGACTGCGGATCAAGAAATCGCAGGAGTTTCAATGCCAGACAAGTATACAGCCTGGGATCAATCATACGATTCTGATATTCCTGAAGTAGCCCCTAACCAATCCATAGTCACCTTTGATCACGCTCCCGTCACTGACATCGAAAGTGGCATTGATGAAGCCCCTGATGTGACACTAGACGACACGATAAGCAGTCATTTGGATCAGTCAGCCGCGCCAATAGAAAGCTTCTATCCCACCGAAGCCGCCGATGAGCCTTTCATCCTGATCGGCGATCCGGCACCCGCAGCTCAGATCCATGAGGAAACAATCTCGCCGGATGGAAATCCCAAACCGGAGTCCGACTCCAAAGGCCAAATGCTGATGGACTTTCTACTGGAGCCGATGCCCCAAAAAGGTCCAGAGGCTTCAACCGGAATCAAAGCCACTAGAAAGCCGAAGGAAGAACCCAAATCCAGCTCCATTGTGAAAGTGTTCGCGCTACAGGCCTCACGGCACAAACTTACCATCCGAGGAGCATCTCCGCTTTCATGGGATAAAGGGGCACCCATGCATGAATCCGACCTCGGGCAGTTCGACTACTTGATCCCTCCCTTTTCAGGAACGCTTCGGATCCGCTTTTTCATCGACGACCGGGTCCCCTGCAGCGAGCCTTGGTTCGAAGTCAAAGCAGGAAACACCATTGAATGCTACCCTGACTTTGGAGACACCTGAAGCCTCAGTATCGCACCCGGTTGGGCATCGAAGCGTAATCGGATATGAGTTTCTCCGCCTCATCCGCCAACATCTGCCTGCAAGGAACCATACGGTCTGTGGGCGTCAGATCGAGTTGCTCGTAAAAAAAGGAATCGTCAAACCCGATGGACGCCGCACGGTCGACGCCAAACCCGTAATAGACGCTTCGAATACGAGCCCAATATATTGCACCCAAACACATTGGACATGGCTCGCCGGTAGTGTATAGATCACAACCATCCAGAACATGAGTGCCCAATCTGTGGCACGCATCTCTGATTGCAACCATCTCACCATGGGCAGTCGGGTCCGAACAGGACAAAACGCGATTCCAGCCCTCGCCTACCACTGTTCCATTCCGCACGATAACAGCTCCGAAAGGTCCACCGTCGCCGGACTCCATGCCATGCCGCGCAAGCTCAATCGCACGCATCATGTAGGACTTCTGATCTTGTTCCACAATTTTTTAATTGTGCACCACAACGCCTCAAGAGCAAGACCGATGAACCCATTTCGACAGCCATATTAACAAAATACCGGAACCATGAGGCTCAAGCTTTTCCGGAATCCGTCGTATATTCTGATATGGACGCGACGCTTTCAGCCGTGGCCCTAATTGGGCAACAACAAGCCATGCAGCAACTAAGCATGGAGCTGGCTATGGTCCGTCGTGATCAGGAATCCGATCAAGCCATTGTGGAGCTTATCCAGTCGATGGTTTCTTCTGGTCCAACGTATGGGTCATCTGGACAAACCAGCACCAGTCGGGTTGGATCGACACTGAATGCTCTCGCATAAGGACAACCGGCAACAGCGGATGCGCTAACGCGTTTCGCGCACTCAGTCCAATTGAACAAGACCAAAACGCACTTATGGACTAAGGATAATGCGGTAGTAGCCTTCGGGTAGAATCAACCGCATGGCATCGTCAAGAATGCGCTCTCTGGCGTAAGCATCCACCGGATCCAAACCGGAAGATCGAACCGGCAAAGGGTTTCCCCACAATCCCGAACGGGTTACCTGCACCACCCATTCAGACGGTCGCCACAAGGATCCATCGGGAATCGCTTCGACGCTACCGGATGGAATGATTTCGCTCCGCATCACCCGCCCGGTCGCCTCATCGACAATGGAGAGGGACGCCAATCGGCCATCCGTCTTTTTTTCCAGCATGGCAGTCTGCCCGAAAAAGGAGAAAAGACTTCCATCGGAACGACCCAACAACTCGAGCGGAGAAACCCAGCGATCCAATCCATAGGGGCTTCTGAGCAGATCTTCGTCTGTTAGAGAAATTAGTGGAGGATAAGGTTCGAGAACCCCGCTGTCCTGACTATCCAGATAACGGTCCAGTTGCATGGATGCCCATGATGCATCCTGAGGACTCGGAAGAAACAGCGGCTCGTTGTCGGCGAGGGATGCACGCTCACGAATCAGATTTCCACTGTCCACGTCACTCAGATCGGTAAAAACCACGTATGCATCGGGAATCTCACGAAAGCGCAATTCCGGCATCGAGACCCTGAACAAAAAGAAACCTGCAATATGCACACCGGTCCCAAGGGCCACCGCCGCTATCAGGAGGGACCTGGGAAGCCGCATTCTGGCGGCATCTGTGGATTGCGGTGGCATTACTTGTTGAATTTCAGCTCATTCGGTGGACCCTTTGCAGTGGATCATCCCCGTGTCTCAAGAACTGACATTTGAAACCGGCAAGAGAAGCAGAACAACAAAAAAAGCGGAGACTCGAGTCTCCGCTTGAAATGAATTGGCACATCAGCACCACCCGAACGGGTGGAAATCTTAGCGCTTGCGACGGCTGAACTTGCTCTGGAACTTCTCCACGCGTCCAGCGGTATCGACGAAACGCTTCTGACCCGTGTAGGCTGGATGCGAATCAGACGTGATATCGCGCACAAACAATTCGTATTCCACTCCGTCAACGGTTTCCTTGCGCTTCGACTTCATTGTCGAAACGGTGAGAAACTTCTTACCTGTGGACACGTCCTGGAAACAAGTTGGACGCAGTTCGGGATGTCCTTGTTTTTTCACGATAGTAAATTTGATGGTTAATCAGCCTTGCCTTGCCTTGTAGCGCGGATTCGACTTGCAAATAACGTAGATGCGACCCTTCCGGCGTACCACTTGGCAGTCGGGATGACGGTTCTTGAGAGATTTGATAGAAGATACCACTTTCATAAAAGAACCGAAGAAACTGGTTTGGAAGAGGCTTGTCAACGATTTACTCGAAACAATCTCAAAAAAGACACATAAATTTCATCCCCCGATCCACCCGGGACAAAACATGTTAAAGGATAGGAGCGGGACGAAAAATAGTCGCCGAACCCAACCCATTCAAAGTATTCCATACTAGGTCGCGTGAAGCATCAACATCGGATCGATCACAAATGAGGCCACAAACAACACAGATATTCCGAAAAAAAGAATCACCAAATTTGGCAAGATGTGGTGTCTTCTCTTTCTCGGAATGGATACAAGCGAAATCACAACCATGCTTGGAATCATGAATAGGAGTGCGATAGTAGTATAAACGATTGGCAACTCTGTCCAGTGGCCCACGTAGTCGTCTGGGCAGGTTTCGAAAACAATCCGGTGAATTGCAGACAGCAGAAACAACAAGACAGACAGAGCCGCAGTCACTTGTCTTAGGGTGTTCATCCGATTTTTCTCTATTCGCTATGAAGACTATTCCGCAAGGCTTGAGAGCACCGGCACCGCATCGAGCAATCGGCGGGTATAGGGATGCACCGGATTCCGATACAGTTCATCCGCTGCGGCGTGTTCGACCACCCTACCCGACTCCATTACCATGACTTCGTCACTGATGTGCTCGATGACTGCCAGATCATGCCCGATGAAGAGGTATGCAAATCCATGCATTTCCTGTAGGTCCTGCAGTAGATTGACTATCTGTGCTTGCACGGAAACATCCAGCGCGCTGACAGCTTCATCGCACAACAAAACCTCGGGCTCCACCGCCATCGCACGGGCGATCCCGATGCGCTGCCGCTGCCCTCCACTGAATTGATGAGGGTAACGTGCCAAAGCATCCTCGCCCAGGCCAACCTGCTCCAGCAATTGAAGGGCACGGGTTCGACGCTCCTCCGCTGATCGTCCGGGGAAATGAATCCGCATCGGTTCATCCAACATAGCGGCTACTGTCATCCTCGGATTCAGCGTGTAGTAAGGATCCTGAAAAACCATCTGAATCTTGCGCCGCACAGTCATGAACTCCCGATCCGACAACCCTAGCACGCTCCCGCCC
>JAPXRV010000085.1:0-13967 GCA_033813415.1 Opitutales bacterium | reverse complement strand
ATCAATCCATAAACACCGTATACTATGAGCTTTTTTTTTCACGCTCATGCGCACCATCCTGTTGCTTCACCTCTTGACCTATACTCTGCTCAACCTGCTGCGCAAAATCCTGTGTCGCAATGCGCCCGGTCTCCCGGATCTCGGGAATCAGAAAAGACTCAAGCATGTTCAGATCCAAGCCCTTTCCTCCTCCAGCAGGGTCGGTTAAATCCAATATCCTGACAAACTGCTCATACAGTTCGGGACGTCCCATAAGACGTGCGGTGAAGTCTTCCATTTGCTCACGTGTGACTCTTTTCTTGTTCGCCATCCCAAGTATAAAGCACATTTCGCTTCGCTTGTACAGTGAGACTATGTCTCAATAAGAAGATTCCCGCTTTCCCCGTAGTTTTGATCACACCCTCAATTCCTGGCCTTGATGGGATCATCGATTGCCGAACTCAGCCCCTTCCTGAAATCCAATCGATTGGATCAAAAAAACAACCGGTTCCTCAATTCCAGATCCTGGGAATCTTCTTCCCATCGGGAAATGCCCGATGGTAGATTCCGGCTTCCCGATGGGTGGTCGAATCAACTTGCATTTCCATCCAATTTCCACACACTCTTCGTTGTAACCCTAAGGGACTTGTCATGTTTGATTTCATTTCATCTCTACCCATCGCATACGCCAGTTGGAAAGATCTCATCAACGATCAGGAAACGATGCAGAAAATCGTTTTGGGTCTTGGGATCATCATCTTCCTTGTTTTGATGAGGCGACTGAACAAGATCCTGGTGATTTTCGGACTGGTGATCATCTTCGCCTTCTATTGGGTATTTAAGAATCCCGATGCTTTGGAAGAATACGCTGGATATGAGGACGATTATGTCCAAATCGGCAGCAAATACTGATCCCGACGCGTGAAATATCGATTCACATGATCCGCTATCGGATCACTATGTCTGGAATTCACCGCTGACATGCGGTTCACTAACGGAATGTTGTAGTATGAATGACATCCCGATAGGCTTGAATCTGTTCGCTAATCCAGAGTCCCCGATCCATCGTTTCCCGCTTCTCTATGGCTCGACGGCGCATATCTTCGAGCATCTTCTTGTTCGAACATAGCAGGTTCATCGCAGCCAGAAGCTCATCAACCGATCGCTCCTGCAAGAGGAGTCCGGTTTCTCCATCGGTAACGACCTCATTGCAACCCCGGGTATCGCGCGTAATGACTGGAACCCCCATACTGAGGGATTCCATCAGGTTGACCGGCATTCCCTCTCGTTCACTCGGGAAAAGATTCAGATCAGCCAAAGCCAGATAAGCTTGCACATTGTTCACCCATCCCATGCGGATCACACCCGGGCACTGATCAAATTCCGATTGTTCAGATCCCGATAGACCTGTGGGATGAACAGTATAGGGCTCTCCCAGCAACAACAATCTGGATTGCGGATGGTCCCGATGAAAGCACATGAATGCTTTTGCCACCAGATCGAATCCTTTGAACCAAACCTGTCTTCCCACAAAGATGAAGACCATCTGATCCGCATCCAACCCGAGCGATGCCCTCAAACATGCTGTTTCAGGTGCAGTCCTGAGTTGTGGATCAAAAACGTCGGTTCTGCATCCGATGCCCATGGACGAGTATACCCGCACGTGATCCACCTTCCTCCCCGAAGAACGCATCCAGTCCAAATCACTCCGGTTCAACAGATAGGCTTGATCCACCCTGCCAAATGTCCATGCCTCCGCTGCTGATCCCAACTTTCCCCGAATTCCAGGCATGGAAGGTCCAAGAAGTCCATGATGAGTGGCCATCACCTTTGGCCATCCCGATCTGCGGGCCAACGAAACAGCGAATATCGCTGCACCGATGTGAACATGAATCACATCGGGACCCCACTCCTCGACAACCCTACGTAGTGCTGCAGCCGCTCGGAAATGGGCCAATGGATTCATTCCCTGAGGCAGATCCAGCGGAAAATACTGGCATCTTGGCTTTGTCTCATAACAGGAAACATTACGGAAATGGGTCGGTGATGACGCCAATGCCATTTCCATACCCGAATCCATACACGCAGCGGTCAATTCATCCAGAAACGTGAAGTAGTTTGTTATCGAAGGGATGACCTGAAGGACTCTCATGGGATATGCACTATCGGGTTCAGTCAGAACTCAGGAAACACGACGTCCTTTGACGGTCAGATGAGAAACTCTAAGGTCATCCAAAGCATAGGTAAGGTATTTATCCATAAGAGGCGAAGGCAAGGCAATGTCACTCCGGATCGCGTGGGGATAGGATTCCCACCTGAATTCCTTCATCTCTTCAAGAATTCGCGTCCACTCTGAAGCCCGCAGACGATTGCCCCTCGCATCCGCCTGCCCGTCCTCATAATCATCCATCGCCCCCAAAAAAGCAAAAGGATCGCGGTTGAAGTCACGATGATCCTCCAAATGGATGTAATGGTACATCTTTCCGCCCGATTTGACCAAACGCCCGAGGGAATGCAAGATGGTGGCTGCCTGAGCAGACGGAACATGCTCCAATGTCGATTGGGAAACGATCAAATCGTAGCTTGGCTCCAGCTTTTCCATGGTCGTGACATCGTAAGGAGCAATATAGTGGATGCCAAGCGCCTCAAACCAATCCTCCGAAGGGTCCAACAAGGCTCGGTCAAGACGGGATTTCCAATCCAAAACCTTCTGGCTGCCCATCACGGAAGCCGCGACCTTCATGGCTTCCGTCCAATCCGAGTGCATCGCGTAGTGCCTCAATACCTTCCGGCGAAGCACCGGATTGTAGTCAACCGCATCGATCCGTCCGGCTCCGTACATCGAGTAGATCAACGGTTCAGCCATCAAAAAACCCGCGCCATACTCCATAACCGCCGAACCCTCCAGACTACCTCCCACGACATCCAGAATCCGGCCTTTGCAGAATCTGGACAACTGCGACGCCTTCTTTGATCCCTTGGCGAGACGCATGGCACGCCATTCATCCAGGACTCCCCCTCTATGCCCATCCGACACCAACAGGCGTTTGGCCTGTTCCCTCAAACGGGCCGGGATGCACCTGAACAAACGCATGGCAATTGACTGGGATTTACGCTTCATCCGGAAAATCAATGATCTCAGCATAGAACTGACCCGGCTGCAAGCGCTTCGCTGTATCTTGCCATGGAAGTCCTCGAAAAGCTTAAGAAGACACTCGCTTGCGGAGGTTCGTTTGAAAACGAATCGCTCATTTTTCAGGGAGATCATCCGGACCGGGTCTAGACCATCCTCACTGAACAAGGCTTCCGATCAGTCCGATGCGGAGGTTGATACGTTGCGTCGAAAACCGTCTATTTCAATTCCGCAGGCATATCCATAAATTAGACCCATTCAAATCCCGGTTAGATCAGAATGCGGTGAACTGGTTTCGGGATCGACAGCCACGTGCACTCTGGAAACCCCGATCTCCTTCGCGAGGCTCACAAACTCGGTTTGCAGCTAAAGCAACAGGTTCCCTTTCATTTTGAGCAGGAGCACCGCGCTTTCTTCGAGATCATCCCGCTTCTGGGAGGCTACAAAAACCTTCAGGCTATCATAGTCGTGGTCGTAGGTTCCGCCCCGAAAGAAAAAAAACCTGCCCTCCGTTAAGATACGGGCAGAACCTCAGCGACAGGGATGGAAGACACCCACGTTCACCCGCAGAAGAAAGGTCCACAATGATACCCTAGGCAAAGATGATCTTGGACCCAAGAATCAGAATGAGCAAAACCGATGAACAATAGATCGAAAAAAGACAGAAAGTCCATCACTGCTCCCGGGATTACGATTCCGTATCCTCAAAGGTTTAAGGGTCTGGACAAATCACGATTTCAAATTCCGGCTTCATAAGTACCTTTCAATCATAACATTCAATCGTCCTGAGATGTAGAAACCATGCCGGTCTTCGAACTATACTGTGGACAAGGATTCACCAAAACCTCCGACCGCCATTGCCCAGGCTGCCAACGATCGATCAGATGCTGCAATTGAACCAATGCTACTTCAAGAGTAATACCAAGAGATGTAACACGTGCCAAATCCTCAGGATCGACAAATACACGTGTGTCTGTACAATAAAATTGAATGTAGGGCTTCTTCCAGTCCTCTGGGTCCCAAGTAAACTCATAGTCGTAGCCCTTTTGAATCAACCAATTTCGATTAGAAGGATAATCGCCGTTCCCAATTTTCAAAGGCGGGTCAAGTATTTCAAGCAACTCTATCTGGCGACCCAATACATAGGTGCCAAAAGCATTTCCAACGGTATACGGAACAAAAATTAAGGCGATGTTCAAGAGGAAGAGAGATAACACAGCTACCACTAAGTTAAAAGGACTCAACAACCGCCAAGAGATTGGAATGAAAAAACAGATCCTTTTCGAGGATCGGACATAACGAGCTTCATGATCAACCCAGGCAGGTAGAATCATAACAAGAGGAATCAACCAAGCATGAGGAATCCAACGCGCCCAATAGGTTGGAACAAACAGCAAAGGAAGAAGCATTACCATCAAAACTGCCAAAACAAACAACGAAAACCTCGCGTTTTTGTGAAAATAAACAACATACACATAAAGTCCAAGCAAAAGCAAACCACTAAATAATACGCCAAAACCACCAGCACGAGGATCTCCAAAGAAATTATAAAAAACCCGTAATTCATCGATTCCAAAACTAAACGGCAGCTTAAGTTCCATTTCATACGGGACCGTTCGAGTACGGGATGACATCGCACATATAAAAACTAACAGACGGTTCATCCCCTGGTAATCCAACACCTGATTGAAAGACGATCCTCCAGCACTTATCTCATCCGATGCAAAGTGCTCAATTCTGTTCACTATCGGATCTATGCCTTTAAGGTGAACATTCCATGCTCCTAACAGAATCCCACCAAATGAGATAAGTAAAAGATTAACCAAGCCAACCGGGATCAACCATCTCCACGGCCACTTACGACTACACACTAACGCTAAGTATACTGAAAAGCTCGTTAAACCTGCAAACCCGAGACCAGAAACCTTCAATCCTGCCATCAGGAATCCAAGGAGCAAAAACAACATCACAGCAGAGAGCCTATGCGGACGTATAACCCATATGACACCACAAAACAGAAGAGACGTGTAAACACCAGCAAGAAACCCGTCCTGCCAATAGCTCAAAAACTGATACCCAATAACCGGATTTAACCCCGAAATCAGACCAAAAACCAGTCGATTCCAAAAACGTCGAAATAACACGCAGGCAAACGACATCGATCCACAGAATCCCATCCACATAGCCAGAAGATGAATCGCCTTCCCGGACTCATGAACTCCCGTGAACTTGCAAATCACGGCAGAAATTATGTAACCAAAATTGCGCGGCATTCCGCGGCCAGCCCAAAAGGAATCGCGCACAACGGAATAACGACACTTAAGATGAGCAGCCTCGGCGAAATACGGATCTTTGACCGGATTCCACTCACTGGTGAACGCCAGCACTCCTTCTTGATGAGTGCCCATACCATCCACACCCAAATCGCAAAACATGCTCACAACCACTATGGATAACGCGTGAACTCCAAACTGCAATAAACCCAGAAGTCCAATCCTGCGCCACTGTCGCGGAAACATGACAACCAAGCAAGCTACTAGTATAAACCCATATACAAGGAAATGCCAACGCGAAATCGTCACTCCAAAACGAAATAGAACAAATGAAAACCCAACCAATAAACTCAATGCAATTCCGATCGAAACAAATAGGGCAAACCAGCTATCAAAGACTGGGTCTTGATTCAAATTACAGGAAGAGTCATCCCTGAATAGATGCCGCTTTAAACTCGCTTTATTCGAGTTAAATACAACCTTTTTGAAAATCATATTTATCACACAATTAGATACACGATCAACCTAAATAATCAACTGAATACCGCTTAATATATAATCATAATACATCCCACAAAACAGTAACACACAAGAGAAAACAATATCAATAAATTAACATATTATATGAAGGTTCCGGCAGTGCTCATTCAAGCAAACAATTATCCCGCTTCCGAGGACAACATAACAAAAGGCAATCCTGCCCAGGATACAGCCAGTGCAATCGACGGATACTCCCCAAACGCAACACCGTCAGCGATCGCGGGTCGTATCCGGCTTCCGGATTGTGAGTTTTCGGTTTTCATTTCCTGAAGTTGAGGATCGCCATGATCTGACGATCGATTCCGCTGTCGGAAATGATCCGGTTCCATCCGATCGAACCCGCATCAAATGTCGCATTTCCGCAAACCCAGCGATCCGGTTCAGCTTCCGAAAAAACATCTGCCCCCAACCAATTGACATGGATGCCCAGACGCTCAGCGGTTGCCATTGCCGATGGATGCCGATTGGCCAAAATACCCTTCCGAAGGGCAGCATACTCCAGCAGCTTGGTGGGGGTCTGGAAACAATAAGGCCGCCGGACCGGCAAATGACATATTCCATATCGGCACTTTCCAACCCGCTCAAAGACCTCGCGCTGGCTCATGGCTCCGGCAAACTCGACTGATCCTTGCGCACCATACCGGGACCGGATCCACGGCTCCACCCTGCCAATCATCAGCAAGGGCCGACCGCTGCAATCGCTCGACAAAAAAGCATCCAGCATCCGGTGGGACTCGCGTTCACGCGATATTTCACCGATGTAGCAGTATTCCCAATCATAAGACTCCGGAGTCACCGCATATTCCGGTATCCATTCCGGAACTCCCATATCCAACAGAACCTCGGGCACTCCATCCCTGAAACCCAGCTCATCGCGAACCATCGAATTCAGGAAGATCCGGAGGTCCGGTTTGCAATTGACGCGCTTTTTCAACCAGTCTTTCAAGCGGGACATCCTACCGGTCGAAAGGGAACGGTAGTCATGCACCACGCAGCCGGCGGTCACGGAATCCAACGCAAGCCCCATGAACTGCCACACCACCGACCCACCCAAATCCCGCTCTTTGGCCAAATCGGACTTTGGAATCCGTTTCACCTGAAACCGGTTTTCAAAATAGGACGTGTAGGCTGCGAATTCAGGCAAATGGGCCTTCGATGAATCCACGAGGAAAAGAAACGGAAGCGTTTCCCGCCTCGATTCATTCTTTTCCAATCCATTACTTTCTGGATCTACATGATGCATCGGTCTCCCAGAATCAACGGACTTCCGATCCATGAATCAATCTCCAATTATCCGGCATAACGATCCGGACATTCAAACATCCGCCCGACCCTCACGCCGGTCCTCGATCACATCCCGCAGAATCGCCGCAACCCGATCCCCCCGGAAACCATCAACCGCATTCAGCGCGTTCTTTACCCGCTCCGCTGACTTTCCTTTGTGGGAGAGCAACCGCTGCATGGCACTTCTCAAAGCTTCAACGTCGGGCTGTGAAACAATCTCGGCACAATCATGTTCCTTCAAGAACCGCGCCAAAAACGATGACTCCGGACAATGGGCCAGGATGGGGCGCCCACAACGCAGCAAATCAATCGTGCGGGTCGGAAAAATGGTCGCGTATTCCACATCCGAAAAACCTCCGCTCAGCCCATGAGGCAACAAGACCACATCACAGGCACCCAAACCCTTGAGCACATCCATTCGGTCGGGTGGACTCAAATGCATTAGCCCGGGTCGCGACACTCCCATCCGTTCCAATTCGACTGATGACGTGGGCGAATACAAAACGACCTTATATCCAGAGTCCCCACCAAAGGCATCCAGCAAACGCCTGACCGCATCCGCATTGCCCTCATTCACGCTTCCGTGTATCCCCAGCCTGACCGCAATCCCGGATGGGGCACGTGCCTCCGGCGCCGGAAACACCCCGCTGAATACATGCGGGAGCACCGAAACCGTGAGGCCTGGATAAGCAGCTCTGTAAAACTCAGCCAGGCCCTGACTCATCACAAAAACATGCCGGGACGCATTGAAAAGACGATGGGTAAGCCAATTCCCCACGTGAAAACGCCAACCGGTCCGGTTTTCGGCAAAGGTATTGTGGAGCCATGGATAGAGATCCACCTTCCTCAAGCACTTCACCAACCAGGCTGCAAGCAGGTAGTAGCCACTCGGAAAAACCACCACCACATGCCCGATGTCTTCACGATCCACAACCCGCAACAGACGCCAGACGAACCGGGGCATTCCAAGCATTCTGCGGATCGAACCGGGCCCCGGAGATCCGGGATTGCCTCCATGCGTCAACGGAAGGAGCCTGGGAAGACTGTCTAACCAATCCTCAGGCAGTGCATAACCGGCGTTCTCACCCACCACGAGCATCTCTCCCCGTTGAAACTGCCGGGCCAACTCCTCCACCACCACGGCACTGCCAGTTGGCATGCCCGGCAGGCACCACGACAACAAGAGAATACGCTTGCGGGAGGATGACTGGGTTGAATCCTTCATGTTTGATGGGAGCAGCTCTTTTGTCACCCCATACGGGCCGGTTTGTCGAGGGATTTCGTGCATGCCCGCCCCTTCAAGCAATCAGGTATTGAAACCGTCCCGTTTTCGACTGAAGGTATTCCGCATCTGCTTTATGAATCGACCATACCCATTCAGATCTCACTTCAACTACTCGCAGGCAAATCCTTGTCAGTCATACCCCACATGAAACCCCATTCACGATATAGGGATTCAGACTGAACACTCCTCATCCAAAGGATCTCGCCGCCCCATAACCCGTTTCGCCCTTGATTTTCCTGACCTCTCCATGAAACAGACACCTACAGACAATTCAAAACCCGTACTATCAATCGTTGTCCCCGTTTTCAACGAAGACAAGGTATTGTCCACCTTCCACGCGAAAGCGTCGGAATCGCTGCGCCCGCTTGAAGAACGGTTCGATATCGAGTTTGTTTTCGTCGATGATGGCAGTTGGGACAATTCCTTCCAAATATTGAAAGATATCTCCCGAAAAGACACCCGAGTCAGACCTATCAGGCTTTCGAGGAATTTCGGACACCAAATTGCTGTGACTGCCGGGCTTGATCACGCCGTGGGGAACATCGTTGTGATTATCGATTCCGACCTTCAGGACCCTCCGGACGTGATCCTTCAAATGGTTGAGAAATGGGACGATGGCTTCGCGGTAGTCTATGGCGTGCGAAACCGGAGAAAAGGGGAAAGTGTTTTCAAGCTTGTCACAGCCAAAATTTTCTACCGTTTGATCGGCAAACTCAGCGACACTAGAATGCCCCTGGATACGGGAGACTTTCGATTGATGGATCGTGAGGTTGTCGATGCCCTGAAAAACATGCGGGAAGAAAGCCGATATCTCCGTGGAATGGTCTCATGGGTTGGGTTTCGTCAATGCGGAGTCACCTACGACAGAGATCCACGATATGCAGGCAAAACAAAATACACATTTCGGAAAATGATGCGTTTTGCGCTCAACGGAATCACGAGTTTCTCGGAAAAACCGCTTATTCTGTCTGGTTGGATCGGGCTGGGAGTCACAGCATTCGGTGCGCTCTTGATGGTCCACATCCTGATCGGAAAGCTCCTCAATCCCGATTCCACTGTCTCTGGATGGGCCTCACTCATGGGCGTTGTCGTTTTCTTCGGAGGCATCCAGCTGCTCTCACTTGGAATCCTCGGGCAATACATCGGCAGAATCTACCGGGAGGTGAAACGACGCCCACTTTATTTCCTCGATCATGCGAAAAACGATCAGACATCCTGCCGAACATCAAAACCGGAAGATCATTGATCCAAACCGGGCGGCCACCCGATCGGGCTAATCCATCCGATCGAAAACAACCCGCCATTCGTGGAAGGTGTAGTATGATCCCAGCCATTTCACATTAAGGGGAAAACGGTATTCTGACGACACGCGAAACCCTTCAGCTTCATAAAGGCCTTTCTCGGAAAAATACGCTGGATCAACAAAGGTTCGATGAGTCTTGTCGAACTTGAATCCTTTCTCACACGGCTGGGTAATCACCACACGGGACACTCCTATTCTTTTGCACGAACGCATCACGCACCTGAGCACATCATCTGGAGACTCCAGATGTTCAAGAACGTGCGTGAATACGACACACTTGTATGTTCCTGACCGAATCTCCCCTAGCTGATAAGCGTCCTTTTCAGGATCATATAAATGAGCATCCAACCCACGGCCGCGACAATAATCCACCGCTACGGGATTGATCTCCAAACCAATCGATCCCACAGGCATCCTTGCCAAAAGGTCACCCGCACCACATCCAAAATCAATCCCTGGCCCATTCAAATGCTTCAGGATGTCTGACAAATACCAATACCGCACCAAACGCCGGAGCGGATTGCGGCTCCGTCTCACCTGAATTGCGGCATACTCTTCATTGAAGCGATCGGGACCGTTGGCAGACATGATGGCGAAAAACAAAGCAGCGATTGAGAAAAAAGGAAATCAGAAAAGAGACAAGAGTCGCAAATGCTCCGGCAACGTATGGATTCACATGCGGACGCAAGAGGGTCTGAACCCAAAGGTTCAAAGCATACATCATCGCAAAAACAAGAGTGAAGCGCACCCAACGTCGGGAATCGGTATTCCTGAAAACAAACCGGCCGGTCAAACGGAAACCAATGATCATTCCAGACAAGCCCCCGATCAATGTGGCAAGGGCATAATGAACACCAAACCAAAGACACAAGGCAAACACGGCATAGGCTGTAAGGGTATTCACGACACCAACCAATCCAAAGCGAATCATCTGTGATAGCATCTTGCGCATCCCAACCCCTTCTATCCCATCAAAACAGCAAACATCCTTCTCAATCGGACATGAATGCGCGACAACAATCTTGCACGCGTCCGATTCCAAAACGACAAAGCAAAGCCTTTTGATTCCAGACGATCCACCCACTCTCGAAACTGGCTACCCTGTTCCTTTCCGATTCGCATACTCCACTGCCCCGGAGACACGCGAAAACGCACCAATGTATCGGGAATACTGAATCCTGGCCCCAGCTTCAGGAGTCGATCCCAAAGATCCAAGTCGATGGTGTATGGAACCGTGCCGTCAAACCCTCCCGCATCAACAAAAACATCCTTCCGAAACAGAACAACACTAGGTTCACCCACCCTGTTGGTGCCACTCGAAACACAACTTCGGATCACCCGATGCCGGCTGACCAAACCCATCTTCCACGGAGATCGGATCCGAACAATAACCTTTCCATCCCCGCGGATAATGGACCGGCCGGAAAAAACCATCGAGCATTGAGGATGTGCATCCAGCGCCGCTACCTGCCGCTCCAGGCAATCGGATTCCAACAGGTCATCCTGGTGAAAAAGTTTCACATATCGTCCACGGGACTCGCCAACCACACGATTCCAATTTTGCTCTGCACCAAGATTCTCCTTATTGCGAAACACTTTCACACGTGGATCACGAATGGACTCAAGAACATCCCAACTCCTATCCGTGGAAACATCATCCCGCACAATCACCTCAAAGTCCGAATACGACTGCTGGAGAACCGAATCCAGTGCCTCCTGAAGGTATTTCTCCCCGTTGAATACAGGAATGCACACCGATACCATTGGAATCGACGCAGGCTTTGTTTCCGGCACATCCATAGCAGCTCAATACCAATTCACAAAAAGAGGAAGCCGCGGCTTTTGTCCCAAATCGGGGAGCTGATCCATAAGAGGCCCCAGCCAAACAACAGCAAGACCACCACTATTAACGGACTCCAATTGGTGCGTGCCCTTTTCCAGGAAAACGACCCCTGCCTGATGCGGAACCCCATCGATCCACACCTCACCCTTCTTGTCTCCCTCTAAGATCAACGCATAACGTCCGCCAACCATCACCTCATATTGCCCTGATCCACCTTCCATCCAAACACCCAAAACCCAGAAATCATCGGAAAGAGGAACATGGTGCATCAGCATCCCAGCCTGATCATCCTCCGGGAGCCAGTTCGTCCGATAGTTCGGAATGATTACAACGGGAGGATTCGTCCGCACCATCTCTGGTACACTCGTTAACGATCCATCGACAAATGCCTTAACATTCAGACTGTGTAAATACCAGTTATAGTGAATGCTCTTGCGGGAAGGAACCAGTCCCACCGCGTCATAGATCCTGTGTTCAGGACCCGACATTTCCTCAGCGGTTTCCATCAACAATCGTTGCCGTTGATTGGTCCAATGAAGATGCCGAAGCGCACTTCCCTGAAAAGAAATCAAATGCAGCCCTAAAAGCACAGAACACACCATCGCCACGCGTCCAGAGGATAGCCTCCATTGAACAATCAGCTCTGAAATCCGCCCAACCACAAACATCATCGCGAATGGCACCACATTTACCAAATTGTAGGGAAACGGTGTCGGATTGATGAACAGCGCAAAACAACCGATCAACAGCAACCCGAAAGCCGAAAACTGAGCAAACCCCTTGAAAAACCCGGAAGAAAAACGCAAAAAACGCACCGTCTCGACAGTCACCATCACAACTGTTATAAAAGACAACACAGGGCATTGAACCCACGCACGCATCAGTGCGTCCATCACCCAAAAACGGTGCCCCACCACCGAGGCGTCCACTCCACCTGATACACCTGAAACCAGAATGTCCCACAAACCGGAATAGAAGTAAAGTCCCACAATGAGAATTGTCGAAATCAGCATCCCGGATGTGAGTAGAATCACTTCACGCCTGAACCCATTTCGCGCATCTCCTTTGAGCATCAAAAGACTCAAAATGAACAAGGGTCCTGCAAAAACAAACGCTTTGAAAGCCAGAAAAGGCATGCAAGCCAACAGACACCCCGCGATCGCGATGGATGGAGCCCCCAACGGTTTGGCACGGATCATCCAGAATGAAGTGAGGACAAAGGACAGGATCAGGTTGTCATGCCGGATTTCAAAACCAAAGTCCCATAGAGGTGCAAGTGAGGCTGCCACCAGCAAAGAAATGAGTCCTTTCGGTTTCCTGAAACTCCCTCCCGCAAGATAAGCCGACAATACCACATTATACCAAAAGACCCCCACAAACAATAGACGCGATAACGAAAAAATCTGATTCGAATTGAGGTCACTGGAGGCAAGCCAGGCGAGAGGTCCCAGCAAACTCAATGCTGCAGTTGTGAAAAACTCCGTGGTCTCTCCTGCCCCCACCACTTTTGCCATGTACAAAGTCTGAGCCTCGTCCACTTGATAAATCCGATTCTGCCCCAGGAATAGGCTATAGGCAAACAGGAGCAGGAGCAGCCCAACACCTCCAACCTTGAAGGATAAACCAGCAACACTGGAAATGCCGGAGCATCGATCTGTATAGGAAGGGATCAAGGCTCAAGTTATTTACACAAGCACTCGCAATAAACAAGCCCGTATTAGATCATGAAAGCCACCACGGGCAAACGAGTACGCCAGACTCCGATTGCCGCGGAAATCACCTGATCATGATCAGGCCCGCTATCACGCGGATTTCGACTCCCCGGCTTCCCGGGCATCCACAAACGCTTTCACATTCTGATAAAACGTTTCAAAATGTGGCACCGCATCATTCGGACCCGGCGCAGCTTCCGGATGGTACTGAACCGAAAACACCGGATAGTGACGGTGCCGCAGCCCCGCGATCGTGTTGTCGTTCATGTTGACCTCCGTTACCACGGCATCCGTTTTCAGGAGGGAATCCGGATCCGATGCAAACCCATGGTTCTGCGCCGTGATCATGACCTTACCGGTCTCCACATTTTTCACCGGCTGGTTTCCGCCGCGATGCCCGAACTTCAACTTGAAAGTCGATGCGCCCAAGGCATGAGTGATGATTTGGTGACCGAAACAAATCCCGAAAACCGGATACTTCGGCATCAGCTCCGCCAACGTCTTCTGGGCATAACGGATGGGCTCAGGATCACCCGGACCGTTCGAAAGAAATATCCCATCCGGCTGCAACGCTTCGATCTCCTCACGGCTGGTATCAGCAGGAACCACTGTCAC
>JAPXRV010000084.1:0-14202 GCA_033813415.1 Opitutales bacterium | reverse complement strand
CCTGAGACTCAAGGGCTATAGACTGGGCTATGTCCTCAATTTTGGAGCAGCGCTGATGAAGGATGGAATCAGAAGGGTAGCCAATGGTATCAGCGAATGAAAACTTGGCGTCTTTGCGGCTTGGCGTGAGAATCCTCTTTTCTGCCGAATGCATGAGGTATCCACTCCCCTTGGGTTTGGTTTGCCATGAGCCAAGAGAAACTCACGCCCGTTTGACGCTGCATGCAGCGTCTGCACTTCCCCCGTCGCTCTTCGAGCTATGGAGGACACGCAAAGCCGCGAAGCCGCAAAGGAGTGGAGAAAGAAAAGGATCGTCTAGGTAGTGAGGGTTCATTGGAAACGACGGAGGATGGATATTGAATATCGGATTCGCTTGAAAACGAAGACATTATGCCGAAACACCAGTAAAAATGTCGTGAAAAGTATTGACAACCGGATAGGAAATAATGTTTTCGGCATTCGAAGTCGTTCCTTTCGAAAACCTCCGATTCCCTCCGTCGAATGCCCCTCACGATTGATTCCTCCCGACCAGCGGACCCGACCAGCGGACCCGACCAGCGGACCCGACCAGCGGACCCGACCAGCAAATATCGGTGCCAACCGATGTTGTTGATGCTGTATCTCAATTGATTGATCATGCCCGGCTGGGCAGAAAGGGCGTGTTTTGGGCTCTTGGTGATGCATACAAGAACCTCGACAGTTCCTTGTTTCAACCTTCATTGGCCTACGGAAGTGCGGGTATTCTTCTGGCTCTACTGGCTTACTATCGCGCGACTGGGGATTCATCTGTGTTGGATGTTCTGGAGAAGGGTGCGGATTGGCTCGGGCACTCGATTCGAGAGAACCCATTTGCGCATGGCTACTATGGCGGAACTTCGGGTTCCATGGTGGTTTTGAAAAGGCTTTCGGAATTTCTCGAGATCGATGCCGGATTCATTCGCAGAAGCTTTCTCGATGCGCTACAAAATCTTCCGGATGGCGATATTCCTTCCAATCTCGTATCGGGGTTGGCGGGCACCATCGTCGGCGCAAGCATGTTGCTTGAAGAAGAGATTACTGAAAATCCCTCGATTTTGCATTCATGCATTGAACGGCTCACAAGGAATGCGATGCCCCACCCAGACGGAGTGTTCTGGGATTTTCAACCGACTTCTCTTCAACCTCCAGTTGGTTTTCTCTTTGGAAATGCCGGAGTCGAATATGCGCTGGCGGTGGCCGCTCGCGCAACTGGCGTTCATTATCCTGCGCTTCTTCGCGGCTCATTGGATTACGATCGGTCGGTGTTCGATTCATCGTGCGGAAATTGGGTAGACTTCGATTGTCCGCAACGAATGGCTGCCCTTCAGCCAACAGAAGTGGAGCGTGCGCTCGCATCGGGAAAGATCGAAGCTTTGATTTCGTCCTTTCATCCGGAGGACTCCCTGTCATGGGGAGGAGGAACATTGGGAATCCTGCTGTCCAGAATGGCTGTGAAGAATGCATTTGCAGAAGTTCCGGGCATTACCGATGCGGTGCAGCGGGACATGGCTGACGCAATTGCACGCATAGAGCGGAATGACAAAAATGAATGCTCGACCGCCCCGGACTCGTTTTCCCATGGATTTCCGGGCATCGTTTCAGTTCTTCGGCTTGTCGAGGGTGTGATTTCTCCGTCCGCTGTGTTGAGCCTCATCCATGATCTTGAGGCTGAGGAAGTTTCCCGTCCGATTCTCCTACGGAACGGAGATCTATCTTTATTCACCGGAGTGGCAGGCCGCGTATACTCAAAGCTGAAGTCACTGATGCAGGATCCGGATTGTCTATGTGTTGATCCGGCTGGAATGGCCAAACCGTCCAATGAGTTGCAGATCCCACTTGTTTCCGGTGATCTGGATGCGTGGAGAACCAGACGGGTTTCGCATATTTCAGGTATCGAGGGTGCCAAATCCGCGATCTCCCGGACTCAGTCCATGAGCCTGCGAGTGCTCCGCGAGGTGGTTGGGAGCGGCGTTTCCTCTACTCCTGACAGTGCCGCAGCAAGAAGCGCCCGCCACGAGTTGGATCTCCTCGGCTCTGTTGTCGGCGTATCCTTTCTTGCTGCATTTTGGCGGGAAATTGCCAAGCAGCGGGATGCGTCTTTGTGCTTCGGAGAGGGAATGGACGACGCCATTCTTTTTGGAACCTTTAGATTGGACGAGAGCGCACTCCCGGTCGAGCTCGATTGGGACCCCTACAATGTTGAGGCACAAGATGGACCCGTGGCTCCGACCTACCTGATCAGGCGCGTTTCGTCGAGGGGAGTCTGGGAGGGCAAGTTGTCTCCATTGCAATATGCGTTGATCAAAGGATTTCAGAAGCCGGCTGTAGGGCTTGATGTGATTCATGATGTCATCCGACGTGTCGATACTCCGGGAGTGACCCGCCAACAGTTGGCAGAGTTGTCGCTTAGAATGGTCCGCGGGTTCATTCACGAAGGGAGCCTGATTCGCTCTCCCTCTGGCTGGCTGGCGAGTCGATTGACGGCAGCTCGCCTTCGAAAAGTCCGCTCATTGCTGCTGCCACCCAAGCCCTGATCTGCATCAGCAAAGCGAATACGCCACCTCCGATCATGAGCACTCCGTCCAGATTTTTCAGCACAGCGGATATCAGGGATTCTATTGAGAGTCTGGAGCGAACCCATGGCAAAGAACGACCCTTCATCTATTGGATGTTCCTCGGGACCCTGATTTGCGCTCTTGGATCGATATTTGTGATCAAGGTCGATGTGTCGGTGGGAGGCGTCGGCCAGATCCGTCCGGAGACCGATCGTTTCCAGGTGTTCCCCGTTTTGGGTGGGGTTGTCTCAGATTTGCATGTATCTGAAAACCAGCGAGTGAAACAGGGAGAGGTGCTACTGCGGTTTGAATCCGCTACCCTGGATGCGCGAATGGCTCAGAATTCGAGTCAGGATGAGGAAAACACACGGGCTCTGCATGATCTGAATTTGTTGTTAGCCCGTGACGAGGCGTTTGATTCATTGGGAATCTCCGATCTGGATGACAACTATTTCCTGGGCGACAGCTTTGTGGTGAACGCCTCATCTCAACTGAAATCTCCGCAATACATGAGGGAGCATGCGTCCTTCTCCGGAGAGTGTCAGAGGCTCTTGTCCCAAATCCAGAAAGAGCAATTGGACTATCGGCGGACCAAGGCTTTGTGGGAAATGAAAGTGGTCTCCGACCAGGATAACGATGATATGGTGCACCGTGTGAATGTTGCAAGAAAGCAGCTTCAGATGTTCATGCTTCAGACACTTGGACGATGGCAGGCGGAAAAGGTGGAACGTGAACTCAAGCAGGTCAATTTGGCCACCGAGAGAGCCCAGTTGCTGGAAGAGAAGGAGCGCTATGCTGTAGTTGCTCCAATCGACGGCGTGGCCATTGGATTCAAAGGGATTCATATCGGAGTATTCCTCCCTCAAGGGCAAGTGATTGGTGAACTGTCTCCGGATGCCAGGTTGCAGGCCGAAGTCTATGTCAGTCCACGCGACGTAGGCTTCGTTCAGGAGAATCAGAATGCGAAGGTTCTGGTCGATGCGTTTCCCCATACAGAATGGGGCATCCTCGAGGGACGGGTGCGCCAGATCACACAGGACTTCGTTCAAGTGGGTCAGAACATCGCGTTCAGGGCTCTGGTTGATCTTGAAAACACCACACTAACCGCACCATCAGGACTATCGGTGGATGTCCGGCGTGGCATGACTGTCAGCGCCCGGTTCCTGGTTCGACGCACCACTTTGTTCCGTCTCCTCTATTCAAAAATGAGCGATTCTTTTGATCCCCGTGATCAAGTTCAAGAGTCTCTTTAGTTTCCTACACCTATCTTCCCCTTCCCCATGCCGGATTTCCGACAACACGATGTGACTGACTGTGGGCCAGCTTGTTTGGCTTACGTCTTTCATCGCTACGGACTGGGGCTTTCGATTTCGTCCATACGACAAAAGTCCGGAACCAGCCGCAGTGGAACCACTGCCCTTGGAATGGTCGAGACTGCCAAGGAGTGCGGGTTCGAAGCCAAGGGGTTGCGGTGCAAGTTCGAAGACCTTTCGTCTCTCCCATTGCCTGGAATTGCCCACGTGATCACGCCAGGTGGTCTTCTCCACTACGTTGTGGTGTGCGGTATCGGGAAGAAATCCATGAAGATTATGGATCCTGCGATTGGACGAATTGAAAAATGGTCGATTGATCGGTTTCAGGCTATCTGGACAAACGTTTTTATCGTTTTGTCTCCGGGGCATTCGTTTACGCCCAGTTCGCCCAAACAAAGCCCTTGGTCACGCTTGGTGGCGCTTCTTGGCCCGCATAAGCAGGTGATCTATCAGGCGCTGGTGGGTGTGGTTCTCGGGACGATTCTTTCGCTCAGCAGTGCGGTGTATGTGCAAAAGATCATCGACAATGTGATCCTTGACGGAAGCCGGAACCTGCTGCGCCTTCTGGGCGTGGGAATGCTCTGCATCCTTGTGTTGAGAATCGTGTTGGGATACTTCCAGTCGATTCTCATTTTACGCTGCGCCCAGCGAATCGATGCCGGGCTGATCCTGGGCTACTATCGCCATGTGATGCGCTTGCCTCAGGCCTTCTTCGACACCATGCGGGTTGGCGAGATCATTTCGCGTGTGCGCGACGCCCAGGCCATCCGGGATTTCCTCACCGGCACGGTATTGGAACTCATCATCAATCCGATGATTCTCATATTCGCGTTTGCGGCCATGTTTGCCTACTCGTGGCAGCTCGCTCTGTTCTCCATGGCGTTGATTCCGGCAAATGTTGCCGTGTATTTTGCATCCGACTGGCTCAACCGGCGCTATCAGCGGGAGATCATGGAACGGTCGGCTGATTTCGATGCGCAGGTGGTGGAGTCATTGCATGCGATGTCCATTGTCCGCAGTTGTGGAATGGAAGAAGAGATGGCGTTCCGGACAGAGACCCGCACCGTAAGGCTCCTCAAACGCGTCTGGATGGCTTCCAAAACCGGCCTGATAATTGGTTCTGCCGGCGGGCTACTCACGCAAGCTTACACGATCGGTTTGCTTTGGTTGGGGGCCAGTCTGGTCCTCGACAGTATTCTGACTGCCGGTGAGCTCATGTCCTGCCATGCGCTTGCGGGATACATCACCGGTCCCATTGTGTCCCTCATCGGAATGAACGCCAGCCTGAGAGCGGCCACGACATCCACCGATCGTTTGTATGAGATTCTGGATCTGGAACTTGAAGACGACAACGGAACAGCTGACCTTGAATTGGATGGCTCTCCTTTCGCGATCGAGGTGGATGGTGTGGACTTTCACTACCCAGGCAGGGTGGCGACCCTTCAAGGGATATCACTGATCTTCCAGAGTGGTCAGATTGTGGCGTTGGCGGGAAGATCCGGGTGCGGAAAGAGCACTATTCTTTCACTGCTTCAGCGGCACTATCTACCCGACAAAGGCCAGATTCTGATCGATGGGGTGAACATCCAGTATTTGAAGCTGGAGCGGCTTCGGGCCCTAATCGCCCATGTTCCCCAACGCATTGATATGCTGGCCGGCACGGTTCTCGAGAATCTAGCCCCTGGCGAATCCCGACCGGATATGCCGCGTATCATGGAGCTTTGCCGCAAAGTGGGCATCCTGGAGTTCATCGAGAGCCTCCCGAGGGGATTCCACACCCATGTTTCCGAAAACGGTGCAAACCTATCGGGTGGACAGAAGCAACGGGTTGCCGTGGTCCGCGCACTCTATTCCGATGCGCCGATTGTGCTGATGGATGAGCCAAGTTCGGCCCTTGATGCCGATTCCGAGGACATGCTGGTTGAGACCCTCAGCGCAATGCGGGTTCAGGGTAAGCTGATCATTCTCGCCGTTCACAACCAGCGCTTGCTCTCGCTCTGTGACAAGAAGGTAGAGCTGTCGGATGGGCGGGTGGTTTCGGTGACCTATCCGAAAGAGTCAAATCCCGATCCAACGGACGAAGGTCTCTCGTTACGGGGAACGCTTGCGGATACTCCGTCGATTGTTGTGGCAGTCCGCAGGCATCTTTCGATGGGTGACGAAGCGGTCCGCTTGAAGATGGCGCTTCGGGATCAGCGTGCGGGTGGCGTTCTGTTTGGTCAGGATCACGCCAATGTCATGGGTGTGGAGGAGCAGGGAAAGGGTTGGATGCTACAAGCGGGACGGTGTGATCTGTATGCCACTACCGACAAGTGGCCTGCTCTCTATGGGTTTATTCTGGTTTCGATCAAGCAAGGTTGGTCGCCCATGTACGACCACGTTGTCCCCAAGATCCGGGAAGCTCATGAGAGAGGGGGCGTGATCCTGGTATCGTGGGTTCCCGAAAACATGGCTACCGGTAAGGATTGCCTGTCCGGGTGTGGAGTGGAGGATCTGCTCCCCGGGGCTCCCGCGCATTCCGCGCTGTGTGAATCCCTTGATCTGATTGCCAGCAAGCTTGGCAACCTTAAGGACGCAGAGGGCCGGGTGATTCCGATTCTTTTCCGCACACTGCATCAGCAGAATGGGGATCATTTCTGGTGGGGACGCTCCCGTTGCACTCCTTCGGAGTATATCCGGCTTTACCGTTTCACCGTCGATTACCTGCGCGAGGAAAAACA
The DNA here is from genome assembly GCA_033813415.1 of Opitutales bacterium. Lineage (GTDB taxonomy): Bacteria > Verrucomicrobiota > Verrucomicrobiia > Opitutales > JAFGAQ01 > JAFGAQ01. The sequence goes on along the minus strand of JAPXRV010000084.1, from coordinate 7,596 downwards.
CGTCGGAAACTTCCTCTTCGTATTTGGTGCTGGAGACTATGCCGAGGATTTCCAGTCGTTGTTGGATCGGTATCCGGGCGATGCATGGGTCGATGTGTTTGGAATTGAAGGCATGCTCAGTGACGATAGCCATAAGACCCGGCGAATGGTCCGGTTGTTGCGTGAAGTGGTCCGGTTTTCTGAAACCCGGGGACTTGTTCCCGCTTGTACTTCGATTGGCTTTGATAATGGCCAAGGAGGTCGTGGGCTTGATTATTGCGCAAATCCCAACTGGTTGCGTGAGGGCATTATTGCTCCTGTCGTTCAGGACCCTATAGCGCGAAGGATAGCGTTTGTCTGTTTTGGAGGGAATGAAGGGGTCGAGCCATTTGTTCACCAGTTGCCGTTTCCGGAGAGTCCGCACGCAGCTTGCATGGAGCAAATTGCCCAGGATCCGCGCTTGGTCTTTGGGGATAGGGTGGAGCGGCTTTGGACGCCATGTTTGGAAGATTCCCCTCTTGCAAACGCGGAGGTGCCGCGATGAAGATCCTCTTCAAGATCTATCCGCAGCGTAGCCACTACAACGGGACCTTTCCCATCGCGGGAGCTCTTGCGCGAATGGGCCATGAGGTCGCCTATGTGGGCATTGAGTCGTTGCGGGCACATGTGGAGGCTCAGGGCTTCCGTTACATTGTCCAGGACGATGACATTTATCCGCATGCGGAGGCCCAACCCCTTGCCGGAAGCGAGCTGACATCCTTCCGTGATAAGGTGGCCGCATGGATGCAATTCCGAAATTGGGCAAAGGCGCGCTGGCGGCGCTGTTCGGCTCTGGATGAAGTCATTCACCGTATCCCGTTCGACTTTCTGATGCTTGACAGCCCTTACTCCTTTTTTGCGCTCGCGTTGTGTAGAGATCAGAAGCGATTCGGGATTATCGAGTCCATGATGCCACAGGATCAGAGCGTGGGGTGCCCACCATTGAGCTCGACCTATATCCCACGTGGAACATGGTGGAGCGACCGGATTTGTGATGGATTGTGGGTCCGCTATTTGTTGAAACGTTGGTTTCTGGGGGCTTCCGGAATGCGCCCGGATTATGACAAGCGTCTTATCCGTCGCACCGCCTCGAAGATGGGCGTTTCGCCTTCCGATCTCGATATCAGGCGCTATTTCCATATTGGGTTCCGGAATGCACCGGAGTTTGTGATCTCCCCACATTGTTTGGATTTCCCGAGAGCGGCCACGCCCAACAGGGTACACCTGAGCATCCGGGTGAATCCGGATCGGCCCGAATCCCAATGGGACTATGGATTCACCTCACGGTTTGAATCGATGGTAGCAAGGAGGCCCGGCATTCCCTTGGTGTATTGCAGTCTAGGCACGGCGGGTTGGCGCTACAAGGGCGCAACCGGCTTTCTGGGCAATGTGATCGAATCGGCGAAAGGAAGCCCATGGAACCTGATTGTTTCGATTGGGAACCTTGATCGGTCCATGCTACCGAGTCCCCCGCGCAATGTGGCGGTGCTCCAGTCTGTTCCGCAAATGCGCGTGCTCAAATCCTGTGACCTCATGATCACCCACGGGGGCATGAACTCCATCACCGAGTGTGTTGCCCTTGGTGTCCCTATGCTGGTTTGCCCAGGAACCCACCAGATTGATCAGGCCGGAAATGCGGCGAGGGTGGTCTATCACGGGATCGGGTTGTTGGGAAATCTCCGGCGCGAAACTACTGAGAGCCTGAAACACAAGATCAGTCAGATACTGGGCAATCCGGCTTTCCGGGATCAGTGCCTGCGGGTGAAACAGCGCATGGATTCAAGCCCGGAATTGGAAGCCATCCTTTCCCATTACTTTGGAGATACAACTGAGGCATATAGGGCATCTGAGAGCGCACAGCTCGTTCAGGAGGGACGCAAGGAGCGTTCCAGCTTGCCAAAAGAGACTTTCGACGCAACATCCGGCATCACTTTGCTGGATGGGTCCCGCGTGGAAAACTAAAGATAACAATACATAATATCATGAATACGATTACGTTGACGAATGAAGAGTTGGAAATGGTTGAGGGTGGGGATCTTGCCGGATCGGCGGCTGGGGCTGCTGCTGGTGCTGTCTATGGAGCGGCAATCGGTGCTTCTATTGCAGTTGCAGTAGTGGCTATTGGGGCACTTTCCGTCCCCGTTTCAATCGGTGCCATTGGTGCAGCATTGTACAGTGGCGCGCTATGTGGCGCAAGCCGTGGGGCAGCGTGGGGTGCCATTATCGGTTGGTTCTAGTTCTATTCATATTGAGCTAGACAGTCGGTTAATTGGCTGTCTAGCTTCACTATTTCATAATGTTTCTGAACGGAAAAATAACAGCGAAGTTATTGTTTGTATAACCATGATAATATAGAATTCATGAAGTTTCTAAATAGAGAAAAAGAAAAAAATGTCACTCTCTTTCCGAGATTATACTCGGTTGATTTTGTTGTGATTGGCGGTTTTTTCTGGAGCGCTATAATTATAGATTTAATTGTTTCCCACAAAATGGAGAATGGAATGAAGGTTCTATTTATTGTTTTGGGAGGATTCTTTTTGTTCACTGCATGGAGAACCCACAAAGAAAAGGGAGAGTTTCGGTACATCAACACATGGGGTTTTAGTCGAAACGGACTAATCTCCTGCTTATCGATTACGCTGCTATTAACCGTTTCCTATTTCCAAACTATCGACTTGGCGCAGGAAAAGTGGCTAGTCCTTTGGCTTGATGATTACTTCTTTGTCAAAATCACGAGAATATTGACCTATAGTTTTTACCATATCTCAGAACGTCACCTCATTGGGAATATATTCACAGTGATCGGAGCCTGGTTCATATTAGGTAAATATGTGAGAGAACATGAGAAGTGGTTCTTACTTCTGTTTGGATCCGTTTTTGCAGGTTGTATAGAAGCGATTTCAGTTGCTGAAGATAGTGGAATAGCTGGTTGTTCGGCGGGGATCAGTGCATTGGTTGCAATGGTTTTCATCAGAGCTCTTTACACACTTGGATTTGTCAACTCTATGAGCTGTGTGTTTTCGATCTTAGCCCTTGTACTTTCGAGTTTTCTTGTCAATGGGAGTGCTGGTTATGAGATTGCCCATGGAACCCACCTCTCTGGTCTGCTGTTTGGGACTGGTTATGAATTCGCCATAAGGTATCTGCCAAGAATCCGAAATATAATGCAGCAGGATGCCATTTCCAAGTATTTTGCGCTATTGCTTTGGAATACAATCGGAATAGCATGTATTATCTATAATGCACTATTGATGATCAGTATCACAAATGCAGATAAATAAAGTTCCTTAGCCTCTTCTATTAGAGTGTTCAAACTTACGAAAAACCATGACAAAGGTATCATCTATTAAACTCCTATCTAGCATTATAGTGCTAATGCTGCTTATTCATATCGGAATTGTTAGCGTCAAATACTGCTTGGGAGACATCAATTCAGAGCTCTTTGGTGCTGTCATATCCTTTGACGGAATAGTAATGTCTGCGGTGGCAATGGGGGTCGGGCTTTATGCGCAGATGAATGCGTGCGGGATAAATAAGGCAGTTTTGGTTTCACTGTTGTTTTTCGGTTCGGTGTTATTTGTATTTGGTTGTTGGATGTGCTATTGAAAGGGTTTTGGGCAATCCGCGGCTTGGAATCTTTAACTTATAATGCTTCATCCACGCGAAAATCATCCCCTATTTCCTGAGGTTCGGCTCAGGGGAACGCACGTCATTGATCTGAACAAGCTGGGATACGACGGTGACGATCAGTTGATCGTGAGCCTGCCCTGGTCGTACGATCAGGATCCGCTCATGAAACATCCGGTCGTGTACGTGTTTGACGCTTATTGGGATTTCTGCCTGATGTGGGGACTCTACAGCAAGCTATTGGATGACAAAGAGGTTCCCGAGTACATTTTGGTGGGATTGAGTTACTCGCGTCCTTTGAATGAGGTCTGGGCGATCCGGGAAAGGGATCAATGCCCTCCGGAAATGGGAAGTGATTACCTCCAACGGATTCAACAGAGGATCATCCCTTTTGTGGAATCGGAGTATCCCGCCGATCCGGAGGCGCGGTTCCTCTGTGGGATATCCACCGGAGGATTGGTTGCTCTGGGATCACTGTTTTCCGCGCCGGGCTTGTTCCACGGAGTCGTGGCGCTGGGCGCCAATCCGGCATTGTTTGATGGCTGGCTTCGCAAGTCGGAGGAAGCTTTCTACAAGGCACAAAGGCCGCTAAAGAGCTTGCTGCTCGGACATAGACCCAAGCTCCCGGCAAGGGTTTTCATGGGGTTCGGCGGATTGGATCATCCCGAACTCCTGAAGGAAGCTTCGGCTTTCAACCAACTGCTTGATCAGCGCAACTACCTGTATCTGGAAAAACAGTTCCGTGTGATCGAGGGTGAAAAACATGTGGGTGTCTATGCGGAAGGCATGAACCGGGGACTTCGTCATCTCTTCGCAAATGAAAGCGCGAAAGGAAAGCCTCAGTGAAACCAAGAGAAATTCACGCCCGTTTGACGCTGCATGCAGCGCCTGCACTTCCCCCGTCGCTCTTCGAGCTATGGAGGACACGCAAAGCCACGAAGCCGCGAAGGAGTGAAGAAAGAATAGATTTTCACACGTAAAAGAATCCTATGAAGAGACACACACTCCGACACCGAATTCTACGGAATTCATTCATTCACGCATTGCTGTTCGCCTTGGTTGGCGCGGCGATACCGCTATCGGCCAATTCATGGCCTCCGAAGCTGGATGGGATTGAGGGGGATCCGGCAGTTGTCTACGGGACATTGGAAAATGGTCTGCGTTGGGCGTATCTGCCGAATGCCCATCCGGAGAATCAACTCAGCCTGCGCCTGCTTGTGGAGGTGGGTTCCTTCATGGAAGAAGATCATGAGCTGGGAATCGCGCACTTCCTCGAGCACATGGCTTTCAACGGAACCAAACACTTTCCGGAGGCCGGTCAGGTGATTGAAACGTTCCAGCGGCATGGCTTGGCTTTTGGGCAGCACTTCAATGCTTACACGGGATTCCTGCAGACGGTGTATACGGTGGAATTGCCGCACCTTGAGACGGCGCTTGTCGACGACGCATTCCGGTTTCTGGAGGATCAGGCACATGGGCAGGTTTTCGATGATGCCGAAATTGAGAAGGAACGCGGGGTCATCCTTGAGGAGATGCGCAGCCGGAATTCCACCCACTACCGGGCGTATTTTTCGAACCTTGGTTTTCTTCTGGGCGAGGGGCGTTTTGCGAAGCGCTCTCCTATTGGCACCGAGGAAAGCGTGAAGTCCCTCCAAAAAGCGGATTTTGAGGGCTTCTACCGCAAGTGGTACACCGCTGACCGGATGATTTTGATCGGCGCGGGCGCGCTCAGCGCCGATGATTTTGAGGCGCGGGTGAAGGCCCATTTCGCAGGACTTGAAGCCAACCCGGATCCGTTGCCTGCCCCGCAGGATACGATCCAGCCGCCTTCCTCGACTTCGGTGCATCTTACTGACACGCCGGATGCCGAACACATGCTCGTTCAGCTCGCCAACCTGGTTCCGATGCCCAATGGTCCGTTGACGGCTGAGATTGTTCGGGAGAACACACTCAACTTCATGGCGACCGCCTTTTTTTCCATCCATTGCAACATTCAGGTGGCGGGTGGTTCCTCGCCCTATCTGCAGGCGATTCCCGGTCTGCAGGAAGAACCGGGGCTATTCCGTCTGAATCAAATGACCCTGGTGACTCAGCCCAGCCTGACAATGGAAACCCTTCAGCGTATGGCGCGTGACCTGTCCCAACTGACGCGAGAGGGCTTTGATGATGACGATGCCACCCGACTCAAAAACGTGATGCTCGCCCAGTTGCAAGGGCAGGTGCAGCAGGCGGAGACCCGTGAGAATGCCCAATTGGCGCAAGCGATGGTGAACTCTTTTTCGACACCGGGTGCGGTGTTTCAGCACCCTTCACAGGAACATGAGCTTCTCGGAAAGTGGTTCCAGGACTGGGATGGAAAGCAGATTGGAGCATCGTTGCGGGCGGCCCTGGATCCGGAACACAGCGCGATCCTGCTTCAGGGCAAGCTGGCTCAAGCCGGGTTGGACAAGGATGCGGTAATCGCCACATACAAGGCTGCTCTTGCCGCAGGCAGCGAAGGAAAGAAGGAAAAGGCAAAACTCGAATGGGCCTACAATGATTTCGGAGCTCCCGGGGAGATTGTTTCGAAGGAATTTGATCCGGAGCTCAAGATCACACGGGTCGAGTTTGCGAACGGGGCAAGGGTCAACCTGCGTGAGATGTCCACCCGGATGAACCTGATCAGCGTGAACATGCGCGTGGGTGAGGGCGTGAATGGAATCGCAAGCAAGGATCGCCGGATGGCGATTGCTGCACCGGTGCACTTGAATTTTGGCGGTCTGGGCAAGCACTCCCTGGAGGAGGTGCAGAAGCTGACGATGGGGAAACAGTTTGCAGTTGGTGAGATCAAGATGGGGAATCTGGCGATTGAGATCAATGCCGGTGGCCTGCGCAATGACTTCCCGATGTTGCTTGAGTGGCTGGCGGCGATGCTGAGCGATCCGGGCTTCCGCGGGTCCTCCCATGCTTTGTATCAACAGGTCATGAAGGCGGCATGGAAGGATGCCCCGACCAATCCGGCGGAGGTGATCGAGATGCACGTGAAACCTTTCATTTTCGACAATGACTGGCGTCTGCGTCACCCTTCCAAAGCCGAAATGTTGGGGGCGGATGTCGCCGCCAGCGCTTCCTGGATGAATCCGCAACTGCGGGAAGGCTACCTCGAAATCGGGATCGCCGGGGACTTCAAGATCGAGAAGCTGCTACCTGAGATCGCCCGTACCATTGGGGCACTCCCTCCCCGTAGCAAGGTAGCCCCCAGTGTGAATCCTGAAGACGCACCCAAGTTCACTTCGACTCACCGGAAGGAATTCCGCTATGTCGGCCCTGATCCGAAGTCCGCTCTGGTTCTGGTTTATCCGGTCTGCAGCGGCGTTCAGTGGAAGAAGGCAGCCAAGGTCGAAGCGCTCGCATCGGTTATTGAGGATGCACTCAACCGGGCTATCCGCGAGGAAATGGGCGGGTCGTATGGGGTGAGCTGTCGTGCCGAGTGCGGATGGGACTCCGACGATCCGGGTCAATTGTTCATCCAGATGGAGTGTGATCCGGAGCGCATCGCCCTCTTTGAGGAGAAAACACTCGAGGTATTGGCGGGTCTTGCGGAAAACGGAGTCACCAAGGACCAACACCGCCGTGCCTTGAAGCCGCTGATCAGCCAGGAGAAAAATGCGGACCGTGATCCGGGGCGTTGGCTGGGCTGGGTGCTGTCGCGCAGTCAGGGAACCCCGTGGTTCAATGAGCGCATGAAAGGACGACTGGGAGTGCTGGAGTCCACCACAAAGGAGCACCTGACCTCTCTCGCGCGTGAATACCTCGGGAAAGACGCCGCCTACGTGTTCCATATCGTCGGCGACAAACCAGCGGATAACTGAGCATCGGAATTTGGCTCTTCCGTGATCGGACTATCAGGCTGCCCGGCCAATCCCGGGTAGCCTGTGTGCTCTATAGGTTAGCCTGTGTGCTCTATAGAGA
>JAPXRV010000083.1:0-14294 GCA_033813415.1 Opitutales bacterium | reverse complement strand
GCCGTCGGCGATGCTGGCTCCAAAGGGGGGATTGGCGAGGATGACTTCCACCTGCTGGCGTGGGCCGATAGCGGTGTATTCCGTTTTGAGGCTGTCGATGTAGTGCCAGTCGGGCACGTCGATGCCGTGCACGATGAGGTTGGTGAGGCCAAGCACGTAGGAGACGGGCTTGAGTTCCCAGCCGCTGATCGATTGCTGCAGCACGGCTTCGTCGTCGAGCGTGCGCACGTCGCGTTCGCGGATGAAGTCGATGGCGGCACTGAGGAAGCCTCCCGTCCCGGCGGCGGGGTCGAGCACGCGCTCCCCGAGTCTGGGAGCGGTCATCTGGGTCATGAGCTGAGTGATGGCGCGGGGGGTGTAGAACTCGCCCTTGTTTCCAGCGTCGCGCAGTTCGATGAGGATCGATTCATACACGGTGCCGAAGATGTGGCGGTCTTCGGAGCTGTTGAAGTCGAAGCCGTTGAGCTGGTTGATGACCTTGCGCATCTCGTAGCCCGACTTCATGTAGTTGTTGGCCCCATCAAAAACTTCCCGCACGAGTGCGGCCCGGCGTGGGTGGTGGGTGGACTGGAGCTGGCGAAGGTTGGCAAACAAGCCTGTGGTGGGGTGGTCGATGAAGTAGATGAGGTCTTCGCCCGTAATGCCCTCGGGGTCGGTGGCCCAATGGCGCCATTGCAGGCGCTCGGGGATGACGGACTGATAGCCTTCCCGGATGAGTTCGAGTTCCTGGTCTTTGTCATCGAGGATCTTGAGGAAGAGCATCCAGCCAAGCTGCTCCAGCCGCTGGGCATCGCCGGAGACGCCACGATCCTGCCGCATGATGTTGCGGACGTTTTTGATGATGGATGATATGTTGGGCATATAGGAAAGTCTGTCTTGATGGCGCACTATAAACTCTAGTGCAAATGAAGATGAATAAGAAATGAGACTATCAGGATGTAGTTTTGTTGAATGCCAATGGGTTACAGATCGATGCAAACACATTTAGGCAGCTTCGCGAAAATGAGCGAAAATAAGCATCATCGAGCCCAATGGGGAATGTATCGTGCATACTTGTTACCTTGCCCTTCTTCCGCTGGGAGAATACTCCCCTGCTTTCTTGCTGCAGCGATCACCCGACTGACCGAAGCTATCTTGCTCTCGGATAGTCCGAAACGGTTCCTCAATGACTCATTGGTCATGAAATCACGAGTGAGATAGCGTAAACAGGCATGCAAATAGCATGCACGCACCCGCTCAGACATGGTCATAGCTTCGAAAACCTTGTGCGCAAAAAGCACGGATCGAGTATGCAATGGCGTGGTTTCAAAACGGGGAGCAGGAAGCTGAAAAAGCTCGGTCTCGTGGACGACTTTGTCGATCCCAGAACCTCGTTCTTCGCAAATCCCAACGCGCCTCATGATTGCAGCAAGGGCTTCATTGCGGGATTTTGGAGGTGAATCGAGAAATCTATCGGGATCAATAAGAGGAACTCCCGGATTTGTAATCTCCAATCGATCCGCAAATATTTCGATCATCGGGCCAGTGCCTTTCTCAAAAAAGTCCTGATGGATTAGCGCATTTGCCACCAGCTCCCTTATGGCAATCTCCGGAAACATGGGCACATTCTTGCGCAAAGCAGTCCCGAGCACTTCGTTGTGTGGAATGCGGGCATTAATGTAGTCGATCAAACCCTCAAACCCGCTGGCATATCCTTTTGTTCCAACCTGTTCGTGAAGGGTTTTGATCCGAGAGTTGCCTTTGTAGTGGATCACGCGAAGGGCTTTCCGGTTCAAGCCGTCAAATGGAGAAAGGCTTTTCGCAAACAGGATAGCTCCAAGGTTCAAGATGTCCCAATTTCCAGAGTCGTTTTTTACGATGAACGATTCATCTTTCAGGCGATCGATGATTCCTTCCCGATTTGACGGAAGATCCAGACCTATCAACTCAAAATATGAAGGATAGTCCAACAACTGGAGAATCTCACCCGCATCCAAGTTCTGCTTGGCTGGTAACCTTTCAAAGGGGGTACGATCAAATATCCGCCAAAGTTGACGTTCCCTGTCCGAATGATCCTTGAGTTGTTTGGTGTAGGACCCCACTCGAATGTACTCGATGGATCTGAACTGAACCGGAGTTTGCTCAGCTCTGGGAATTTCCAAAACCACAACCGGTCTTTCGTCGATGTACACTGTGTTGAAGCGAAAATGAATCTTGGGCGAAAGAAAATGAAGAAGCCAGTTCTCAAGTTCCTCATTGCCAACTCTCTTGGCTCGATAATCAAAGGTAGTACCTCTGATCTCATGGGTCGTGTCATCAATACCCCACAGCAGATAGGCTGTTGGTTTTTGCTCAAGTGCCGCAGCATTGCTGAGAGCGGAGAGCCGCTGCCCAATCATTTCGGGATCATCTTTGTTCAGCTTGAATTCAAGCCATTCGGTCTCTGCAGGGAGCTTGACCAATTCGAGAACGAGGCTTTTCAGGTAGGTTTCGTTTGAATGAGACATGTTTGGCAATCCTCAGGCACTAATATATAACTGCTCTGTGAGGCATTGCACCGCTTTTTTGTAGGCATCTTTTCCTCCAAAAGCGCGGACGATCTCAGGGGCGGTGCCGAGGCGATTGATTGGATCGAGGGTGATGATGGCGGGATTCTCAAGGTCAAGCAAGCCGTCGTCCGCGTATTTATCCAGGAGACTATCGAGCACACTGCGGGCAAGCTGACCGTAGCGTGTGAAGTAGTTACGCTTGCGCACATTCTCGGCACGTTCGCGGCGGGTGAGCGGTGGCTGTTCAAAGGCGACGTGGCAGATGAGGTCGAAGGGATCAAAGGCAGAACCAACCTCTTCTTCGAGGGCAGCAAAAAACACCCCGTGCGCCTCCATCTCGTCGATAATGGCGCGTTTTTTCTCAGCATCCCGCCATGAGTTGAGGAAGGACTCAAGCGTACCATAGTTGGATCGGATGTTTTTGCGGGTGAAATCGCGCAGGCTCTCAGTGATGATCCTGCCGTCGTCACCCATGTATTGCACACGTTCGTTAAGGATGGTGACCTCAACACCGTTTACGGTGACCTTGCGGCGTTTTCCATACGCTGCGGGGTCTTCCCCCGAAATCAGAACGTCCGGTTTTTCCGGTTCGGAGAATACAACGGGATCGCCAGTGAGGTCGTCGGTGACGGGATCGTCATCGCTTTCCTCGTCGGTGATGGCGAGCAGGTCGGCGTCGGTGATGTCTTTCACACGAACAGGATCTCCGTCAAACTCCTTGTCGGCAAAGAGCGCGGTGACGTTGCGAAAATCCATGATAGTGAAGTAATGCTTGCCGAAGTCCTCATTGATGCGGGTGCCCCGTCCAATGATCTGCTTGAATTCAGTCATGGATCCGATGTTAGAGTCGAGCACGATGAGCTTGCAGGTCTGGGCATCCACGCCAGTGGTCATGAGCTTCGAAGTCGTGGCAATGACCGGGTATCGTTCACTCGGACTGATGAAGGCGTCGAGGTGGCGTTTGCCTTCCTCGTTGTCGCCGGTGATCTGCATCACGTATTTGCTATTGGCGGTGACCAGGTCGGCATTCGCATTGGCAAGGGCCGTGCGCATGCCTTCGGCGTGCTCAATATCCACACAAAACACGATGGTTTTTGCAAAACGATCGCTGCCCTTGAGGAACTCGGTGATCTTCTGAGCTACGCGCTGGCGACGTTCTTCGACCACAAGGTGTTTGTCGAAGTCGCTGCGGTTGTAGATGCGGTCTTCAACTTCCTGCCCATCCTTATCCTTGAAGCCTTTTGGAGGCCGCCAACCCTCTGCATCAATATCGAGTGTGACCTTTACCACCTTGTAGGGCGCCAGGAATCCGTCGTCGATGCCTTGTTTCAGTGAGTAGGTGTAGAGTGGTTGTCCAAAATACTCGGAGCTTGAAACTTCGGTGGTTTCTTTGGGTGTGGCAGTGAGTCCGATGTGGGTGGCACGACAGAAGTATTCGAGGATCTCGCGCCACTTGCTGTCCTCCCGGGCACTACCCCGGTGACATTCGTCCACAATGACCAGGTCGAAGAAGTCGGGGCTGAACTGCTTGTAGGCGTCATTGTCGCTTTCGCTGCTGTCAGATAGCCCCTGATAGAGCGCAAGGTAGATGTTGTAAGCCGTATCGATGCGTTTGTTTTTGATGACTGTCATCGCCTCCTTGAAATGGCGAAAGTCCCCGCGCACAGTTTGATCGATAAGGGCGGTACGATCGGCAAGAAAAAGGATACGCTTTTTCAGACCACTCTTCCACAGGCGGTAGATGATCTGGAATGCAGTGTAGGTTTTGCCCGTTCCCGTCGCCATCACGAGCAGATGGCGGTTGTGCCCATCATTGCGGGCGATGGCCTCCACGGTGCGGTTGATAGCGATGTGCTGATAGTAGCGGGGGATTCTACCTGACCCGTCGATGTAGTAGTCTTGTGTAACAATTGGCTCTATTGAGTCTGAGATTCCTTTGTAGGTTTTGTATTTCGCCCAAAGCGTCTCAGGAGAAGGAAATGCATCAAGAGACAAAACGGTCTCAATCGACTCAGACAAACCCGTGCAATCATGAAACAAATAACCATCTCCATTGCTGCTGAATGCAAACGGGATGTCCAAGGTAGCAGCATATCCAAGAGCTTGCTGCATGCCCGCGCCAACAGTGTGGTTGTTGTCCTTAGCCTCAATCACTGCGATCGGAATATTGGCCTTGTAATAAAGAATGTAGTCAGCCCTTTTCTTTGCTCCTCTCGCATGAAGTTTCCCCCGGACATATATTCGACCATCGGTGAAGCTGACTTCCTCCCGCACCTGAGTGTCGATATTCCATCCAGCCCTCATTAGACTCGGGGTGATGCATTTGGTGCAAATGTCACGCTCACTGAGACTTCTCATCCCTTTTGGATCCCACCCTGCCCCGTCTTCACCACAAATAGCCGGAGTGATGAACTTCGTCCGGATGTCGGTCTCGGATAGGGCTTTCTTGTTCATGGAGTGCGGGGATCCAAAAGGAGAGATGGTCAGTATTTCCGGGAGGGGGTAATGTGTGGTTTCGGGTATCAGGCATGCCATTCGGAATGAATGGAACGTTTTTCTATTGTGAACGTATAAACGACCGAAATCAATGATTCAGTAGAGAAAAGGAGCATAGGAAGCGAAAAACGCTTGGACATACAGGACCGTGAAACGATGGGAGCCCGGAGCGGAATACTACAATCCTAGATATCCGGATCAGAGGCACCGGGTCGGATTTTCACGCAGTGACCGATCATGCACGAAAGGTTCAGTGCACCACTACTGCACCACTCTACTTTTCGAAAATCGCCAAATGCACCACAATAAACTTACACAAGTGCTTGATCATCAATTGGTGCCCGGGGCGGGACTCGAACCCGCACGTCTTTTCAGACAAAGGATTTTAAGTCCTCAGCGTCTACCATTCCGCCACCCGGGCACACTCAAATGAATGGTGGAAGACGCATCCAATCTGAACCGTCAACCGCCAATACTCAAATCATTTCTTGACCGGAGCACCGCATCCGCTCAGCCATGCGAGAATGGTGCCGCCTACGATACAGGCAGTGCCCATGAGCAGCCCGTCGGTGCCGGTTGGGAAGCCGCGGTAGATGACGAGAATCGAACCGCCGACCAGTCCGATAATAAAAGCATGGGTGCTGGACGGCACCTTCTTAAGCAGGATCTCGATAATCTTCGAAAACACCAGAATGCCAACTCCCGCCCCCAGACCGGCAGCGGCGAGCAGCTTGATGTCCATGGAGTTGATGGCATGCAGGACCACGGCATACTGCCCCAGCAAGACCAACACAAGGGACCCACTCACACCCGGCAAAATCATCGCACCACCGGCCAGGATCATGCACAGGAAAAGCCGCAACATATCGGCGGATGCACCGGTGGCCACCACCCCTGCTTTGGCTGCCGGATTGCTACCCAACACCAGCACAGCCACCAGCCCAAGTGCCATCCAGAGCACCTGCCAAAAACCGAAACGGGTCAGCCCGCTGTTCTTCACGACCGCTGGAATGGATCCCAGGATCAGGCCCATGAACAAAAGCATGGTGTAGATCTCATAGTGCTTGAGCGCATGCTCAATGAGATGGGAGAGCAAGAGGATCCCAGCCGCTGCACCCGCTCCCACCAGCGCGAGAAACAGGATATGCTCCACACGCCGGTTCTTGTCAGTGATCACGCCACCGATCGCCTGAATCAGCCGATCATAGATCCCCATGACCACCGCCATGGTTCCGCCCGACACACCGGGTATGATATTGGCGATACCAATAGCAACGCCTTTGACCAAAAGCACAAGATAAGACATCAGTTTCATAGGAATCAAAAGCGCTGATTGAGGAGGATGGACTTCGTCGCTGCAAGCTCCGATTGCGTTTGGGGGGGCAACCGGGGACCCGAGTCACGAATCTACGAAGGTCGTGTGAGACCAAACCTCTTACTCCATGGCATGACGCACGGGAATAAGAGAAAAACCAGTCAGGACGCCAATCGGGAGAGCTTGGGTCAATCGCCCAAAGGCTGCCCGAAACGTTCTGCGAAGCGCTTCTCCAGATTCGCAACATCCGCAGGACCCAAGCGAGGCTGCAAACGCACCAGCCTGAGCCACTTCGCAGCCTCAGCTTCATCCTGAGTGTTGATTGCATAAAAAGTCATGGTCAGCAGGGCCGGCATGTGACCCGGCTCCACATCGAGCGCTTTGCGCAGTTGAGCGCCCCCTTCATCCATCTTGTCGAGTGCAAACAATGCCTGCGCCAAATACACATAGGCCGCAGCTTCGTTGGGGCGCACTTCAATCGACGCCCGATACGCCGCAATCGCTTCGTCAGTGAGCCCCATGCTCATCATGAGACGTCCTTGCTCCATCAACAACGCAGGGGATCGGGGACAATGCAACAAGCCCGATTCCAAAAGAGAACGGATCTCCAACCGGTTCCCTTCTTTTTTGGCGATCATCAGGAGATTGAACCAGCCATCCGAAAATTCCGGATTCAGCTCAGTGCAACGGGTGAAAGCCGCCTTCGCCGCATCATCCCGCCCGATCTGCCTCAACAAATTGCCCAACTGATAATGCAACATACCATCATCCGGACTCAGGCGGATCGCCCGTTCAATCATGCGAAGCCCACGGTCCATGTCGCCAGAGAAGGCAACCATGCCGCCATTGTTAGAAAGCTGAGAAGCATCAAAACTCTGCTCCATCACCGTCCACACCCATGGATCGGGAATATCCGCATAGCCACCCCATGATACCGTGCGATAGAGCAAGTCGGCCATATCCTTCATGTTGAGGCGCTCGTAAACCATGATAAGCAGATCCACTCCAATCCGATCATTGGACTTCACCCTGGCCTGTTCGAGCCACTTACGAGCCTCCTGCCAATCCTCGTTGGCAATCGCCACCCGCCCCATCCCCATCAATCCATAGGGACTATCCGGATGATGCTTCAACATACCGGAAAAAACAACTTTGGCTTCGTCCCACCGATTCAGCTTCGCATGGATATCGCCGAGCCTGAGATGGGCCGGTGCATAGGAGGGATCAAGCCTAACCACATCCTCCCAAAGGGGGATGGCTTCCTCTAGCCTTCCATAACTGGCAATAATCGTGGCCAGCAAATGGTGCCACTCCGCCTTGGATGGCTCGACTTCGATCAATGCGCCATAGCATTGCCATGCCTCCGCCAAAAAACCGTTGGCATGGTATACCACCGCGAGCTCCGCCATCGCGCGCGCGGGCTCACGCCCGTCCACTACTCCGGAATGGGCCGCTTTTACACGTTTCACCATCGCTTCCGGTTTACCATCCATCTGCGGCAAATCCGGGGCTTGTTCTCTCACCCAATCCGAGCGACCACCGCAGGCGGTTAGCATCAGAATCCCGAACACCACCCAGCCAACGAAGGCCAGCCTGTCATATTTGCGTTTTTTCATCATGGGGGTCAAGGTTCGCCAAAGTTAAAGTTCGGACGCCAGCGCAAGATCCGGCTCATGTTCCCATATGGAGGATAGGCATGAAATCCACCTGTCACCAATGTGGGTCTGCCGGAATGGTCAAAATCCGCGATATCCAGTGAAAGCAGATGAGTCGGCCGATAGGCCAGGATACGCGGAACAAAGCGCATGAATCCATCATTTTCAAACCACACAATCGCTTCGGACTTTGGATTGTTCCAGTCATTGAATGCGCTGAGTGCGACCACATCCATATCCCCGTCGTCATCCATATCCCACGCCACGGGGCTATAGGCACCCCCCAAGTCCCCGATCCGGTGAAAACGGAAATTGCCGTTGCCAGTGTTCTCCAACCACTGAACACCATGCCATGGCTTAGGTCCCGGAAGTGGATTCGGCCCGAAACCATCTCCGTTTGTGAAGAGTATATCCGGGCGGCCATCCCGGTTGATGTCCCCGGTGCTCATCCCACTCAGCGAATAGTCCTCGTTCGTGGACCCCCAAATGATCTTGCCGGTGAAATCCCCTTTACCGTCGTTCGCGAACAAATGGATCTCCTCCCACTGCTGGGAAACCAGCGCGACAATATCCAGGTTTCCATCTCCGGTGTAATCTGCAACATTCACGAAGCACGTCCCCGAAAGCTTCAGCAGGATCTCACTCTCAAATTCCCATTCACCGATCCGACGCATCCAACGGACCTCGCCCTGATCGTAGCCAAACTGCCCCACCGCCAAGTCAAGTTTTCCATCTCCATCCAAGTCCGCGACCCTCACATCCACCACCCGGTCGATGTGCTCAATGATCAGATGGGTCGTGAATTGCTGCTGGCCATCATTCTCAAGGATGAAGATCGCACCGATCTTGTCGTTGTTCGGGAAAACCACGCTCATGGATGACACGATGAGATCAAGGTGCCCATCTCCATTCATATCCGCCTCCTCCACATGAACCGGCGCCCGCAAGTTCTCCGCCAACACCTGCTCGTCAAAGCTCCCATCCTCGAGCTGCCTCAACCACATGACCTTGTTCTCGCGGGACTCACAAGCGATGACATCCATCCGGTCATCCTGATCCAGGTCCACGGCCTTCACATGTCCAATCCATGGAGTCCCCTCAATCGACAATCCGATGGAACCAGGAATATACCGGTCCAGCAACTCCGAAGCTGCCGCGCGCTGAGGCGCTGCTATCCTGGGTTTTGGCTTGGTGGGAGCACAGGCGACCATCACCAGCATCAGTCCACTCAACACCCCCGCAATCCATACCCTTGACCTGAATCTGCAGCGTGTTTCTTTCATGTCCGCCTCGATAACATCACCACCCCGGTGAATCAACCCCATTCGACCCTCACCCGCCCAATCAACCCTATTCTCGGAAAAATGATGGTCTAACCATTCATGCGGCAGGATAACTCCCCTCATGAACACAGGACCTGTTCCCTGGAAACATTGCGGTACCTAGGAAATGAGATCCCGGCACTACCACCAAAAACAACGACCCCTATCTCGCGCAATCCCTGGCACTCAGAACTTGAAAAGCATTTACATTATGGCCATTGTTTTAATCGAAAAATCATATCAATTGAGCAATCTGGTTCTCGAAGGATTCCTCATCTTGGTCCAAATCGTTGAGCTATTCTCCGACTCTGATTACCATTCTTCCATAATGAAACACTCACTCTTCTTCCTCATATTAGGATTCATTCTCCATCACCCAGTTTGCGCGGGGTTAGAGACAAGCCCTACGGTTAGTATTATGGAAGGGGCCGAAATCTCCCACGCTCTACTCAAAACAGATCGTGTCGTAATTCAGATGAGTTTCGAAAAAGACACCACCAAAGACTATGAGATAACAGACCAGACGTGGATAACAGAGTTTTTGGGTATTCTTTCTTCTGCGAGCGCCAGAAAGGATGACTATTGCTTCTGCATATGGTATCCATCATACAATTTCTACAAAGGTGAAGATAAATTGATGAGGCTTACTCTTCCGCACGGAAACAAGCTAAGACTGGAAGGAGGATGCTTGTCTGGAGATTACCTTGTTGGAGAGGCCGTTGTTGCCGAAATATGGGACCACACGAAAAGCAAAATCAAAAACATTGATAATGCTGTCAAAGATCTCGAAGCCTTTGAGCTCAAATAGCACACAAAGAGCCAAACATAGTGACAACTGACGGACAGCCTTTTGGTGCATATTGCAGGTATGCTTCCTCCTGGCGATTGTTCAGCCTCTCTGGAAGCCCACGTATACAATACTGTTTGGCTGAATACTTGGTTCATTCTCTTTTGTTGTGATCTGAACAGTTTCTGAACATCGACGACGGTTGGGGTCGGTCGGACGACTCAATCCAGACTCACCTGCACACAGGCAGCCGAACCACAGCACGGCATCCGCCCTCCTCGCGGTTGATCAACTCAAGCGCGCCTCCATTGGCCTCGGCGATTTGCCGGCTGATGACGAGTCCGATCCCGCTTCCACCATGCTTGGTCGAATAGAAGGGAACAAAAATGTTCTCACCGTTGCCAACCCCCGGACCACTGTCATCGATTCTCACCACCGCATCCAGCCCATCCCGCACCCAACTGACCTCGACTTGGTGCGGTCCAGTCTCTTGATTGGCTTCGATGGCATTGCGGATGAGGTTCACCCACATCTGCCCGACCTGATCCCCATCCACCATCACCCGGCAGGCGATCCCCGGATGGAGCACGATGGAGCCGTCATCCACAAGTTGGACCACCCGGGCGAGGGAGGATTCCAGATCCACTTCCTGGCGAACCGGATCCGGTAGCTTGGCGAGACGCGCGTAATCCTCCACAAAACGGTTCAAACCCTGAGCCCGCTGGGATATCGTATCCAACGCGAGAAGCGTGGATGATTTGCGTTCCTCATCCATCTCCACCCACTCGACCCGGGATCGGAGGCTCTGCGAGAGGGAGATGATCGGAGTCAGTGAGTTATTGAGCTCGTGCCCCAACACACGGATCAGGCGCTTCCATGCGTTGCGCTCTTCCTCCCGCAAGGGGTTGTCAACATCCGAAAGCATGAACAGGTTATGTGAGCGTCCTTCTTCCCGGAACCGGTTCACATGCACCAGAAAACGACTGCTCCGTTCCGGAAAGCGCAGCCACAGGGTTCGCCCGTTGGAGATCCCCCACAGATCATCCAGACCCAAGCCTCCTACATTCTTACCCAACAGGTTGTTGCGGGTTTGCTGGAGCAACTTTGCAGCATACTCGTTAAGCATCGATAAGCTCTGATGATCGTCGACGCCCAAAATCGCAAAATCCAACTGATCGATCAGAACCTGAAACCGCCGGACCGCCTCCTCCGCTGCAAAACGGTTGCCCTGCAAAATGTCAGCCAATCGGTTGATCTCCTCGTGCAGGACGCCCAACGCATCCGATGATGAATATCCCTTGATCCTACGGGAATAATCGCCCTGATGGAGCGAACTGACCATGTTTGCGAGTGTGTGAAAGGGATCATGACACAATCGCCACATTAGCACGGCCAGAATCCCAAGGCTCAACAAATACAAGAAAACGAGCAGCCAGAACAGGTCTTCATTCAGGGGCCCAAACATCCGCTCATAGGCAACCAGTGTGATGACCGGCAGAACCGGATACAGTCCGAGAATAAACAACTGCAACGAAAACGGGATACGCCCAACTGACCGCCTGAACTTCATCATAGTCCGAAACTCTGAAGTCTACGGTAAAACGTGGCTCGACTCATTCCCAACTGACGTGCCGCCTCGCTGACATTTCCACCGTTGCGGCGCAAGGCCTTCTCAATCAACACCCTTTCCACATCCTCCACGCTCATTGATTCCAGATCGATCGGCCCGGAGGATGATCCCTCCATCATGAGGTTGCCCTTTTCAACTACCTTTCCCTTGCACAGCAAGACGGCCCGCTCCAAAGCATGCTCCAACTCACGGATATTACCCGGCCATGCATAATTCATCAGCGTTTGCTCCGCATCCCGGTCAAAGCCCTCAATCGTTTTGCGGTATTTCGCCACCCATTTCCTTAGAAAATGCACTGCCAATGGCATGATATCCTCGCGCCGCTCCCGCAGGGGCGGCATTTCAATGGTGACAGTATTAAGCCGATAGAACAAATCCTCCCGAAAACCCTTCTCGGCCACCCGGTCGCGCAACGGTGCGTTCGTCGCAGACACCACCCGAACATCCGCCTTCACGGTTCGCGAGGATCCCACCCGCTCAAATTCACCGGTTTCGAGCAACCGCAACAGGCGACTCTGCTGAGGCAAACCGAGGTTGCCGATCTCATCCAGAAAGATCGTGCCGCACCGCGCCAGTTCAAACCGCCCCACCCGATCGGTCTTCGCATCGGTGAAAGCTCCCTTCACATGCCCGAAGACCTCGCTCTCAAACAAGCTTTCGGCCAGTCCTCCAATGTTCACGTTCACAAACGGGCCGCCGCATCGCCGTGAACGTTCGTGAATCCAGCGCGCGAGCAGGCTCTTGCCGGTTCCGTTTTCCCCAAGAATCAAAACCGGAGCATCCGAAGGTGCGATTTGCTCCACCACATCCAGCACCTGCCGCATCGCTTCTGATCCACCGATGATGGTGCCGGGAAGCGAATCCATGCGTGCGGTCCGGGTTTCCTCCTTCAAGCGCCTCTCGTTGCGAATCACCCGCGTATTCAGCGCATGCTTGTTGACCTGCTGAAAGACCCGGTCATTGCTCCAGGGCTTCTGGACAAAATCCCGGGCACCCATCTTGAGTGCCTCCACGGCAAGGTCCACCGTAGCCCACGCCGTCATGACCACAACTGGCAGATCGGGATCCGCGTTCTTAAGCTGGGCCAGAAGATCCAGACCCTCCGTCCCAGCCGTGGTGTTCCGGGTGTAGTTCATGTCGATCAGTGCCACATCATACTCACCCGACTCCACCCGGCGAACCGCGTCCGCCGCCGAAGACACTGTATCGACCTTCCATCCCGAGTCGCCAAACAGCATCCGCGCCGAAACCAGGACCCCCTGATCATCATCGGCCACCAGCAAGCGAATGGCTTCCTTTGAAGCCGCCCGATCTCCGTTATCTTCACCACACGGCATATGCCGGTAATCTGAGCCAAACCAACAGCGCCATCAACTCCAAATCCAACCAAGCAGCCATCGCCCCAAAACGAAACCCACATCCATGCGAACATGGGCAAGCATACAACCCACAATGAACGATGGGAACGCCCGGAGGCCACGGCTTCAGCCGTGGCTTTCTTTTGACGCGGCGGCGAGGTCTCGAGATTCAGGGAAGAAGAGGACGACTAAAGTCGCCCACTCCGAAGAGGCAATCCTGCGCCGCAGTAAGGGTAAACTCCTACCTCTCTTCCGGAGGCCATGGCTTCAGCCGTGGCTTTCTTTTGACGCGGCGGCGAGGGTTCATGCGTCGGAGGAAGAAGAGGACGGCTGAAGCCGCCCACTCCGAAGACAGCCATTCGCCCCCAAAATGGAACCAACGCCCCGGAGGCCATGGCTTCAGCCGTGGCTTTCTTCTACCGCGGCGGCAGGGGTTCATGCGTCGGAGGAAGAAGAGGACGACTGAAGTCGCCCACTCCGGAGACGGCCGAGCCAATGCAGCATTTGCCCCCTCGTGCCCGATTGGAACCCCGGAGGCCACGGCTTCAGCCATTCGACAGAGCTCATGATCAAGTCCGTGGCTTTTCTTTTGACGCGGCGGCGAGGGTTCATGCGTCGGAGGAAGAGGAGGACGACTGAAGTCGCCCACTCCGGAGACGGCTTTCACCAGAGTGAGCTTAGAGTCGTCCCATCGCGCTCGAGTGGCCCCACGGAGGCCACGGCTTCAGCCATTCGACGGAGCTCATGATCAAGTCCGTGGCTTTCTACTCCCCCGACTTTGAAACTGGAGGGGTTACACGAGCGGGCTTGCCACTTTCATCACCTCTGCAACGCCCCGCAAGCGCCTGTCCCGCGTCCATATCGTGCATCGTTCAATGCAGCACGCTGCCAACAGATGAAGGTCCACCAATCCCAAACCTTTTCCATAGAGCTGATGAACGCTAATGAATTGCAGCATCTCCTCGTCGTCAGCTTTGGCAAGCATTGGCAGACCCGAGAGCAGCTGGATAATCTCCTCCCGGTTCCGGAGACTGCCGCAGGCCAACTCACCCACCACAAAGGGATGCGTTGAAGCAAAACCCTGATTCAAAAGACGCACCAAGTCCGGCTCTGTCTGCTTGAGGTGATCGATCCAGACGCTCGTGTCGATGAGCACACTCATTCGGGGCGACGACGGGGAATGGGCTGCAAGTTTGGATCAGA
>JAPXRV010000082.1:0-14382 GCA_033813415.1 Opitutales bacterium | reverse complement strand
CTTTGCTTAGTGTTAAGCTCATAGATGATTGATACGATTTGGTTAAAGCCGTATGAAATGAAAACAGTCTTGCCTGACCGATTCACTGCGATCTCAAGCAGATGGGATGCCAAAGAAGCGGAATTTCATAAGCGGTTATAGAGAAGTGATTTGTGGAATTTTGTTGCGATAGTCCCTGCTGAATGCGTGTCCCCAATGGTGGCAGGTGTGTCGCACAAGGGCCGGTGAGTGTGTCAGAATTGCTCACCATGGCGTGCTTTCGAGTGGCGTCCGTGTCAGCGACGTGCGGGCTACTCCAGGGTATGAGGGAGGAAAGGCTGAATGGTTTTCAGGGACTTCATGAAGAGGCGTTGATATCGGAATAGAAAAGGGTTGCGTGCCTACGGTCTGGAGGGAAATGCTGGGTTCAATGAAAGAAGCCCTTGAGAAGCAGATCGGCTTTTTGCGGGAGCTGGATCGTTTGAAGTCGGTGGCCCGGCGATCGATCCTTTCGCATGAGTCAAGGCGTGAGAATTCGGCGGAGCACAGTTGGCACGTCGCGATGGTGGCGATGACGCTGGTCAGGTATTCAGATGAGCCGGTGGATATCAACCGTGTTGTCCGGATGCTGCTGGTGCACGACATCGTGGAGATCGATGCGGGGGATACCTACATTTACGACACTGCCGGAAATGAGGGCAAAAGGGAGCGCGAAATGCAGGCAGCGGACCGCTTGTTCGGAATGCTCCCGCCGGAGCAGTGTGTGGAGTTTCGGGCGCTTTGGGATGAATTTGAATCGAAGGCCACCCCGGAGTCCCGCTACGCCAATGCCTGTGACCGCTTGATTCCCTTGCTCCATAATTATTGGGCGAAAGGACACAGTTGGGAGGAAAATGGGGTCCAGAGTGCCGATGTGATCCGGATCAATAGCACCATACGGGACGCTTCAGCTTCTCTTTGGGAATACGCCAGGACCTTGATTGAGGACTCGCTTGAAAAGGGTTACCTGCGTCCGTGAGTTGCTTTCACCAGTGTCAATCCTGACATTCGCGCATGTTGACTTGTGTGGGGCTGAACCGGCTTCTCAAATCCGCTTATCCTCGATTTCCATTATTACGTACATGAGCAAAGTCGGATCTGACGTTGAGCCGCAGAGGATCCAATTGCCGGACTTCAAGCAAAGGCGGAGATATCCCGGTGAGCGTGATTGTGCGGCTCATTGCCTTAAACCGTGGGATCCCTTCACAAAACGTCTCGTCTGATCCTTCGGCGTATCCGGACCGAAACCTTGGCATCGGGGATTGCCTGCTTGGCCCCCGAAATGTGGCTTGCGGGTTGAGAGGATTGAAACGTGAAATCTGTGGGAAAAAGGGGAGGGGGACCGGATATCATGAATGTGTCAGGTGTGGCGCCCTGACCGTCGCGCGAACAGGAGGCGAAGCGCTTTTAAGTAGGAGGCGTCAGTCCTGAGGTGCATGGTGTCCAATCCGCATTGTCGGAACGCATTGTCCCTGATGGTGAATAGCTTGGTTGTCAGGTCTTCGTATTTTTTGCGGAAACGTTTCGAGCGGGTGTTGATTTCGATCGTGTCGCCGGTTTCCGCGTCTTCAAACTCGACGTATCCTGCGGATGGTAATGTGGTCTCGCGGGGATCCGAAAGAATGCCGCAGATCAGGTCGTGTTTGCGTCCAGCCAGACGCAACGCTCGAAACATAGGTTGTTCTTTGGTGCTCTGCGGCAGGTGGTTATCGAATTGAAGGAAATCGGAGAGCAGGAATACCACGGATCGTTTTCGCATCATTTTGGAAACGTAGTGGAGGGCGCTGACGATATCGGTGCCACGTCCGATCGGTTCGTAGAAGAGGATTTCACGGAGGATGCGCAGCACATGTTTCCGTCCTTTTTGGGGGTAAATGACCTTTTCGATGCGATCCGAAAACAACACCAATCCTACTTTGTCGTTGTTGAGCGCTGCGGAGAATGCGAGTGCACTGGCGAGTTCAGCGGCGTATTCGCGTTTGGATACTCCTCCGCTTCCGAATGCCCCGGAGGCGCTCAGGTCAAGCACCAGAAGGATGGAAAGCTCCCGTTCTTCTCTGAATTTTTTAATGAAGGTTTGGTCGGATCTAGCCGTGACGTTCCAGTCGATCGCCCGCACATCATCGCCGTAGCAGTATTCGCGCACCTCTTCAAAATCGATCCCGCTTCCTTTGAATGCGCTTCGGTAGGATCCCGTGAGAACCTGATGAACGATGCGTCGGGTCTGGATTTCGACCGTCCTGACCTTTTTCAGCATCTCCTTTGTGCGTGCGTCCATCGATGAATACGTGGGGTGGGGAGTCGATCTTTTCCAGCGTTTTGGAAAAGGTCAAGAGTCCGCGTCGGTCTCCGTCGGATTGGGTGTCGGGGTAATAGATCGGGGGTCGTTCGCATCGGATTCCATGTTCATCATCCAAAGGTCTTCCCGGATCTTCAGTTCGAGGATTTCTCCGGGTCGCAGACCCCGCATTTCGGCAATGTATTCCACTGTCAGCCGTTCGCTCAACGCTGCTTTCAAAGTCAAAGGTGCGATCACAATTGGAGCCATGATTTGCTCTGGTATGGTATTCCGCCATGCGGTGCGTTTGTAGTCGCGCAGATACCATGGCAAGGGCCAATAGTTGAAGTTTTCGGGACAAATGATCTCGATGGGAATGTTTTCGCGATCTGGATGGAGAGAGGCAATCGATTCAATTCGTTCGATCATACGGAGCAAATCCGGCGATGTTGGGCTGTAGGCATGACGGTTGGTCCGATGATCCGGAAGAACAAGGGATGAACGGAAGCCTGACCAAACCCACAGGAAGGATGAGGATAGCAGCAGAATGAAGGTAATCTTTCGAGGGACTTTGGATTCAAGCAACCATTTGACTCCAATGGAGCAAACAAAGGCGATCCCGACAAATGGCAACGCCATCAACCAAGGGGTTTTGTAGGGGATCAGGCTGTGAATGGCAATCAGTGTAAGCGATGCAATAGCCCATGATAGGTGCGAGGGGTGTGTTCTGACGTTGCGGATAATAGCGTGGCATCCGGCTATCATGAACGGAATGAGCAGCAATTCGGCGGTGGGCCAGCGTCCGAGACGGTTCGAGCAAAAGAGCAGGTTCAAATAGTAGTACCAGGGTTTGTAATGCCCAGGATCGTTTTCGTAGATGAAGAAGGTCCGCAACGCATCTCTGAGCCCCGGCGGGTGACTGCCCCAAGAGCTGTACATCGCGAGCGCAGTCAGTAGCGCCGCACCGATTGCCCATGTCCATAAGCGGGTAGTGATTCTCAATCCAAATTCACTACCATCCTTGCCTCGTCCCAAAACCAGACAAGCTGTTCCGTGCCCAATACCAAGACATAACAGAACCAAAGGCCAGGATTCCTTCGTGGATGCAAACAAACCCCACAAGGTGCCTCCAGCAATTGCCCATGATAAAGGGTGCTTGGATCGAGATGCCTTATCCATGAACGCGATTCCGTAGATGGCGCAAAGGATGAATAGGCTTTCGTGGATGTAGGTCCGGTTGATCGCCAGGAGCGCCGGCGATCCAGCCAGAATGAGCCCATATGTCAGACTCGATGCTTTTCCCAATGATTTCCAACCAACGAGTGGGATCAGTAGCAGCATCCACCCTGTAAGGGCCGAAAATGAGCGGAGATCGGCTTCCGATGGATTGGTGTGGTCTGCTCGCGGATGCAGCCTTAGATACCCATCGCTGAGTAGCCAGAGTGTGTTGCCATGATAGTGGAGGGGATCATAGCGGGCGATCCCGGTTTCTCTGAGTTCGGCAAGTTTTTGACCATTAACCGCCTCGTCCGCGTGGAAGGGTCGGCTTGCAAGATCGTGAAAGCGCAACCATGCACCACCTGTGAGGATGGCGATCAACCCCATCCACCAGAGAATTGATTTCAATGGGGTGTTCATGATTCTCATTTATCAAGGATTGCCCTTATCAGCATCTGGCGCGGTCACTGTTTCCCGTCGCGAGGGAAGTCCGGCACCTGGATGTGGCGCCGGAGTTTGATGGTCAGTTCGTTAATGAGCGCTGGCTCCATGGGTTCATATATGTCCTCGATGAAAAGCGTGATTACGGTCTTGCCCCTGATGGCTTCCCGGTACTTTTCACGAATGCGGTTGGTGTGCCGCTTTTCCATTGTGAAGATGATGTCGGCCCATCCGATGTCGCCTTCAGTGATACGGATCCTCGCTCCTTTCTCCGTACCCCGCGACCTGACCTGATAGCTATCAAACCCATCAAACATTTTTTCCGCAGTATAACTGCGGAATTTATTGATGCTACAGACAAAGAGTATCTTTTTTGGATCGGTCCGTTCCATGGATTCCCAGGTACTGACGGGCTAACAGCCGGAATTGTCAAGCCGGGTTCGGATGTGGCGCTTGATCATTCGGCTTTGCGGACAAGGTATTCGAATCCATTCTTGCCCGTGATGATAACGGCGGATTCCGCGTCGATGGATCCATATTCCGCACGCGCCATGATCTCGAGATCGTTCGTTTTGACTTTTCCGACCGGAGATAGCTGAGTGATGGCGTGCCCGGTCTTGCCATTCAGATTTGGGGTTGAAGGGGGCGGTGCGCTGGTTTGGCTGTGGATGACTGTTTTGCGTGATGGAAACCACAATGCCCATTCATAGATGAGCCATCCAAGGACTATAGTCCCCACGCCAACAGGACCGGAACTGGGAACCAAGCACATCAACGTCAACACTATCAAGGTCAGGTATCCAAATGCGACGGAGACTCCAAACACACCGAAAATCCAATGGAGGACAAGTATGACCAATGATAACCGCAGAATGATGCCGTAAGGTCGCTTCCATTGGCTGCGGATGTGTTCGTCAGGATAGCCACGGGATGCCCTCCAAATGATCAGTATGAGGACAATGCCTGCCAAAATTGATGCCAGAAAATCCATCATGTCTATGGTCCTTTCACGGAGCAGCGGTAATCCAAGTGAAGCACTTGCCTAAGCTGAACGCAAAACATCTTTTTACTGATAAAGAAACAGGCTGTTTGTTTGACATTTTGTGAGCATTGGAGTTTTGTGCAGAAATAAGTGGAGGTTAACGATGAAACGGAAAAGGATTATTGTTTCCAAACGGGATGGCATTTATCATCTGATGAGCCGGTGTTGCCTTGGCGAGCACTTGCTGGAGGACGATGAGAAGGAGATGTTCATCCGGATGATGCACAAGCAGGCGGCGTTCTGCGGGGTGGACCTTCTGGCCTATTCAATCATGTCGAATCATTTCCACATTCTGGCCCGGGTCCGCCATGAGAAGCCCCAGACGGATGAGGAATTATTGCATCGTTTCCGTCTGTTGCACGAGGGTGGGCGTCTGTCTCAGTATTCGATGACTCCGGATGCGCTGGAGAAGGCTTTGGAGCGGAATGATGAGGAGTCGCAGCGGGTGCGCGAGGCCTTGCTTGCACGAATGGGGGATGTGTCGGTGTTCATGCGTGAACTCAAGCAGCGTTTCAGTATCTGGTACAACCACCAGAATGGGAATCGGGGCACCTTGTGGATGGAGCGCTTTAAGAGCTTGGTGGTGGAGCCCTCGTTACAGGCGATGGCGACTGTAGCGGCTTATATTGACCTCAACGCTGTGCGTTCGAAGCAAGTCGATGATCCGGCGGATTACCGCTTCTGCAGCTATGCGGCTGCGATGGGAGGCAAATCATCCGCTATGGAAGGCTACCGGCTTATTTACGGAGGCCGCAGTTTTGCGGACGCGATCGCCGCCTATCGTCTATGTCTATTCGGAAAGGGAGCAAAGCCCAAAGGCGTTCTGAATAAAGATCGTGGCGTGATTTCGGAAGAGAAGCTCAGTGAGGTGGTCCGCAGTGGCGGCAAGGTCGAGATGACCGAGCTGTTGCGCCGCAGGGTCCGTTACTTCAGTGATGGGATGGCAATTGGTTCTAAGCTTTTCCTGAAGGAGATCTACGAGGATCACAGGGAGTGTTTTCCTGAAAGCCGAAAAGCGCGGTTCGCCAGAATGAAAGGCTCGGATTGGGGTGAGCTTCAGGTGGTCCGCGACCTTAAGGTCAATGTCTTCGGGTGAACGGTCGTCTAGACGGGATTTCGCGATTGAAAAGCTTCTCTATTCGCCGGAGTTCAATGAACGATTGGACCTGCGCCACATATTTCATCTCACATGAGGCTTCCAAGGAACGCTCATGAGTGGCATTGTCTCGCACTGATTGCGCACCCAATCGTGAACAGTGAACTGGCCCGGTCGTCAGCGGGGAAAGATGACGGGTTCCACAACGGATCCGTGAACCCGGGCATAGACACTTTGGCGTGCGTCCAGACAGTAGCTGCGACCGTTGATGCGGTAGGTCGAGTCAACGGTGTGGCCGACGATCTGAGGGAGGGGAAGGCTATCCTCAAACTCTTCATCCCAATCGAGCCAAAGGGGACCTCCTTTGTCGAGAAATCCACCCCGTGTCTGCCCAGCCTGGAAGAGGGGAATCGGGAGTAAATCCCCGTTGTCGGGCATGGGTTGATCCACCCATGGATTGAGGTTCGACATAAACTGCTCCGCTGCGGCGCAGGTTCCCAAACTGGAGGTCGTGAACGCATTCCATGTATCCAGAGTGACGCCAGCGTGTGAGAACAGCCAACCGCCTTCCGCATGGCAGAGTCTGACGTCCTCGAAGAAGGATGGATCAAGATGGTATACGGACGATTCGATGGTCGGCCATGTTGTGAACCCGTAAAGATCCAGCAGCATTTCCCTCTGCTGTCGGGAGAGTCGTTCCGGATAGCAGGACAGGGCATGGAATACCACATCATGGTTCCCCAACAGCATCACCATCCGCTCTTTGAGCTCGCGTTTGAGTTCGATAACAAAATCGCAAATCCAGGCAACAGAAGCCATATTTGCATAATCCGGGCGCTTCGCGTCGAAGAAGTCACCGAGAAAAATGACGCGATCCCACTCGCTCAGTGATTCGTTTCTGAAAATGTGTTGAAGAAACGACGTGTCCTGGTGGACATCGGGAATTATGAGAAGCCGCGAAAGTTTGGGCATGATGAGGATCTATAGGGAAGGAATCACATGCTGATAACGCAAGCGGCTTGATCGCCCTTCCGCGCCGGATCAGTTCCGGATCGGGTTCTCGTTGTGGGGCATCGCCGATGTTTTCTCCATAGACTCCTTGAGCGCAGCGAGTGCCATTTGACGTTGTTGATCCCCTTCCCGAATCCTGTTTTCGATCAAGATCCAGTCGCTCATGATGCGAACTGCCTCGCGTTTCTGAATATCGAAAGGCTTACGATCTTTTTCTTCCTCCGTATCCTCTCCGTCAGCGGAAGCCGCATCATCCGGGAATACAAGATCCAATTCATCCGATGCGTTCGGCGATGATGTGACGGAAGCGGTTTCGTCTCCTGCAGGCTTCTCATGAAGCACCACCGGAATACTCTCAAATGCCATCCCGGCCAGCGTGTCCCTGCGCTTTTCCAGCACATCCGAAATCTCCTTGTCTGTGTAGATGCGAGTGAGGCGCTCGGTTAGACGAAGCGGGATCTGGTCACGGTTGTAGCGCTCAGAGAAGAATTTGATAGACTCGTCCAGATATTGAAACTCCTCAAGTTCACTGCGTCTGACCGCACTTTGGGAATCGAGCATTTCAACGAGGCCAGGCAATATCATCGGGTAGTTATCGAGCGCGTAGAGGTCTTCCTTTAGAGGCTGACCGTCGACGACGTCCCACGGCATCGGATTGTCGAGATCGCTTTCCTTGATCGGAAGGATTTCGTTGACGCTGGGAATCACGATATCGGACTCGACCCCCTTGAGTTGGGTAGAGCTGCCGTCCGGCAGATAGTATTTCCCGATGGTGATTTTTGCGATTGAAGGATTCGCGGTCTGGCGTGGAGCGGGAAGCAAGCTTTCGATGCGTTGAAGCATCCTTGGCCTTAGCAGAATCTCCTCGCGGGTCTGGAAAAAGTCGAACTCCGAGATGGGGAGTGGATAGGTCTTCTGAACGGTGCCTTTGCCATGGGTTGAGATGTCCCCGATAACAACGGCCCGCTTGTAGTATTGGAGCGCGCCAGCCACAATTTCCGAGGCGGAAGCACTGTATCGGGATGTGAGCACTGCCAGCGGTCCGCGCCAGGAGATATTCGGGTTGTGATCCCGGTTGATCTCGAAGTTCCCCCTCCGATCCTTGAGTTTGACCACTGATCCTTGCGATATGAACAAGCCGGTGACCTTGATGGCTTCGTCCAGCAAGCCCCCTCCGTTGGTGCGCAGGTCAAGGATGATTCCCTCTACGTCCTGGGCCTGAAGCTTCTCGATTAGACGCTCCACGTCACCGCTGGCACTGGATGAGTCGGGAGACAAGTGCGATGGGCCATAGAAACTCGGGAGGTTGATGATCCCGATCTTCATCTGCCTGTCTCCATTTTCGATCACCTGGATTTCGGCCGATGCGAGCTTTTCCTCGAGGGTGATCCGCTCCCGGATGATATCGACAATTTTCTCTTCTTCAGCCCCTCTGGCCGGCTTGATCTTGAGGCGGACAAGACTGGATTCCTCACCCCTGATGAGGCGGACAATGTCACGCAGGCGTTTACCTACGACATCCACAAACTCACCATCTTCCTGTGCAACTCCTACAATGAAATCGCCGGGTGCGAGTTGCTTACTCTTTTCCGCCGGTCCTTTTTCCACCAGTTCCTGTATTTTGCAGTAACCGTTTTCATCTGAAAGCACCGCTCCTATGCCGATGAGTTCGTTGCTGATCGCGATCCCAAAATCCTCCGAGGTGTCTGGAGACATGAAATTTGAGTGCGGATCATACATCTGGGCGAGCTTCGTCAGGAAATCTTCATGAACTTCGGACGGACGGATTTCGGTGATGCGGTTATACCAGCGTTCGTAGCGATCCAGAACTTTCTGTCGCGCATCATCGAGCATGGTCTGGAACGACTCCGGATCCACGAGTTGTTCGAGAAGCGTTGCATCGATACCCGCCGCTAGGTCAAGTGACTTCTCTTTGGCCGACGCATCGATCTTCTTCCTCAAATCCGGAAGCATCTGGCTGATGATTTCGTTCTTGAGTTGTTTGGTCCATCGCACATCCGCTTCCTGCTCTGTCGCGGGCCAAGTCTCGTTTTTGTCATCGACGATCAGGTAGTCCTCCTGCTCGAGGTTGATCGGTTCACTCAGAAACGTCCGTATCCAGCCCAGTCTTTCTTCCGCGCGCTGTTGGAAGGTGTTGAAGATGTAGAACGCCGGATAGATCTCGTTCTTGTCGAGGTAGGCGTTTTTCATCGGCAGGCCGAAACGGGCCTTCCATTGGATTTCATCGCTGATACGGAAATAGAGATGCGCGAAGTCCAGATGCTCCATGTAGTCGACGATCAATTGCTGGTAGTCGATCTCATCCAGGCTCATGCGGTTGAAATGCAGCCCATTGACCGCCATTTTGAGATCCTTCACCTCGGATCTCATCGTTGGGGTGGTCTCGAGTGTCACCTGCGCGAACACACTTCCGTGTAAGATCAACACGGAGGCTATCGGGATGAGTTTACGGAGGATACGTTGCATGGTGTCTGTCAAAATCTATTATCGGATGGGGTGGCTATTACTAAAACGAACGAGTGGGCCTGTCGTCAACAAGATGACCCGAATTCAGTCGATGTCCGAACGGATGTCCGGGATTGGTTTGAGTCTTCTGCCATCCACTCCACGATCGAAATAGGGCTCCTTGAGCGGGTCAAAAGGCTCGTCGTCTTCGTCGTCTATACCGTCCCCATCGACCAGATCGAAGGGCTCGTCCGTTGGCTCAAAAACGGTCGAAATCCGACGGACCTGATCGTCGAGTATGAAAACCGGATGCTGGATGATTCCCTTTTTCATGCGTTCGATGATACAGGGATAGTGCTGCGACGTGAAACGTTCAATGTATCGGTCGATCCAAGCCGGCTCGAGATTGGAATGAAGGTCGAGCAGCAGGCAGTCGGAGAAGTGGGCGCAGGCATCATACCAGGCGGTGATGGCCTTGGACGCATGGCAGCGCGCCAGATCAATCCAGGTGATGACCCGGTTGATTTCCAGTCGCCCCTGCTGCGACTCCCTGGCGAGGGTTTCAATGAGGTGGATCGGGTCAGCGCGCCCATCGCCCACGATGAAGAACGCCATCGTGTCCGTTGGACATTCCGGTGCTTTGTCGAACGCGATATGGGTTGGTGAAAGCGCCCACGATGAGCAGGTGAGAGGGTGGGGTGCGGTGGACGGAGGGCAGTTCTGGATGACCGATGCATCCAAACCCTCCGGTAGCGAGACGGCCACCGGGCCATCGAAGATGGCGAAGCGCACCAGTTGGGCAAGAGCCGCCAGCCGTTCCGGTTTGTCAATGCCCAGAAACAGGTAGGTGGTGCGGGTGTCCGGCCCTTGGGAAGGTGTATCAGATGTCATGTTCGTAAGGGAGCAACCTCTATCTTGGCGGAAAGGTTTATGGGTTTCTGTGAGACGGAAGCAGCCCGTTCTGCGCCACCTGGCGCATCCAATGATCGAGACACACCAGCGCGGACATCGCTTCCACGATCACCACCGCCCGTGGAACAACACACGGATCGTGCCGGCCTTTGCCCTCGAGGGTCACCGGTTCCCCAGTCTTGTCGACGGTTTGCTGCGGCTTGAGGATGGTTGCCGTCGGTTTGAATGCGACCTGAAAAGTGACTTCCTCGCCGTTGGTGATGCCGCCCTGAACGCCTCCGGAGCGATTGGTGCGGGTCCGGATGGATCCGGATTCATCCCGGAACGGCAGGTCATTGTGTTCGGATCCCTTGAGCAGAGGAGCATCAAATCCGCTCCCGATTTCGAATCCTTTTGTGGCCGGGATCGAGAGCATCGCCTTGGCGAGATCCGCCTCGAACCGGTCAAACACCGGGACCCCGAGTCCTGCCGGGATTCCCCGTATGCGGCAACTGATGACCCCGCCGACCGAGTCTCCCTCGCTGCGGGCCTCCTTGATCCGGTCGATCATTCGGGCGGCCACCTCCGGATCGGGGCACCGGACAATCGTGGATTCCACTTGCTCCAAGGACGGGAACGGCATTCCAAGCGGATCCGGCATCGCGATAGTGTGGATCCGCGATACATAGGCGCGGATTTCCACCCCACCCAGTTGGCGCAATACCTGTTTGGCGATGGATCCCGCCGCCACCCGTCCGATGGTTTCGCGGGCAGAGGATCGTCCGCCGCCCTCATGGTTGCGGATTCCGTATTTGCTCTGATACGCAAAGTCGGCGTGGGATGGTCGAAACGCATCCTGAAACGCATCGTAAGCGTGTGGCCGGGCATCGGTGTTCTCCACGAGCATGGCGATTGGCGTGCCGGTGGATTTGCCTTCCCAGATTCCCGACACGATCCGCACGGCGTCGGCTTCCTTTCGCTGGGTCGTGATCACGCTTTGTCCAGGGCGCCTGCGATCCAGATCGCGCTGGATCTCCTCATGGTCGATTTGGACAAGCGGCGGGCATCCGTCGATCACGACTCCGATTCCCCCGCCATGGCTCTCACCCCAGGTGCTGATGCGAAACAAATTGCCGAAACTATTTCCCATTCAAATGTTCTCCCATGATACTCAGACGAGCGGATGTTCATTCTGGAGCATCTGATCAAGGGTTTGCCTGCTCCGGATGAGTTGGATATTGCGGTCGGTGCCGATAAGGACCTCCGGTGATTCCGGGAACGAATTGTAGTTCTTTGACGACATGGCCGAGCAGTAGGCTCCCGCCCCGTAAATGACAGCGAATGCTCCGATCTGCGGAGTGGACAAGGCGCGTTCGCTCAGTTCGTCGTTGATTCCCGGAGCGGGGGTGAGCAGGTCCCCCGATTCGCAGCAATGCCCGACC
Organism: Opitutales bacterium; assembly: GCA_033813415.1. Taxonomy (GTDB): domain Bacteria; phylum Verrucomicrobiota; class Verrucomicrobiia; order Opitutales; family JAFGAQ01; genus JAFGAQ01. Next base: position 2,479 of record JAPXRV010000082.1, on the reverse strand, counting down.
ACCACGCAGTTCACCTGCCCAGCATCCCTTCCAGATTCGGGAAGCACGACGATCGGGTGCTGCGATCCGTAAAGCGATGGACGCAGGATATCGGTCATGCCGGTGTCGAGCTTCACAAACACGTGCCCCTCTTCGCCAGTGTCCACGATGTCGGCCACCCGGCTAAGCACGGCGCCGGCGTTTGCCAGCAGGAATGTGCCCGGCTCGATCTCCAAATGCAGTTTCCGTCCCGTGCTGGCGTGAAAGCGCAGGATGCTATCCCGGATGGATGCGCCGGCCGCATGCACATCGGTTGCTTTTTCTCCCGATACCCTTGCCACCTTGAATCCGCCACCGAGATTGAAATGGGTTACCGACGGGAAAACCGCCGCAATCCGCAGGGTCAACTCAGCTGCCTTTTCCCAGACTTTGACGTCCGCTCCCGATCCAATATGGGAATGAATGCGCTTCACATTGAGGCCCAACCGGCTGACCAGTGCCTGAACTTCAGGGAGTTTCTCATGCCAGATCCCGAAGCTGGAGGCTGGTCCGCCCACATTGGTCTTTTTTGTGCCACCCGATCCAATGCCGGGATTCCAGCGCAGTCCGAATTCGCCTTCAAAGCCAAGCTTCGCAATCAGTTCAATCTGAGACAAGGAACAGGCATTGATTTTGATCCCCAACCTGGCCAATGGGCGCAGCCCCTCTTCGGTCAGCTCCTGTGCGCTCAATGAGATCTCCCCAGGTTTGAATCCGGCCCGGAGTGCCCGCTCCGCCTCCCATGTTGAGCTGGCATCGATCGTGATGCCCTTGCGCCGGATCACTTCCAGAATCGCCCGCGTGGAGCAGGCTTTCATTGCGTAGCCCACGGACAACCCGAACGCATTCGGCATGCTCAGCAGGACATCCGCCTGTCGCTCAATGGTGGCCTGATCATACACGTAGACCGGAGTCCCGCATAGTTTGGCGATGCGCTCCGCTAGTGGCTTGTCTATAAAATGCGAATCCATATACAGTAATCGGCCATTCTCATAGACCCCGTCTTTTCTTTGCAACCGTTTTTCCGGCGTCAGGCCAAAATCCGACCTGCGCATGTGGTTCGACTGCATTCCCCAGGCCGACTGCGAGGAGCTGTCCTTCCAACTGGGCGAGGTGCTCGGATCCGCCCTCATCAACAGAAAGGACTTGAAATCCAACATCCTTCAGGCCAGAACCAAGGTAAAGGACTTTGTCCGCAAACTCTTCAAAGGAGGTGGAAAAAAGAAGGCGCTCAGCCACCTGAATGATTCAGATACAGTAAAACCCGGAACCGAACCCAACCTAGACCCCACCGATGTCGGCCCAGGCGGCACCGTAAATAGGCAATTCAGGGATGCCAATGGGCGTCTAAGGAATGCAGACTGGACTTTTGCCTATGATGGAGGACCAAAGCCTCGCACGAGTGTCGGCACACACGGTAATACAGCTGCTGATCAACCTGCGACCTTATATGAGAGGTATGATGCTGACGGGAATTTCCTGAAGCATGGAATCTCACAGGATCCGAGCAAACGATATACTCAAGCTGAACTAGACGGAGGTTATCTGATCCGAATACAAACTGGTCCACGAAGCGAGATTCTAAAAATTGAACGTAATTTAGTAGAAACAAACCCAGGTCCTTTAAACAAAGAGCCTTGGGCTGGTTCTCGAAGTGGTAAATAACATATGGTAACATATTATGGCAACGATTGATTTTTCCGCAGAGTTTGGTGGACGTGATGCGGCCGGAGTTATTTTGCCTCATTTTAAGGCACTGAAGTCAGTTGCAAAAACTGTATTACTTGAACCCTTTCCGTATCCAAAGCTTGTTTTCATTTTTAGAGTAGACGGCGAAGTGTATGAATACGGCTTATCGGGAGTGGGGAATTTAGACATTGATAGCAATGGTCAATACCTCTCAGTGGATGTTGGAATCACTCTGGAAGATCGAATGGATGTTAAGTCGAAAATACAGAAAGCATTACAAGATGGCCAGAACTTGATAGCATCCTTATTGACTGATAACGATGAGTTTGATGAGGGGGCGCTGAGGAATCTATTAGATCAGTTGTGTGCTGAATATGCTAAGTTGATTTAGGCTTTGGTATGAACCGGAGACATCGGTAACACTTGTTTACAAACTGGGCGGATGCCCTAGACAGAAGAAGAACCGATGGAAAAGAACCATGAACGCGAAAGGGGTCAGTCCACGCATTCTAACAAAATGGGCTTGCATGGAAGAACCGAATGGGTTGATTTGGTAGAGAGATGGCTCGGAAGGTACGGATAGAATATGCTGGGGCATGCTACCATGTGATCAATCGTGGGAATTACCGCAGTTGGATCTTTGAGAGCGAGGGAGCGCGGGTGAGCTTTCTGAAGTGTTTGCAGGAAGCATGCGAAGCGATGGGCTGGCGGTTGCATGCATGGGTATTGATGGGCAACCACTATCACTTGTGCCTGGAAACGCCGGAAGCGA
>JAPXRV010000081.1:0-14726 GCA_033813415.1 Opitutales bacterium | reverse complement strand
GCTTTTGAAACTGGCCCGGGAGGGGGGAATCGAACCCCCGACCTTCGGTTTAGAAGACCGCTGCTCTATCCCCTGAGCTACTCCCGGTTGTTATTGATGGAAAGGGACTTGTTGTAATATGTGAACTCTTTGTGATCGAAAAGGATAACCTTTATGGACACGAAGGCGTGGGTTAGGCTGCTCAGGAACTCGCCGGGAAATATGTATCCGGTAGTTGGTGAGTTTTCTGTGTCAGCCTCCAGCATCAGCAGGCTTTTACCTTTGCGAATCAGGAAATGGCAAGCAGATAAAAGGAGTCAGTCCGACAGAGGAAGGATCGCTGATAGAGGGTCAGGCCCCCTGAGCGGACGACGAAGGTTGTCTTGATGGAGACAAGGTTTTCCAGAGAGACAAGAAGAGGGCTACACTAACGAAAGCAGTGAGGGCGGCAAAACTGGTATGGAGCGATCGGGATTCCGCAATGAACCCGAGCAGGACCGGCCCGACCATGAATCCGATATTCGTGGTTGCCGAAATGTAGGCGACTCCCGTTGATGCATCAACATGCTCGAGTTTCGATGCCAAGCGGAAGATCTCAGGAACAATCACTGAGAAACCGAATCCGACGATAAAAAAACCAAGGAGTGAGATGACTGGTTGAACGATGAGCACAAGTGCGAATCCACACAGGCTGACGGCCACTGATCCGGACAGAAGGGGCCATGATCCGAAACGGTGACTCAGTTTGTCGCCCATGAAACGCCCGATCATCATGCTCATTGAGAACGCGGCATATCCCATTCCCATCCAAGCCGCCGGAATCTCGATGATTTTGGTCAGGTAAAGTGCTCCCCAGTCGGCAATGGCTCCTTCGGAAACCATCATGATCAGGCCGATGAGCGCTATCGTGAAGAGGGAGGCCATGGCATGCCGTTTACCTGCTTTCTTCCCAGACGGGATCGTTTCCCCCTTCCGGAAAAAATATTCACGGCGCAGCCATGTCTGAAGGCATATGAGTGTGCATGCAACGGTTGCCACATGGAGCAACGGCCGGTCGAGGGCTGCTGCCACCCAGCCTCCGGTGGATGCTCCAATCACGCCGCCGATACTCCAGAATCCGTGGCTGCCGGACATGACCAACACCCCGTCCTGTCTTTCCACCAATGCGGTGAGCGAGTTAAGTGCGATATGGAAAAACGAGGCTGATAGGCCGAACACAAACAAAGCACCGCACAAAGCGGGATACGAATTTGCCAAGAAAGGGCCGAACAGCACCAAGCTATGAATCACAAGGGCGTAGTAAGCGCATTTTCCAGCCCCGAATCGATCGACCAGTTTCTTGGCGATCGGAATCATCACAAACGACCCGATCGACGCAAAGAAGATTGCTCTCCCAATCCGCCCTTCCGTAATAGACAGGTATTCAGCAATACGTGGAATGTAGGTGATCCAAGTGCTGAAGATGATACTGGAGCACGCGAATAGGAAGGCAGACGCGAAATACCTGCGTTGTGCAAACGGAGAGTTGAGCAAACCCATAAAGGGAAAAGATCTTACCGCCCGGAAATGATGATCCGTCGCGGTGAATTGTTTCATGGCCCATCAGGCCGGATTGCATGTGTTGAGTGAGGATGTTTGCCGAATACGCTCCCGATGGAGGGTGGAATTCTGCCCATCTGCAGGCGATGCCATCAGCAGTCGAACCTGGCTGTCAAGTCTGCTGTAGGGTCTGGATTGTCAAAGGATTTTCAAAATGCAGACGATCGAAGGGACAAGAACAGCGTGCTATCCGGCTTCGGAGCGTCGGCCTTTGAGTTTCCCGAGCACGCGCAGCAGCCCATCCAGAATGGTGAGGGGATGGGGCGGGCATCCCGGAATGTAGAGGTCGATGGGGATGATGCCGTCGGCGCCTGCGTGGGTTTCGGGGTTGGCATGGAATGGCCCGCCGGATATGGCGCATGCCCCGACTGCGATGGCAATCTTGGGTTCGGGAATCGCATCCCATGTTTTCCGAAGGGCGAGCTCCATTCCCTTTGATACGGGCCCGGTGATCAGGATTCCGTCGGCATGCCGCGGCGATGCAACAAACTGGATTCCGAAGCGTCCGAGATCCCATCCGATGGTTCCGAGGACGTTGACATCCGCTTCGCATGCGTTGCATCCTCCGGCGCTGACCTGACGAAGGCGGATGGAACGACCCAGCAGCGCAATCAGCCTGGACCCGAGGTCCTCCGCCAGACGGAGCTGGCTGCGGGCGCCGGACCCGAGGATGAGATCGTCCTTTTTCCGAACCGCCATCCGGTGATTGTTGGTGGGGGTAATGGCCTGTGTCGGGCATACCTCAACACAGGATCCGCAGAACAGGCATCGTCCGAGGTCGAGTTCGATCCCATCCTCCTGTGTGCGGCGGATTGCCTGGGTCGGACAGATATCCATGCAGGCGTGGCATGTGTCCAGGCAGCGTGTGGAATCCAGTTGCAGGGCTCCTCCGTGCCGGTCGGGGAGTGCGGGAGTCGGCCCGTCCGGATAGGCGATGGTTTCGCAACCCGTTTGGATACGATGGAACAGAACATCGAAGGTGGACATGGCAAGAAGGGTTTGGCTACAGGTCGAATCCGCAGTAGGACAGGTTGAAGCTCTTGTTGCAGATCGGAAAATCCGAAATGGCCTGGTTGCGCATGGCAAGGGCCAATCCGGTCCAATTGTGAAAGGAGGGGTCGGTTACCTTGCAGGTTCTCAAACGCCCTTGATGGTCTGTTATCGCGACGTGACAGACTTCGCCCCTCCAGCCTTCGACAAGCGTAACGGCGAGGGTGTCGGGCATGAGGGGAGGCATGGGAGTGAAAAGCGGACCGCCCGGAGCGGCAGCCAGCTGTTCCTTGAGGAATTCTCCGGATTGGCGTATCTCGAGCCAGCGCACCCGTGCTCTTGCCTGGACATCTCCGTCGGGCCACACGGACACAGGGATCTGCGCGAAACGATGCCAACCGGCCGGATGGTCAAACCGTACGTCTCTGACCAGCCCGCAAGCCCGCGCAGCTGGGCCGACCATGCCCATTCTCGCTGCATCATCGGGGGTGAGTGTGCCGATGCGTTCAAAACGGGCCCGTGAGCTGGAGGATTCCCATAGCCAACGGGCGGCTTGCTCGACTTCGGAGAGGGAAACCAGGAGCCGTTCGCGCAGGCGACATGCGCGTTCGGGTTCAAGGTCGTATCGGCAGCCCCCTGGGGTCACAAGGGATCGTCCGAAGCGGTTGCCGCATATCAAGGCCGTCAGGTTGAGGAAATCGCCCCGAATCCGGCCGCAAGCCGACGATGTCGGGAGAAAAGCCACATCATTGGCCAATGCGCCGATGTCTCCGGTGTGGTTCGCGAGGCGTTCGAGCTCCAACGCGATTGCCCGGACCCATTGAGCCTGAAGCGGAGCCTCCGTTCCCGAGAGCACTTCCAGATTGGTGGCATATGCCGTGGTGTGCGCGATCGATGTATCGCCTGCCAATGCCTCGATCTGCTTGATGCCCGAGGGAAATGGTCCACCGGTCAGTGCAGCTTCAATTCCGCGGTGTTGGTATCCCAATGCAATCTCGAGGTGATGAACTTTTTCTCCCGTGCACTGGAAACGGAAGTGTCCGGGTTCGATGATTCCCGCGTGGACCGGCCCAACAGCGACCTCATGGATTTCGGAGCCTGCGACTTCAAAAAACGGGCTGTTCCGGGGCGCGTTTGTTTCCGTTTTCCGAACCGGCTTCAGCCAGGGATGTCCGGTGGGTGTGAGTCCGTGCTCCTCAAAGATCAGGCGCTCGAAGAGATGGGCTTGGGGATGATCCGGTGTGAGCGAAGGGAAGGATCCCGAAAAAGGCATGCTCCGGATCACCGAGAGCGCGTCTTCGGCGTCGTGCGCGAGCACGGCCACAAGCTCGATTGTTTTCGACCCGGAATTCAAGGGAATGGAGTTGTCCGAAGGGAGGCCGAAAAAAGAACAGATCCGCGCGCCGTTGGCCAGTGCCTCCTCGATCGAGGAACACATGTTCTCCGGTGTTTTCTGTGGGATGGCGTCCCACGAAACGCTGGATGCATTGGAAAGGGTGGCGAACGGAGTCATGGTTTGCTCAGGGTGGGGTTGAGATGGGAGACGGCATCCGTCCATGCCGTTTGGAGGATCTCAGGTGTGAAAAGTCCGAGCCAGAGCGACATGAGAATCAAGATGAGTGGGGGCAGCAGCACTCCGATACCTTCGGGTTTCCGGCGCACTGTTTTCCGGGCGGACCGTTTCGGGCGCGCGTCGATGATCGCGAAGACCACCCGGCTCATTCCAATGAACGCGAGAAACAAACACCCCAGAAATCCGGCAGCAGCCCATGGATGCCCGTATTCGAGTGCACTTCGAAGGACCGTGATCTCGCTGAAAAACGGCGCAAACGGAGGACATGCGGTGATCGCGAAGAGGCCTGTGACGAAAAGCATGGATGAACGCGGGGCCATGAGTGTCATTCCGGCGGTGTCGTCAACGGTGCGGGTTCCGGCATTCCGCCGGATCGTGCTGGCGCTCAGAAAAAGGGTTCCTTTGGTCAGGGCATTGCTCCACACGTGAAAGAGGGAGGCCCACATTCCGATTGGTCCGAGCGACACTGCAAAACTGAGAATGCCCATGTGTTCGACACTGGAGTACGCGAGCATGCGCTTGTAATCGCGTGTGCCGAGGAGAAAAAGCGCGGCCACCAGCATCGAGAAGAGTCCGATTGCCATGAGTGAGAGATCGGCTGCGCCGCCAGCTCCGGAGGCGACTACCACCGCACGCACGCGTAGCAGCGCGGTGAAGGCGACGGTGGTCACGCCGCCCGCAAGCACCGCACCCACGATTCCAGGTGCTTCGCCGTAGGTGTCGGGCTTCCATGTGTGCATGGGGGCGAGCCCCATTTTTGTGCCGTATCCTGCCAGTAGCAAGACCCACGAGGTGAGCAACCACGGGCGGGTCAGTGTGGGTCCGTCCTGAATAAGCGATGCAAAGAACAGATCCCCATGCCCACCACTGTGCAACGAAGCATAGCCCATGCAGAAAGATCCTAAAAGGGAAAGGGCAATGCCGGAACCTCCCACCAGCAGGTATTTCCATGTCGCCTCATAGGCCCGGGCCGTCTTAGCGAAATGCAGCAGCGGGATGGCCGCAAGGGTCACTCCTTCGATGGCGATCCAGAGCACTCCGAGATGCCGTGCCTGATGGCCCGCGCTCAGGAGTCCGAGAATGCAGAGCATCGGGCCCACAAATACGCGGTTCGGGCGGTCTGGATGGAGGTTAAGATACGATACCCCGTAGAACGATACCAGCAGGTAGAGAAGGGACACGCAGGGCAGGATGGCTCTGGCGACCGGATCGAATCCGAGATATTGCTGAACCTGCACCACGGGCGGATCGATCAGCATCCACAAACACAGGATCGTGTGGACTGCGCTGGTTGCCACCATGATCCACGGACGGCTCCGGTTTCCCGGCCACAGCACGGAAATAAGGGCCCCGGCGAGGGGCAAAAGGATGAGGCTGATGTGTTTCATTCCCGGAGAGCGGTGAGTTTGCGGGTGTCCAATGAATCAAATTCGCGCTGGATGCGATCGACGATGATCCCGATGACAAAAACGGCTACAGTCAGGTCGAGCAGAATCCCCGCTTCGACCATCAGGGGGGTGGATTCGAGCAAGAGCAGTCCGAAAAGGTAGATTCCGTTTTCCAGAATCAGGTATCCGCAAACTTGGGATATGGCTTTGGTTCTCCCAATCAGCAAAATGAATCCCGTTAACACTGAGGCGAGCGCTCCAGGAACGAGCAGAGATCCGGAGTGGTGTGGAAGCAATGGAAGGTATCGCGAAAGAACCATGACAGCGATGGTACCCGCAGCGCCCAGCAGGAGAGAAGGCACGTAGCCGATAAGGGGTTCCATGTCCCGGTCGATATTCGCCGAACGCATGGCGCGGTTGAGCATATGCGGAATGGCCACTCCCTTGACCCCCACTGTGGCGATCGCGATTGCGATCACCCTCCAGTCGAGGTGATGGTCCATGATCACCGGCATGATACCCAGAATCACGCCCTGAACCGACATTGCCCGGATCAGCGATGGAATCCGGCTGGTCCCAAGGGCGATGAGGTTCAGTCCGATGGCCAAAGCGATCAAGTTGTTCAGCATTGAGTTCATGCGACACCTCCTCTCCAGGCGGCGAGTAACGCGAAGAGACACAGGAGAAATGCAGTGGTGAGCAAAAGGGGCACCCGGTTGAAGGCAAAGCGGGCGATGAGGGATTCGGTGATTCCGATCGCTAACGTTACCACTGCAGTTCCCCCAAGGAGTAGTGACGTCGATACCGCTGGGCTTTGGGTTCCGACCGGCAGCACCGCCTGCACCAAAAGGACAGAGAAAAGCATGAGCTTCACCGATGCCCCATGCAGGATGATCGCGAGTGGAGGTCCGCTGTGGTCCAGCACCATCACTTCGTGAATCATGGTCAATTCGAGGTGAGTGTTGGGATCGTCGAACGGAACCCGGCAGTTTTCAGATAGCAGGATGGTGAATAGTCCGGCGGCGAGCAGAAGGGTGCCCGTTCCGGCGGATGGGCTCAGAATCGCTTCCATGGAAAGGCTTCCGGATTGAACACAAAGCGAGAGGAGCGCTGTGATCAGAGCTGCCTCCGCCAGCACCGCAAAACCCACTTCGCGGGCAGATCCCATGCCCTCAAAAGCCGAACCGGTTTCCATCGCAGCCCACACGGTGCAAAAACGGGCAAGCGCGAGCAGATAGATGAAGAGGATGAAGTCTCCTTTGAAACAGATCAGTGCACCTGCCGATCCAAAAGGGATGAATGCGGTGGCGAGTCCCAGCGCAGTCCATCCGATGACCGGAGCCAAAATAAAACCGGGGGATGCGGTTTCACTCATCACCACATGTTTTCGCAGCAGGCGGGCGAGATCGTAATACAGCAAAAACAAGGGAGGTCCGCGGCGGCCGGCCACCCAGGCTTTTACCTTGTTGATGACACCCGGAAGCAAGGGTGGCACGAGTAGCCAGAATCCTATGTGCAGGATGGAGTGAACGATCGTTTGCATGATCATCTTTGATTCGAACCAAGACAGGGTTCAGCTTTGGTTGGGATCCTTTAAGCAGTCGAGGATCTCTTCATCGGGAGCCTCGTCCACGATCCGTTTCTTAAGGAGTCCCGAAGCCAGTCTTCGGCTCAACCCGGCGAGCATGTCCAGATGGGCTCTAGGGGAGGGGGCGATGAAAAAAAGCATGCGGCGGATGGGCTGATCATCCGGGGTCGGGTCGGCGTAGGGAAATGGCTCCCGAAGCAGCAGCAGAGCAATAACGCCACTGTCTTTGCCGAGGGCGGTTCTGGCGCTGGGATGTGGAAGCGCGATTCCATCCCCGACGGGCGCATAGGTGATGCCTCCGGGGGCCTGTATCCGCTGCCTCATGTAGGAGAGAATCGTGGGATTAACGCCATGCATGGAGGCGAGGGCACGTTCAAAGGTCGGCATGACATCGGAGGCAGGGAGGTTTCGCCAGATTCCACCACACCGCAACAGATCCTGAAGGTTGAGACTGCCGGCAGGAAGCGAGGTTTGGGGGGAAAGAAAGCCGGCCTGTTTTCCGAGTCCATGTTCGGCTGCCCATTCTGCCACACGGGCACGGTCGAACAAGAGGCGGTTGCGGTCGTGGATGCAAGGCAGCCCATCCTTGCGTATCCAGTCCATAATGACCTTTTCGGATACGCCGAAGGACTCCGCGATTTGTATGATGTTCAGGTACACGGTTGGGAGGAAATTGAGGAATCGGTTTGATGCGGGGAAACGGTCTGCTGAAGGGAGGGTGAAAGGGTTTCCGGTTGTTCCCGGTTGTGGTTGGCCCATCCGACCACCAGGGCAATCCCGATGATGCCGCTGATCAGATACAGAATGTAGCTTTGCACCCTGCCATGTTGCAGTTTACGGGTCGCGCTCGACAGCCGGAGAATCCCATTGGCAACGGGTTGAACAATGTGCTCGAGAACGGTTTCGGGGGTATGTTCCTCTATTGTGGCTTGGGCCGGAAATGGACCGTGTGGTGGAATCTCGTGCCGGATGGGGCGCAGCAGCCAGAAGAACCATGAGGTGAGGATTGAAGCGAACGATGCGGCGGTATACTGCATGCGGACCGAGGGCCGGGCGTATCCGCAATCCCAGGTGATGGATCGCCGGATACGCCTGGATCGGATCAGGCTGAACAGCATGATAAAACCGAGGCATGCCGCAGCTACCCAAAATCCGAGGTGTATGGACCCCAGCGTGCTGAGGGATTCGGGTTGGCTGGGTGTTTTCCATGCCGGATTAAATGACGATAGGGTCGGAGCTATCAGCGGCCAGAAAACAGCGGGACATGCGCCAATGATAGCGCAGAGCATGGCCGGTATTGCCATGGCAGTGAGCATGGAGCGGGGAGCTTCGCCGGCGTTTGATGCAGCTTCAGATCGCGCGGCTCCCAGGAAAACGATACCGCAGACCTTGGCGAAACAGGCGAGGGCCAAGGCTCCCGTGATGGCCAGTGCGACGATGGGGATCACGGCGGTTCCGGCCACGATTCCATGCCCCGTGAGGGCCTCCAACATGCCGAGATAAACCAACCATTCGCTGACAAATCCGTTCAGTGGGGGGAGTCCGGAAATAGCGGCAGCTCCGATAGCGAAAAATACGGTGGTCAGTGGCATTTTCTTCCATAGCCCGCCCATCCGGCTCATTATCCGGGTTTTGCAGGCATGGATTACGGATCCTGCCCCAAGGAAAAGGAGGGATTTGAAAAGCCCGTGGTTCCATACATGGAGCAGCGCTCCTGCCATCGCGAGTTGCCCCCATGCCGTATGGCCATTCGCTTTTGCAATCAACGCGAACCCGATCCCCAGAAGGATGATTCCAATGTTTTCGACACTGTGATAGGCGAGGAGTCGCTTGAGGTCATGCTGCCCCAGCGCAAAGGCAACTCCGGCAATGGAACTCACCACTCCGAGCGTCAGGATAACCCATCCCGCTTCGGGCGGAACTGGCATCCATTGGCTGAAGCGAAGCAATCCGAAGATTCCCATCTTGATGCAGACTCCGGACATGATTGCCGAAACATGGCTTGGTGCGTTCGCGTGTGCGGATGGCAACCAGATATGCAGTGGGAAGATCCCGGCCTTGATCCCGAAGCCCACCAGCGCCAACCAGAACAAGGGGGCCAGTTCACTGTGATCACCGAGGTGACTCAGGTCCCACGTTCCCGTTTGAACTGCGATGCCGGCGAAGAAAGCAAACAGGATCAGGGTCGCGGCATGGGATGCCCCCAGGTAGAGGTAGCCGGCTTGGCGGACATCGCGCTTCTGGCGTTCGGTGGTGACCAGGAAATAGGCGGCCAACGCGAAAACCTCCCATGCGAACAGGAACTGGAGCCCGTTTGCGCTGATCAACAATAAGCCCATGCTCGCCGTGAGTAATGTCCACCAACGCCGGGCGGATATGGCGGAACGCGGATGCTTGTTTTCGCTCCAGTAGGATAGCGAGTAGAGCGCGCCTGCGCTACCGACCGTGCAAAGCAAAACGAGAAACCATGCGGCCAGTGGATCGAGCACGCAATGAAGGGTTTGTCCTCCAACCGTGAACCCGCTTTTCCATGCCAGTGCACGCTCGCCCAGCAAGGCGATTCCGGCGAGCCAGATGCCAGCGCTCGCACTCAGAAAAGTGCCGATAATCCATCCCTTCGGGGAACTGCGGGCGCTGATTAAACTCAGCCCAATGCCGCATACGACCGCAATACAGAGGAATGCAGGATTCATATACACGGGTCTCGATCATGTTCCCGCGAATTGCCTCTGTCAATGGGTTAGAGCATCTGCTAATAATAAACCCGGTAGCTTCCGGATTGTGGAGTGATGTTTGAGCCTAAGTATTATGGCCTTTCCTCTGCCGGTGATTCCTCAGGATGAGGCGTAGTGGATGGGCTTCTCGATGAGTTCGCTGCGGCCTTCGCCAGTCTTTGCAAAGAGCCGGATGTGGCGGAACCTCAGCCCGACTGGATGTCCGGGATGCAGGTCGAGTTCGCGCAATTCCTCGCGGGAGATTTCCGCTTCCAGGATTTCTCCGGTCGCGGTGCGCTCGAGGGTGACCCGACCCACGCTCCCGGCGGAAAAGATATGGAGCACCTTTGCTTCGATGTCATGCACACCTGATTCCCGGCGAATCTCGATGTCGTGAGGACGAACGTAGAGCTGATCCTTTTCCTTGATGGAAAGCGCCTTGCGATATCCGCTTTGGAGCCGGTTGACGTTGCCCATGAACTCAATGACGAAAGGTGAGGCCGGGTAGTCGAAGACCTCCTGCGGATCACCAACCTGTTCGATCCGGGCATTGTTCATGACCACGACTTCGTCGGCCAGCTCGAGGGCCTCTTCCTGGTCGTGGGTCACAAAAACCGTGGTGAGTTTGATCTCTTCCTGAAACTGGCGCAACCACCGCCGGAGATCCTTGCGCACCTTCGCATCGAGGGCGCCAAACGGCTCGTCGAGCAGCAGGATACGGGGTTCGATGGCCAAGGCGCGCGCCAGTGCGACCCGTTGGCGTTGGCCGCCGGAGAGTTGATGTGGAAGCCGGTTTTCGAGTCCATCGAGCTGGACCAGGTGCAGCAGGTCGCGGACTTTCTCCCGGATGGCGTGTTCGGATGGGCGGACGTGACGTTTCCGAATCCGCAATCCGAAGGAGATGTTCTGCCCGACGGTCATGTGGCGGAAAAGTGCGTAGTGCTGGAATACCATGCCGACGCCACGTTCGCGAGCGCTCAGGTGCCCGACTTCCTCTCCGTGGAACTGAAGCGAACCGCTCCCGGGATCCGATGACTCGAGACCGGCGATGATGCGCAGGAGCGTGGTCTTACCGGAGCCGGATGGCCCGAGCAGGGCGACAAGATGGCCGCTCTTCGCCTCGAAGTTGACCTGATCGAGTGCTTTGGTGTTGGCGAATGACTTGGAGATGTTTCTAGCGATGATGCTCATGTCTCAAAACGTTTGTGGATCGGGGTGTTGTCGGGAACGCGTTCGCGTTCGGGCGCCTCGGAGCGGCGTGCCATTTGCCATTCGACAAAGCTCTTGCCGGCGAGGGTGATCAACGCCAGCAGTGCGAGGACAGAGGCCATAGCGAATGCGCCCACAAAATTGTATTCATTGTAAAGGATCTCCACATGCAGCGGAATCGTGTTGGTGAGTCCGCGGATGTGCCCCGATACGACCGAGACCGCCCCGAACTCACCCATCGCGCGGGCGTTGCACAGCAGCACACCATAGAGGAGCGCCCACCGGACATTCGGAAGCGTGACGTGCCGGAAAATCTGCCAACCGTTGGCTCCGAGCAGATAGGCGGCCTGCTCCTCATCGCGGCCATCGGCTTGCATCGCGGGAATCAGCTCACGTGCCACAAATGGGAAGGTCACGAACACGGTGGCCAGAACGATCCCGGGGACCGCGAAGATAACCTGAAGGTTATGAGCGGATAGCCACGGCCCCATCCATCCTTGTGCTCCGAAAAGCAGGACAAAGATGAGGCCGGAGATCACGGGTGATACCGAGAAAGGCAGGTCAATCAGGGTGATGAGGAGGCTCTTGCCCTTGAAATCGTGTTTGGTAATCGCCCAGCTCGCGGCGAGCCCGAACACGATATTCAGCGGCACGCTAATGACGGTTACTATCAGGGTGAGGGAGATCGCGTGGCGGGCATCCGGGTCGTTGAAAGCCTGCAGATAGGCCCCGAATCCGCGCCGCAGGGCTTCCGTGAAAACGGCGGCGAGTGGCACCAACAGGAGGATGACAATAAATGATATCCCGGCGGTTAGCAGAAGGAAGCGGAGCCAAGGCGGGTCCGATACCGCTTTTCGGCTGGTGGGGCGCGATGAGAGTCTGGAGATGATGGCTGCCATGGTGTGAAATCAGGATCGCAGACGGGTTGGAAGGGTCAGCGGCTTTGGCCCGAGCGGAGGCTGGTCCAGCGTTGTAGGATGTTGATCGCGAATAATCCCGCGAAGGAGATGATCAGCATGGCCACTGCGATGGCGGTGGCATCGGCGGTCTGGTATTGCTCCAGTTTGGTGACGATGAGGAGGGGTGCGATTTCGGTTCGCATCGGCATGTTTCCGGAAATGAAAACAACCGAGCCGTATTCTCCGACTCCTCTGGCAAAGGCCAGCGTGAAGCCGGTGAGCATCGCTGGAAATAGTGTGGGCAGGACGATTCGGATGAGCGTCTGGATGCGGGTGGCACCCAACATGGCTGCGGCTTCCTCCATGTCGGATTCGAGGTTTTCAAGGATCGGTTGGACCGTCCGGACGACGAACGGGAAACCGATGAAAACAAGTGCGATCACGATCCCCGGGGCGGCGTAGGCGATCTTGAAACCCATGGCTTCGAGCGGAGCTCCGAGCCAGCCGTTTTTGGAGTAGATAGCAGTCAGGGAGATTCCGGCAACAGCAGTGGGAAGCGCAAACGGAAGATCGATCATGGCATCGACCAGCTTCTTGCCCGGAAACTCGTAGCGCACCAGAATCCACGCCACGATGGTGCCCCCGATCACATTCACAAGAGCGGCTACAAGCGAAGTGGAGAACGAAAGCTTGAGCGCGGCCATTACCCGCGGCTGAGTGATGAGTTCCCAGAACCCATCGATCCCGATGTTGAGGGTTTTGAGTACGGTCGATGAAAGCGGGATGAGGATGATGATTGAAAGGTAGAGCAGCGTGTATCCCATGGTTAGCCCGAATCCGGGCAAGCCCCGGTGCTTGCTGCGTTTGACCGGTGTTTGGGATGGATCGGCCGTGTCGGGTGTTGGAGCGCTGGATGAACTCATGGGATGCGGATTGGAAAGAGGCGATGCGTCGTTTGGGTTGGAGGGGGTTGAGGAGAGTGTGGAGGTGAGTGGAGAATGGGTTGGGAAATTCCGGATCCGGACGATGCAGAGGCGGGCGTCCGGATCCATGCTGGAATCAGGGTTTACTTCGGGATGTAGATCTGGTCGAACAGTCCGCCATCCGCGAAGTGTTGCTCCTGTGCTTTGTGCCAACCACCGAAGCTTTCGTCGATGGTCACCATTTTCATTGGCTTGAACCGGGCCAGGTCTTGCGGATCAGCGTGTTCCGGGAAGTTCGGGCGATAGTAGTGCTTGGCCGCAATCTTTTGGGCGAACGGTGAATATAGCCCCTCAAGATAGGCGGCGGCGATGTCCAGGTTTCCCGCTTTGCTTGCGTTCGCGTCGACTACCGTCACCGGAGGTTCCGCGATGATGCTGATCGATGGATAAACGATCTCGAAATGATCGGGTCCAAGTTCATTGATCGCGAGCCACGCTTCGTTTTCCCACGAGAGAAACACGTCTCCAATCCCACGTTGGACAAAGGTCGTGGTCGATCCGCGTGCTCCCGAGTCCAGCACCGGAACATTCCGGAACAGCCGGGTGATATAGTCCATGACCTTTGCCTCATCGCCGTCGTAGGTTTGCCTGGCCCATTCCCATGCGGCAAGGTAGTTCCACCGTGCGCCGCCGGATGTCTTGGGGTTGGGTGTGATCACCTCGACGCCTTCGCGCACGAGATCGCCCCAATCCTGAATGTTCTTGGGATTGCCCTTGCGCACGAGGAAGACGATGGTGGATGTATAGGGGCAGCTGTTTTTCGGGAGCCGCTTCTGCCATTCCGCTGGAAACTTTTGGGTGCGGGTGGCGATCTCATCGATGTCATATGCGAGGGCCAGCGTGACCACATCCGCTTCAAGTCCGTCAATCACGGCGCGCGCCTGTTTGCCAGCACCTCCATGGGATTGGCGTATGTCGATGGTCTCGCCGGTTTTCTCCTTCCACTGCTCGATGAACCATGGGTTGTATTCGGCGTAGAGTTCGCGGGTCGGATCATACGAAACGTTCAGCATCGTGCGTGCTGCAGGTTCCGCTTTTTTCTGGCATCCACCGAAAAGCATTGCGGCGCCCAGAATGAGGGCGGCGGCGAGGGCGGCCCCGTGGGAGCTCAGGTACCATTGAGATATGGGATTTTTCATGGGAGGTATGGTTTCTTTTTATGTAAAAGGGTGTTTCAGAAATCGATTTGGAAACGGCTGGCGAGGACTTCCTCGGATGAACGGGACAGTCCCAAACCCGAAAAGTCGGTGATGGAATAGTTGAGCGCTGCTTTGAGGTTGTCGGTCAGATACCAGTTGATACCCAGCGTGTAGGCCGTTGCCTTTTGAGTCGAATTGCTCCGGGCCAGCCGGGTGTCCGCAGTTTCCGAAAAGGCTGAATCCCCGACGTTAAGCTCGGTTGCGCGGATTCCGAGTTCAAATGCGCCCCAGGTTCCCTGCGATGGATTGAACGGACTGGAAGGTCTGACTCCCGAGTAGGATGCATTTTCCCCGGTCAACACATAGCTGGTTTGGAAGGTCCACGCGTAGGAGTCCACCGTCTTTGCATTTGTTCCGCGCTCGAGTTCCTGAGAATTGTGAACCCACTCGGTCAACAGGCCGAACGGCCCATGGTAATAGTAGAGGTGCGGGTTGACACGCAGCCGTTGCCCCGAGGCACGCACGCCATCGTTGTAGCGGAAAAAGGTAGCTTGTCCATGGGTGCGGTAGCGGATGCGGCGATCCCTGTCGCTGTCGGCGATTGTGACATCTTCCTCGCCCACTGCGGCTGATATGCCAACTCCGAATCCGTCGAGGACATGACC
>JAPXRV010000080.1:0-15076 GCA_033813415.1 Opitutales bacterium | reverse complement strand
GGATGTGGCGGTCTCTGGGTTTGGAGCCCAACAGGCGCTCGCAAACGCTCCACAGCAACGTGAAGACCAGGTGCTCGTCCCCAGAGTGATCGAGTAGTATCTGCGCCAGGACATACCACCCAAAGCAACTCGGACAGGAAACGGATGAATCAGGACTCTTTGGCATACCTTCCGGCCAGCAAATTGGCACGGCTCCTCGCATCAGGCGAACTCACAGCTGTTGAGCTGTCGCGTTCCCTTCTCGAACGTACCGAACGCCTTAATCCACAGGTAAACGCTTTCCTCGGATGGGATGGCGATGATCTGATGGCGCAGGCCGAGGCATCGGACAAGCGGCGCAAAGCGGGTATGGCTTTGGGCTTTTTTGACGGGATTCCGGTCGCGCTCAAGAACAACATCGCCATCAAGGGGTCGCTCCTGACCTGCGGAAGCCGCATGCTGGAGCGTTTTGTTTCGCCCTATGATGCGACTGTGGTTGAGCGCATGAAGGCCGCCGGCATGTTGGTCTGGGGGCGTTTGAACATGGATGAATTTGCGATGGGTTCATCCACCGAGACATCGTATTTCGGATCGACGGCGAATCCATGGGATCTCACCCGGACTCCTGGTGGAAGCAGTGGCGGTAGTGCTGCGGCACTTGCGGCCGGGATGAGCCCGATCACGCTTGGGAGCGATACGGGTGGATCGATCCGGCAGCCAGCGGCGTTTTGTGGGATCTATGGATTGAAGCCCACCTATGGGCGGGTCTCGCGGTACGGTTTGGTTGCCTTTGCATCCAGTTTGGATCAGATCGGACTTTTCGGGCATAGTGTGGAGGATGTCGCGCGAATGATGGAAGTGATTTGCGGGGTGGATCCGAAGGATTCGAGCTCCTATCCCGCACCGGTTTCGCCGTTTCATGCCGAATTGGAATTGGCGCTCTCGGGTGGGCGTCCGATGGTATTGGGATTGCCCGTCGAGTATTTCAAGGCGGACGGACTGGACCCGGCCGTGCGGCGTGCCATGGATGAGGTGATCGCCTACTACAAGGGTATCGGTTGGCAGATCAAGGATGTGAGCCTGCCCAATAGCCACCTGGCTGTGCCGACCTACTACGTGATCGCGACTGCTGAGGCATCGTCCAATCTCGCGCGGTTTGACGGGATCCGCTACACGCACCGTTCGGAATCGGCCGCTGATGCGGTGGACGTTTATTTCAAGAGTCGGGGAGAGGGCTTTGGAGAAGAGGTGAAGCGCCGGATCATTCTGGGGACCTTTGTGCTGAGCAGCGGATATCACGATGCTTACTATTTGAAGGCACAGCAGGTGCGCACGCTGATCCGCAACGATTTTGCGAAAGCATTCGGGGAGGTGGATCTGGTGCTCACTCCGACGACTCCGAGTCCGGCATTTGTCCGGGGAGAGCGGATAACCGATCCCCTCCAGATGTATCTGAACGACATCTACACGATTTGTCCGAACCTCACCGGCCTACCGGCGATCTCGGTGCCGTGTGGCTTTGCTTCGGAGAACCTCCCTGTGGGCTTCCAGTTGATTGCTCCGCATTTTGAGGAGGTGCGCCTGTTGACGGCAGCCCGTGCCTACGAAAGAGGCAACGATTGGCACACGAAGCATCCCGCGCTTTGAGGCGGAGAAGCTGGTGTGTAGACCAAATGATCCAAAGAACCAATTTTCAGGGAAATCAAGATGGCAAGCGTAGACGGATATGATGCGGTGATTGGGCTTGAGGTGCATGTGCAGCTCGGAACTGAGAGTAAGATGTTTACCGATGCTCCGTATTACTTCGGGGCATCACCGAATGAGTTGACCAATCCGGTGGTTATGGGCATGCCGGGAACGCTGCCCGTGCTGAACAAGCGGGCCATCGAAAAGACCATTCAGGTGGGGCTGATGCTCGGCTGTGAGATCCCCGATGTGAGCAAGTGGGACCGCAAGCATTACTACTACCCCGATATGCCCAAGAACTACCAGATTTCGCAATACGACCAGCCGCTTTGTTTGGGCGGGTCGGTTGAGATTGAGATGGATGGGCCGTCGCGCAATGTGATGGGGGAACACCGTCTGGTCAGCCTGACCCGTATTCACCTCGAGGAGGATGTAGGCAAATTGACACATGTAGCTGACGGTAGCTTGGTGGATTACAACCGGGCAGGTGCACCCTTGATCGAGATTGTGACCGAGCCTGACCTGTTCTCTCCTGAGGAGGCCTTCGCGTTCCTGACATCGCTCCGGAATACGCTTCAGAATGCCGGTATTTCGGATTGTGACATGGAGAAGGGGCAGATGCGCTGCGATGCAAACGTCAGCGTGAAGCCTGTGGGAACAACGAAACTCGGGACAAAGGTTGAACTCAAGAACCTCAACAGCATTTCCGGGGTGCGCAATGGATTGCGTTACGAGATCGAACGCCAGATCCGCGAGTTGAAATCCGGTGCTTCGATTGTTCAGCAGACCCGCCGCTGGGATGCTGAAACCGGAGTGACTTCCCTGATGCGAACGAAGGAAGAAGCGCAGGACTACCGCTACTTCCCTGACCCTGACCTCATGCCGGTACGGATCAGCGAGGAGTGGAAGGCTCAGCTTGCGGAAGGGTTGCCTGAGTTGCCCTTCGATCGCCAGCGGCGATACATGGCCGATTATTCCTTGCCCTATACCGTGACATCCGTTCTTTGCATGAACCGCGGGTTGAGTTCGTTTTTCGAGGAGGCGATCCGTCACCACAATAATCCCTTGGCGATTGCGAACCTCATTGCCAATGACCTGCTGCGTGAACTTGGGGCCTCTTCAGGAAGCGAAGGCGGCGAAGGTGAGCGGCGTTCTCTGGAGTCGCTTGGGGTATCGGCAGCCGGTGTGGCTGATTTGGTGGCGATGGTCGACAAGGGAGTCTTGTCAAACCAGATGGCCAAGGAAGTGCTTTCTGGAATGATTGAAACCGGCCAGTCGGCTGAGGCTGTCGCTGAGGCAAAAGGTTTGCGTCAATCGTCGGATACCGGAGAGATAGAGGCGATCTGCCGTCAGGCGGTGGATGAGAACCCCAAGGCTGTGCAGGAGTTTCTTGCCGGGAACGAAAAGTCCATCAACGCGATCAAAGGTCGCGTGATGAAGGCGACTCAGGGCAAGGCGAATCCCGCAGTTGTGGATCAAGTGCTTCGCAAGCTTTTATCTACCTTTTGACCTGGAGTCAGTTGTTTGCAGTGAGGCGCTCGCGCAGGTAGGTGTATCGAAGGCTGTTGCGCCGGTTTCGGACAGCCATGGCAAAGGCCTCGGGTTCACCGACCATGTAGACCTTGCGTTTGCCACGTGTGATGGCGGTGTAGACAAGGTTCCGGTCGAGCATGATGAAGTGTTGCTTGAGGAGGGGAATCACGACCACCGGGTATTCGCTTCCTTGGCTTTTATGGATGCTGATTGCATAGGCGAGCTGTATTTGTCCGAAATCGGAGCGCTCGTATGAGATTTCCGCGCCGTCGAAATCAACCAGCATGGTGGATTTATCCGGATCAATTTGGGTGACGCGGCCGACGTCTCCGTTGAAGACTCCCTTGTCGTAGTCATTCTTGACTTGGATCACCCGGTCGCCTTCGCGGAATTCGTAACCGGCGGCTCGCAGGGAGGGTTGGTTTTGGGTTGCTGGATTGAGGGCAGCCTGTATGGCGGAGTTGAGGTTTTGGGTGCCGGCCACCCCTTTGTGGAGGGGCGTAAGGAGTTGCATTTCCCGCATCCATGAAGTGGGCAACATGCGGGGTAATACTTCGGTTAGGAGGCTGATGAGGGTGTCGATCACCAACTCCGGACTGGTTGTTTTCACAAATACGAGGTCATCCTCCTCCCGGATTTGGGACGCTGAATCGCAGATGCGGGAGAGCAGGATCTGGTTGTGGAGGATGCCGTGGGCGACCCGTGAGATTTCGCTGCCCTTGACTTGCCGGTAAACGTATTCCAGGCGGGTGACGGGGACCAGTCCGGATTCGATCAGGTCATGCAGCACATTTCCGGCGCCGACCGAAGGAAGCTGGTCGGTGTCACCCACAAGCAGGAGATGGGCGCGGTAGGGGACCGCCCGGAAGAGGGCGGA
Organism: Opitutales bacterium; assembly: GCA_033813415.1. Classification (GTDB taxonomy): domain Bacteria; phylum Verrucomicrobiota; class Verrucomicrobiia; order Opitutales; family JAFGAQ01; genus JAFGAQ01. Next base: position 11,001 of record JAPXRV010000080.1, on the reverse strand, counting down.
TGCCAAGCGGGCATCGAGCATGCTGGCCTCGTCCACGATCACGAAGTCCGCGGAGAGCGGGTGGTGTTCATCTGCAGTAAAGCCTCCTTTTGCGGGATCGTACCCGAGCAGCCGGTGAATGGTCTGAGCGTAGCCGCCGGTGGCTTCGGCCAGTCGTTTGGATGCGCGGCCGGTGGGGGATGCAAGCAGCACCTTGCAGCGTTTGGCCTTGAGGATGGTGACAATTCCCTTGAGGAGTGTGGTTTTGCCGGTTCCCGGACCCCCGGTGATGATCGAGACCTTGGATGAAAGTGCCTGGATGATGGCGGATCGCTGGCCATCGGAAAGAGTGAATCCGGCTTTTTCCGCAAACCAATCGACGGCCGCCTCGTTTTTGATTGGGGGGAGCGACGATTGGGTGTTCAGGATTCCCCGGATGGCCTTGGCCGCACGTTCTTCGGCATTGACGAACTCCGGGAGCTGAACGCGATCGGGTTCCATGGAGTGGAGTTGTCTGGCCTGAATCAGCTCGGCGAGGCGGTTGCGGATGAGCTCGTGATCCAGGTCCAACAAGGCATTGGCTTTCTCGAGAAGGAGATCTTTGGGAAGGCAGGTATGGCCTTCGTCAGCGGCATCGCGCAGGGAGGTGAGGATTCCCGCGTCCATGCGTTGGGGCGAATTGGTGGGGATTCCGAGGTTGTGGGCGATCCGGTCGGCTGTGATGAATCCGATGCCATCGACCTCCTGCACGAGGATGTAGGGATCGTTTTTGAGGATGCGTATGGTGTCGTTGCCGTAGCGTTTTACGAGACGGACACATTGGGCATTGGTGACCCCGTGGGTTTGCAGGAAGATCATCACCTCCCGGAAAATCTGCTGCTCGTCCCAGGACGCTTTGATGGCTTTGGCACGTTGGGCCCCGATGCCCGGAATTTCCCGGAGACGCTGGGAATGATTGGAAATGATGTTGAGGGTTTCGGTGCCGAAGCGGTCGACGATTTTTTTCGCGTAGACTTCGCCGATTCCGGGAACCAGACCACTGCCCAGGTATTTCCGGATGCCGTAGACCGAAGCGGGAAGGGTGGAGCGGAAGGCGGTGGCATTGAACTGCATCCCGAATTTCGGGTGATTTTTCCAGTTGCCGGTGAGTTCGAGGGTTTCGCCGCATTGCACTTCGGGAAACACGCCGGCGATGGTGGTGGTAACCGGGTTCCCGTTTTCCTCATGGCGGAGGTAACCCACCATGTAGTGGTTCTCCTCATTGCAGAAAAGAATCTTTTCCAACACACCGGTGAGTGTGTTTGTCGGGTCTTCCTTGCCTTGATTCATGGGAGAGGTGAGGTGATGAGGAATGATCGGCGTTTGGCTGATTAAGGCTCGGAATGCCCGAGAAAGCGGGAAAGCTGCATGAGGCAGCGGCCATCGTGATAGGCGGCTTTCCATTCAGAACCCATGCGATCGGAAGGTGGTTTGTGGCTGTGCCAGCCGACATGGTAGAACCAACCGCCCCGATCGTGGTCGATGAATTCGTTCCAGACGGTGTGCCACGTCTGAATGAGCGCATCGGAATAGTGGCGATCGGGTTGGATCCGGTAGGCGTATAGAAGTCCAACCAAGGTTTCCGCCTGTTCCCACCATCCGATGAGTGTGTCTTCAGGAGGACCGTCCTCGCCGATTGGACTCGCGTCGGCAGGTCCTGCGGTGAGAAGAGCTCCCCGGCGTGGGTCGAAACCGAAGCGGAGGGCGTGATCCACCATCCTCAGTATGAGGGGCTGGTAGGTGGACGGCTCCCATTCGAGTCCTTCAGCCGCCTCGACCAGAAGCCATGCGAGTTCAATGTTGTGTGAGTAGCTGGTCACCCATTCATGGTCGCGGTTTGGAATCGGTTCGAAATCGAGTGAGTAGGGCTCATAGGCGAAACCCTCTTCGGCGTTTATGGAACGATCGAGGATAAGTTGGGTGAGGGTGTCGAGTGCTCCACTCTGCTTTTCCCCGGGGACGGCTTTCACGAATGTGGTGTAAGCCTCCATGAGGTGCATGTGGGTGTTGAGGGTCTTGACGTCGGTCATCCCGGAGACCGAGCTATGGGATAAGTAAGTCCAGTCGCGTTCGAAATCCTCGAGGTATCCCGGGCGCTTGGTATCCTTTGTCTTGGCCTCGATCAGCTCGAAGATACCCAGTGCGGCTTGCGCAATATCGGGATCTCCTGATGCCAGCGCGAGCTCGCTGTATGCGTAGAGCAGAAAAGCGTGAGAATAGAGGGTCTTGATGGTTTCGGTGGGAGTTCGGTTCCGGTTGACGGCGTAGTAGTAGCCTCCGTGCTCAGGGTCGCGAAAGGCGGACTCCACGTATCGCATGCCTTCCAGCGCCCGCTCGAGATAGGGCAAAGATCGAAGGCCCTTTCGATGTGCTGCCGCGAAGGTCCATATCATCCGGGCCTGCATGATGAGTCGCCGGTCATTCGGCTCATACCAGGATCCGTCGTTTTCGAGCTGGGTGACAAATCCGCCCTTTTCAGCGTCCCATGAATGGTGATACCAAAAGGGTAGGAAACTGGCGCTGAGGTGACTATGAGCTTGCTCTCCAATCCCTTGGAGATCGCACGCCGCTGGTGGAATCGCTGGAGCCGTTTCCGCGATGATCGTTCCCTGAAGGGAGGCGATCAACAGGATTATCAGGCTGGGCAGTCCCCCGTGCGTGTACTTCATGGAGCCTCATTCAACACATGATGGGCCGCCAATGCAAGAAACATGAAGTGGGTCGCGCCGCCTCCGAGCACGTATTCGGTCTGTTGCCAGAAATAGGGCCATTCCTTGAGCTCCGGATAATCCGGCCGGATGATGGCCGTGCCGGATACCGCGCCTCCGGGGATGTAGCTCCATTCGTCGCGGTTGACTCCGTAGGCGACTGTCACGGACTTTGCGCCGACACCCGACACAAAGGATGAAGTGTTTTGACCGGGATGGTGTCCGAGCACGAAGTCAAGGGCGCGGAACATCGGTTCGAGATCAAAGATATCCGGCCAGGTCTTGTTGAGGAAATAGTGCTGATAGCCGAAGCGTTGGATGTTCCAGCCATCACCCCAGATGTTGGGACGATAGGGAACCCTGAACGGATTCTCGGCCTGTTGCTCGCGGACGAAGGTTTGGTAGGCGAGAGCCGCCTGGTCGAGGCGGTTCAGGAAATCTTCATCTTGAATGAGGTGACGTGCCTTGCCGACAGCCCATCCGACGTAGCGGAAGTGAGCTTCGATGATGGGAAGATTGTCGATGATGGCTTCTGCGTAGCGCTCATCACCGGTCGTGAGGAGCAGCTCGGCTGCAGCGACGACACGGGCAGATAGAGCGCGTGGGCTTCCGTCCTGAGTGCCGCCTTGTTCGCTGGCCGCGTCCGGTATCCGTGCTGCATCAAAGAGGGCGATGGCGACCTCACGTGAGCGGTTGGCCAGAGCCTCATCGTAATCCTTCAGGACACGGGCGCAGGCAGCGAGACCGGCAGCGGTCTGCAGCTCGTGGGCGGGGTTGTTTTCGGTGAAAACCCAACGATCATCGGGAATTGAGGAGGTTGTGGGGCCCGGTTCGCCGAGGGCCAGGTCGGCATCGTAGAATCGATTATCGGTAATGCCAGCGCCATCTCCGAGGAAGACGTATTGACGGAGATCATTTTCGATGATGCCGCGGTAGAGTCTTCCCAATGCTTCATATCCTCCGAGCACGGTGAGCAGACCATGTTCAATTTGTTGAAGGATGTCAGGTGTGCCGTCGGGCCGGTGCATCTCCACGATGCTGGCATTCTGGTCGATGGTGGTGGTATCGAAATCCACCCCGAACTCCTCCTGCGCCAGAGCGAGGGCGTAGCAGGTTCCGATCTGGGATTCCACCCGTAGATCATAATCTCCAGCATCGTGCCATCCCCCCTTGTTGAGTCCGGGAACCTTCTCCCCGGGCTTCCATTTGGTGAGGGTATCCGGACCTTGAATGTATCCGTCAAAGTGGTTGTGGTTGACCGGTGCCATACGTGCATCGTCCATGTGGCAGAAATCATGCCACACCTTGTATCGGTCATTCACCCTCACGTGGCACATCTGGACCGGAAGGAAATACTCAAGGGTCGGCTGCCAGACGTGGCGATCGTATACAAGAGGATCGATCCGGAAGACATTGGAGACTGTCTCTCCCTGTGAGGCCTGATAGATGCCTGGTTCGCGAAGATCACTGAAGTCGAAGGTGAGGTAATCGTAGCGGAGGAATCGTCCCCAAGCTTCCGGTTTGCCCGACTTCACCACCTTGCGGGATCCGTCCGGCAGTATCTGCTCGATGGTGATCGCCTCGATGGCGCGTTTGTCGTTGGGATCCCGCTCAATGACCACCTCCTTCGATTGGTCCGGATGGTATCCGACTTGCGAAAGGTGGATGACTGGCTGGTAGGTCCAGTCTTTTTCGGAGGATACATTGACTTCCCATACAATGGCGTCCCGTGTGGCTCCTTCGGGAATAGCCGAACGCACGATGAACCATCCGTTGTTGTGGATGGACCTGCCATCGATGAGTTCCAGCGTGGATCCTTTGCCATCGATCACGATCAGGTCGCCGCTTCGCTCGGGAGTGAGGGAGAGCCGTTTTCCGGTGGCGAGCGGCTCGGCTGTGTGCTTGCCGTCGGGTGAATGCACGAATGGACCATTGACCTGCCTCGGGAATATGCCGGTTTGCTCATCCATGATGAAGGGACGCTCGAAGAAATGCCCCGGGAAGAGCTCGAGGATGAAGCCAACTTTGCCGATCCATTCGGTCGGAAGGGGTTCGTCGAGATCCACATGGATCATGAATGAGTCGCCATCCGGAATGACCCGGATGTGGTATTGGAATTTGAGGTCGGGATAGATGATCGGATTGAAGCCCTTGCGATCGCGCTTCTCGTCGGGGAAGGCAAGTGTGGCCCAAAGGAAGCCTTCGTCCGGATCATGCCCTTTGCCAATGACTTTCGGAATGGGATCCCATTGGCCGGGAGTTGGTTCAAGCCGGATGTCGCCGTTTGCCGCAATGCGTTCGCCGTTTTGGATGATCGTGAGCGCACCCTGATGGCCCTCCGGGTAATAGTCCGCGAAGAGGGTGACGTTGACCCCGCGTTTTTCGAGATAGCCGGATTCATGAAGATGATACCCTTCGGAAGCCAGACCATAGGTAACGGTTCCGAAGAAAAGAGAGAGGGACAGTAGCCCTGTTTTGGATGGGATTGAAATCATAAGGAGTATATGGCTAAGGGATATTTCTGGTTGTTGTGGTGGCTTTTTGGGGATGGGGTTTGCTCAGTTCAGATCCGGTGCGGGATTATCGTCCGAACCCTCATCCGGGTCAACAAAGTGGAGTATTTGAGTGAACTGGAGTGGAAGGTTCGATCCGGAGTCCGGAAAAAAGGGATGGATTTCCAGAGATCTAAACTTCGGGTATGAAAAGCGAAGACATCCCGCTTGATAAGCCGCCATCCATGCACCCTTGTGCACGCAGCGTGTTTCGGTCAGGAGAATCTGCGAAAACCATTTGCATGCTCCCTGGTCGATCCGTCGATCGAAATTTGAAGAATAGCTGTTGTCTTTTCCTTTTGTGCCGAAAACAGTGTATGTAATCCCTTTACAGTAGTTTCCATGCCCGATTCTGATCATCCACATAAGCGCATCACCATGCGTGACATTGCCGAGGCCTGTGGGGTCAATCATGCCACGGTGTCGCGCGCACTTCAGGATTCTCCGTTGATATCAGTGGAGACCCGCCGGAAAATCAGGGAAGCCGCTGACCGTCTTGGCTATCGGCCGGATCCGATGGTGTCGGCACTTGTGAAATACCGCAATAGTTTCATCGACCGGAAGTCGTCTGTCCGGATGGCGATCCTGATTGGACGATACCTGAAGGATCATTGGCAGGGCTTGATTCGGGCCTGCCGGGAATATGCGGATCGACTGGGATATGATTTCGAGGAATACTATTGGGATCCGGCTATCAGCGGAGAAAGGCATTCCGAGATCCTGCGCTCGAGAGGTGTTCGTGGTATCATCCTCACGTCGCTAACGGACTCGCAGGCAATCGAGTGTCCGGATCTGCGCTGGGATTACTTTTCTGTGGTGATGGTGGGGCGGGTGATTGAGGAGCCTCGACTCAATGAGGTGTTGTCGGGGGCGTTTCAGAGTGTGAGGTTGTGCCTTCGAAAAGTCTATGAGCTTGGATACAAAAGGCCTGGATTGTTGGTGCTCGATCGGCTCAATGCGCGATCGTCCGACCGTATGCGCTCGTCCTATGTCGGCTTCATGTCGATGATGCCGGAGTCGATGCGTCTTGATCCTCTGGTGATTGACGAGACTCACAAAAAGGAGACTCCGGAGCGCATCCGTAATTGGATGGAGACCTGCAAGCCGGATGCGGTCATCACCTTCGGATTCTTGCGCTATTTGCTCTATGACATGGGCTTCCGTTTTCCTGAAAACCTTGGGTTTGTGGTGTTGGATTTACCCAATCAGGACTGCACGGACAGGGATTATTCGGGTGTTTTGTTGATGCTTCGGGAGATTGCGGATTCGGCAGTGAAGCAGCTTCACAACCAGATCACTTCCGGGGAAATGGGTGTTCCCAATCATCCCCGTTCCATACAGATTGACACGGTCTGGAACCCCGGTGATACCGTTCGGCAAGTGGGTCCACCCATTCCGGTGGATGTTCCTGCCTACCTGATGCGTTGATTTCAGGAGGCGTCTGTGAGTCTGGGCTTTGGTTTCAATTAAAGCGGGCAACGAACATGAGTGCACATCGGAATCATCCTTATCAGACCGAATTCCTGATTATCGAGTCCGATACCCCCGCGATGGGGATTCAGGATCTGGAGGATCCGCTTTTCCGTGAGATCGGAAGTCACTGGAGTTTGCCGGTCGGTAAGCGGGTGCGTGTGCGACTGCGGGTTTCCGGCGGGTTGTCCATGCTTGAGGGCAAACTCGAAATCGCCAAGGCCCCGGATTACCCGTTGAAGAGGAATCAATCGTTGTCGCTCAGGATCAACAGTATTCCATTTATGAGCACCCAAATCGAGGACTGGGTGCTCTTGGAAGACTGAGGATGCCAGAAGCTTTCAACAAAAAAGGCTTCTCGATGGTCCATCGTTAGAAGTGGTTTTCGATGACCACTTCCTCGTAGGGTAGTTGTCCCGGACGGGGCCAGGCCTCCTTGGTTCCTTTGCCTATAGCCACCATGAACGCAATCAGATGGTGATCCGGAAGCTCAATGAGTTTGGCGACAGCATCGAAGTCGAAGCCATCCATCGGACAAGAATCGTAGCCCATGGCTTTGGCCGCAAGCATCAGGGTTTGGCCCGCGATTCCGCATGAACGCATTGTTTCGTCACGCTGAACCTGATCGCGCCCGTTGTAGTATCCATGGATGGCGGGAACCAGAGCATCCTGAGCGGCTTTCGGTGCATTTGCCCAGTAACGGGGCCCGTCTTTCCATGCGTCCTTGTTTGCACACAAGACCACCAGAAGGGACGCATCGGTCACCTGCGCCTGATCCCAGGCTGCCGCACGGATCTTCTTGCGCAGTTCCGGATCTCTCACGAGAACAAAACGCCAATGCTGAATGTTGAATGCAGTTGGCGATAACATCGCAAGGGAAAGTAATTTCCGGATTTCCTCTTCACTCATCCGGTGTGTTGGATCATAGTGCTTGATTGCCCGGCGGGATTCGATGGCTTGGATTGTGTTCATGCTGACCCATCGTAGCTCAACGCATGCTAAAGTCAAAAATGGCGATTGGATTGTCGGGTGGGGTAACGCGGGCATTTAGAAATGCCATGGCTGGTTTACGGGCCGCCAAGCGGTGCCAGAATCAGAATCCGGTATTCTTCCAGTCGGCTGGATAATGGCTGACCGGCTGAGGGGCATCCGCGGCTATCCTGCGTAGGGTTCCCTGCGGCTCATTCGCCGGTGGCATGCACTTGAATTACCTGTCCCGCATCGGGATCGGTGACTTGGACCTGAATCGTGATGGTGGATCCGGCTTCAACGGTTCGCGACCCTGGATTGATTATCGAGGGCGGAGTGTTCCCGGAATGGAATTCCCATGCTCCAATGTCCGGCAGGGAGTCGCGTGAAACTCCGCGGATGTCATTGGCGGGTGCTGCTATGGTTGACCCTGCGTTAACCGCCAGCGATGTTCCGGAGATCTCGCCGGAAAAAGATGTGTTCGAAAGGAACGGATTCGCCGGCGAAAGGATAGCATCATCTCCAGTAGCAAACTCGCTGATTTTCCGATAATAGAGATTGTGGTCGAAGCGTGTGGTATACTGTGGTCTGACCCAATCCCCAGTGATGTTCGGGAAGATGTTGTAATAGATTTCCACGTCAGTGGAGGATGCGTAGGTGGGGAGCGCAATCTGGTAATTGGAGCATTGCAGGTTGCGGAACAGACCTTGGAAGCTGTCATTTGTGATCGACACAACCGAGTTGTTGCGGAAGACGAAACCGAGGCAGGTGTCCTTGAAATGAAGGAGATATCCGCCAGCCGGACCGAATACGTTGTTTTCCATGACAAAGTCGCTATTGAAGTGCAGGCGGGTGGACCAATTCTGATACATGATGCCGATGGATTCGCAGTGGTAGATCGTGTTGCCGCGAATTGTGATACCAGCATTGGCATCGATTGGATAGGCCCCGGACTCCATGGTGATGTGCATCCCGTCGCAGTGGCGGTTCCAGTCCGGTGGATTGGTATCGCTGGCGCCATCATCAAGGTTATGGATTGTATTGCCATCAACGAGCACCTGATCGCAGCCGGTCAGGCGGATTCCGTCGTGGGACAGGTGGTGGATGTGATTGTTGCGCAGAATGAGGTCGTTTCCCCGGGCGCCAATACCGGAGGGAGATTCGGTGATCTCACAGTCAGCAATCACGATGGATCGGCATGCGCGGATTTCTACCCCCGCCCGTTCGATGGCTGTCACCGATCCGTTCAATGGGAGACTCCGCCGGATCGTGCATCGTTCCACCCGGACATGGTTGGCGCCACCGATATTCACGCCATCCCGGATGTCGAAGCCGACGACGCGTAGATGGTAATTCATGTTGAATCGTCCATTCCAAACGACCCGGTTGGGGTGTCCTCCGCCGTCCACGACGAGTTTTTGAAGACTGGGCGCGGCTCCGGGAGCCGCTATCAGGGTCACCCAACCCGGAAAAGGCTGGTACCGGAGTTCGATGTTTCCGTAGTTGCCGTCCTGAAACTGGACGGTGTCGCCGGAGGCCAGAAGGGATCTTACTTTGGCAAATGACCGGTAAGGGGCCGATGCCGAACCATCTCCTGTCTCGTCATTTCCATTTACGGCGTCGAGATGGAAACGGGCCAGTGCGGGATCGGGATCAGGCAGGACGGTGTGGGCGGTGGTGGTCGCCACGTTGAGAACAGCCGTTCCCGAGACGACGGCCTTTCCGCTTCCATCGGTTACCCGGACTGAAAAACTGGCCCCTTCGTCGGAACTTTTGACCGGAGGCCCGTAGTAGCGGGCAGCATTTGCGCCGGGGATGTCGGAGCCGTTGCGCATCCATTGGTAGGTGAGCGTACCTGTGCCGGTGGCGTCCACCCTGAATCCGGGTGTTTGCCCGATCACAAAGGTGTCATGACCCGGGTGATAGGTGATTGTTGGCTGAGCGTTGAGCGATACTGCGCCGAGAATTGGCAGGACAAGGGATGCAAATTGAAGGAAGGCGGTGAATTTCATGGGAAGGGATGATCGAAAGAAGAACTGACGCGGGAATCCGACGCGGAACATGGGTGAAAATGCGCGTGGATCATGCGATTTGCCATGATTCCGGAGCGAAGAAACCCTGGCGTGCGGTGCGTGCATGACCACTGGTAATGTATCGCAACGGATCAAAACTTCTGTCAATCGCTATTCCTCAGGACTCAACGATTTCCGAGACCGATCCACTGCCCCTGTATCGCGCTTCAGGGCTCGTATGCGTAGGCGCTCCTGAAAGCCTGACGGGCAGCCGCTGCAGTTTCCTTTGCTGCCTCCATAGCCGCTTCGATTTGATTGTACCGCTGCTTGCGCACTTCCGGATCAACCGGATTGTTTTCGTGGGAGGCCGGCCATTTGAGGGTTTCCAGGATCATCCATTCGACTTCGATGGTCTCGAGGCTTCTGGTGGCATCGGTGATACTTCCATCTTGAATGAGCTGCATTAGACTCGATGACTCGGTCTTGAGCGCTTCAACTCGCCGTTGAATGAAGGGGAACCATTGATCGAACTCCCAGAACTCGCAGCTCAGTCTTCGGGTCCACTGTTGTGTCCGGTGGTTGTAGAAAGGCGTGTCCATGATGGCATCGCTTTCGAAGTTCACATCCGAGGGTGCGTGGAAGTTGATGTAGTAAATGGTGTCATCGAATGGGGAATAGGCATAGGGAGAATCGTCCAGTTTCATTTCCAGAGCCCCCCAACGTTGAGAAAGGATGTAGACGACACCGTCAAAGCCCGGTTTTTGAACGACACGGATCTCTCCGAGGGTCGAGTGGAGGAGCGGATCTGCGCTTGGTCTGAGGGACCCAAAGTATCCAGTATCAATCCAAGGTTCGAATTCCGTTCCTGCCGTTTCTTTTTGTGCGTGATAGTCCGCATCTTCGAATCCCATGAAACGCGTCTTGAGCACCATGTCTCCAGTGAAGAGGTAGTATCTGCCATAGGCCCAGATGATGGACCCCTCGAAGCCTGGCCACGGGGAGTATGTCTTGGATAGGTCGTTTCCCGATTGAGCGTGGATTGCGGTCGAAAAGGGAAATCCGAAGGCGAAATCGAGCAGGTGTGGCCCATCGAGACTGGGCCTCGACAGATAGACCTGATCTTCAATGACGGTTTCTTTCCATTCGGATGAGGCCTCAGAAATTGAGTAAAGCGCATTTTTCGGATCAATGCCTTCCGGGGGAGGCACGTAGATACGGGGGGCCATGTAGTAGTTGGTTGTCCCTACCCAGAGCCGGTCGCGATACGTGTAG
>JAPXRV010000079.1:0-15334 GCA_033813415.1 Opitutales bacterium | reverse complement strand
CTCCAGGGCAACCTTGGCTTTGAACTCGGCACTGAATGAGCGGCGTTTCTTGGACATGCTTTTTTCTCCTTTTTGGTAGTCTGTTCATAGCTTGCCCTCCTGTCCAGTTTTCCGGGGCCACTTCACAGTTCGAAAGTGAGGAAATGTATGATATTTTCATCAACGAAGTCTTTGAACTGTCGGGCCGCATGATCGATGATCCATATGACCGGGTTCTGTTTGAAGAAATCCAGCAATTCCTAATGCCATATCGATTGGTGGATCCCGAATATACTAGCAGGCTTTTGTTGGATCATACGAATGAAACCCTGTATATCTCCCAACATCAAACGGGTCTGGATAGGCGTTTTCCCGATGGTCGCATGATCAACTTTGTGGATTGGTCAATTGGCGTGGAACGATTTACCCAATTAGAAACCGAGGCGCTTCGACACAAGATCGACGGTATGATCTGGATCAGTGCGAGCATGGGGATTGTGGGGCTTTTGGTTTTGTGGCGACGGGCTGGAGACTCGCCAACCGCACGCTGGATCGGATTGTGGCTAATTGGAGGGGTGGTAGAAGCCCAGCTAAGATTTGCGGGTGTTTTGAGTGCGGATCTGAGCTATCAGATATGGCATCAGGCCCTTTCATCACCTGTGAGCAATATTCTGATGGAAGTTTGGACGCTTTCATATGTTATTCAACAGGTGCTAGTTATGTTGAATATGGTTTCAATTCCACTTTGCGTAGTTTGGGTCTATCTGTGTTGGCCGATTCAGAATCACTATTCGATAGGAGTATGGAAGGCGCGTGGTATCATGATATTGAGAATAGCTGGGGTTTTCATGGCCGTAAACCTTACCACTTTTTTTGCCGAAGAAATGGCTCATTGCTTTGTTTATAATCTCACCAGCATGTCTCAGATCTCGGTTCCCGTTAGCGTGATCGTTTTTCTGGCGTTGAGTTTCATCGGATGGCTGATGCGGCGCAAAAACCGGATCTGCAGCGAGGCTCCATCCGGAGGTTTGTTACTTCTTTTGTGTTTTTTGTTTTCGCAAATTGTCCAATGGTTAAGTATAGTATCGTTTGATTATACAATATGGGCTTCCCAATTCTCCTTTGCGATATCAGTATCCGCATCTCTATTTCTCATCTGCTCTCTCTTGATTATTGTCCGCAGAACATTCCTGAGAATTCCGGCTGAAAAAGACGTTGGATTCGTATTCCTGACGCTGATTCTTCCGTTTGTTTTCGAAGTCTTGGAAAACCTTGCTAACGAGATTCTTCGACAGACTCCGTTTTTCTCCGCAACTGGAGCTAGCATCCTCGGTTTAGTAATGGTTGTTTTTGTTCTTGGGCCAATTTGGAATTTGATCGGCAGAGTAATATCGACGCTCACAGTGCGGCGGTTCGGCAAAGTCCAGAAAATCGTTTCACAATACATGAAGGAGGTTCTCGAGCTCGATCCTCAATCCGACTACAGGGAAAAAGCCCTTGACATGTTTCAGCAGTTGGGAATCACGGATTTCGTTTTTTACAGTAAGATAGCCAATGAGGAAGGGTATGAGATGACTCTATGCGGAGCCGGAAACGATCCTGCGGATCGTATTCGAGTGAGTAAGATGCTTCGAGATCGCTTGTCGCAGGTTGGGTCATTTGTGGATGTGGAGGGGATTCTTTTCGAGTGGACCTATTTCTTTGAACAATTCGAATTGCGCCGATTGAGAAGGGCGACGGGCTGCCGCTATTTCCTTCCCGTTGCAATTGGTGGATGTTTGCGTGGATTTTTGGGTTTGCCGGATAACGAGCAATCCAGGGAACTCAGCCGGTTTGCCGTTGCACCAAAACTAACAGAATTTGGAATGTCGCTGTTCCTTAGAGAGAGGGCATAGTCGATGTATCCGTACGGGATAGGACCCACTTGACATGGAGAGGATGTAAAAACCGTGACGGTTTCAAAATGGGGAGATGGGCAGGAATATTTACAAACTGTGACGGATTGTAATCAAACCTGAATAGAGGTTTTCAATTGTTTGATATTAAACATCGCATCATCATTGGGAGAAGAACACGCTCGTACATTTCGAGATTTCCACGAATCCCACATGACGCCGGCTCAAATCGCTGAGGCGCAAAAGCTGGCAAAGGAGTGGCTCGCAAATTGGAAAGAAAAGGGAAAATGAATTCGTCTGGAGAAGACGAAGGCCACGCTCTTCCCTATTCCGCATCAGGATCGCTTTGAAGCATCGCATGCAGAGCACATTTCCTGTGGTTTGGCCTGTGACCAGGGTTATTCTTTCATCCTAGGGCTGAAACGCAGGAAATCGCATCCACAGGGAATGTTCAAGGAGGGGATACTGATCCTAAGGGACTCTAGTCGAGCCATCTTCAAAAACTCTAGGAAATCCGCAAGGCAAGGATGATCGAATCAATACACCACGGAGGACTCGTGCTCATTCAGAGACATAATGTGATGGGGCTTGACTGCTTGCCAGTTTCCTTTGTTTCGGATGAATGTGAAAAAAGCTGGATAATCCGATCGGACTGGATAACAATAAGATCGTTCTGTGGCACCCCGGATTTTTCAGATGCAGCTATCCTACCGAATCGGTCGTGATGGTTTGGTTGAGGAGATTGATGTGGCATTCCGGACATATCTCGCCTTCGATGGCTACCTCCACAATACCTGGCCTTATTGAATGCACCCTTTAAAGAATTGCATTTGTCGATGCCCGTATTAACAATGGGAGCAGAGGCATACTCATGGACAACCCCTTTTTCGAGCATCCTATTCTGAATTCTCCATACCATTGTCCTTCCCGTCATTGGGAGTTGGACAAAGAAGGTCAGCCTACTCAGCGCATCATCGAAGCCCGGCGCGTTGTGGATTTTATAACCCCGATCCCAAAATCCAAGAAACGCAAGGACACACAGCTTCAGCAGGAATTGGTCCTGGATGAGGGGCTTGGATTATCTTCCAAGGATCAACAGTATGCCACAGCTGACACCATAAACCGTATCCGAAAACACGTCGATGATTGGCGTCGTCTGCCAGATTCTAACAGTTGGAAGGTTACACCTGAAACAGCCCGTTTACTCCAACATTGGCGACACCATCCGTTTGCTTCGATACGCCCGTTTTTTTGCCAGGTTGAGGCTGTTGAGACGTTGATCTGGTTGGTGGAGGTTGCCCCGAAAATGGGAGCTCTTGGTAAGACTTTTTTGGATCACATCGAGTCCGCGAGCCTTAGTGCCAATCCCGAGCTCATGCGTATCGCCCTTAAGCTTGCCACAGGGGCAGGGAAGACCACCGTGATGGCGATGGTGATCGCATGGCAGACAGTGAACGCTGTGCGACGTCCCACCAGTCGGAATTTCACGAGGGGCTTTTTGATCGTTGCTCCGGGTATTACGATCCGGGATCGTCTCCGTGTTTTGCTTCCAAACGACCCCGACAGCTACTACGACAGAAGGGAACTGGTCCCCAAAGACATGATTCCTGATTTGGCAAAAGCGAAGATCGTTATCACAAATTACCATGCCTTCAAGTTGAAGGATAAGCTGGAGCTCTCCAAGGGAAACAGAGCGCTGCTGCAAGGACATGGTCCGGAGTTGAACACATTGGAGACAGAGGGACAAATGATCCAGCGTGTCATGCCAGAATTGATGGGCATGAAGGGCATCCTCGCCATAAACGACGAAGCACACCACTGTTACCGTGCGAAGATTAATGAAGATGACTCTTCGGATCTCTCGGGTGAGGAGAAGAGGGAAGCCGAGAAAAACAACGAAGCGGCCCGTCTTTGGATAAGCGGCCTTGAGATGGTGAAACGCAAACTGGGGATCCATCGGGTAGTCGACCTGTCAGCCACACCGTTTTTCCTCAGTGGATCAGGATATGCGGAAGGCACCCTTTTCCCATGGACTGTGAGCGACTTCTCTTTGATGGATGCTATTGAGTGCGGGATAGTGAAGCTTCCGCGCGTTCCTGTGGCTGACAACATCCCGGGGGTTGAGATGCCGATGTTCCGAAATCTCTGGGAGCACATAAGCAAGAAAATGCCCAAGAAAGGGCGGGCAAAAGGAGGAGATCTTGATCCGGAGAGCCTGCCGACTCAGTTGAAAACGGCCCTTCACGCTCTCTACGGCCACTATGAAAAGACATTCAGTCTATGGCAGGAGAAACAGATAGGCGTGCCTCCATGTTTCATCGTAGTCTGCAACAACACCGCTACCTCGAAGCTTGTTTACGATTTCGTATCCGGCTGGGTGCGAAAAAACGTTGATGGCTCCTCTCTTGTCGAGCACGGACGCCTCAAACTGTTTGATAACTACGATGAGTATGGCAATCGCCTTCCACGCCCCAATACCTTGTTGATCGATAGCGAGCAGTTGGAGTCGGGAGATGCGCTGGATCCCGCCTTTCGTGAAATTGCTGCGGATGAGATCGAGCGATTTCGATATGAGATTGTCGAGAGGACAGGAAACCGGGAGTTGGCCGAAAACCTTTCCGATCAGAATCTGTTGCGGGAGGTGATGAACACGGTAGGCAAGCCCACAAAACTAGGGGAGTCTATCCGTTGTGTGGTATCGGTTTCGATGCTTACTGAAGGTTGGGATGCCAATACCGTGACCCATGTGCTGGGTGTTCGTGCGTTTGGAACCCAGCTCTTGTGCGAGCAGGTGATTGGGCGTGCGCTGCGTCGTCAGTCTTACGATCTCAATGAGGAAGGCTTGTTCAATACAGAGTATGCCGATGTTCTTGGTATTCCATTCGACTTTACGGCCAAGCCCGTTATTGCTCCTCCTCAAGCTCCCCGTCAGACCACCCACGTTCATGCGGTTCGTCCCGATCGTGACGCGCTTGAGATTCGCTTTCCCTGTGTTTCAGGTTATCGTGCTGATCTTCCCTCTCAAAGGTTGGAAGCAGCGTTTTCCGATGATTCGGTCTACGTCCTTACACCTGAGCAAGTCGGGGCTACGGTAAATCGAAATGAGGGAATCATTGGCGAGTCAGTGGAGCTTACTCTTGAGCATACCGACAACATGAGACGCTCCACTATCGTCATGAACCTCACGCATCGCTTGTTGTTCAGCAAGTATAAGGATGATGATGGTGAGCCTAAGCTTAATCTCTTTGGCCAGCTCAAGCGCATCACACGCCAATGGATGGATACTTGTCTCATATGCAAAGGGGGCACTTATCCTGCTCAGTTGATGTATCGTGAGCTTGGCGACGAAGCCTGTAATCGCATTGAGGCTGCGATCCTTCGGGCGGGGACTCAGTCCGATGGCGAAAAGACCATCAAGGTCTTGATGGACCCCTATAATCCCGTTGGCTCCACCTCTTTCGTCAACTTCAACACATCCAAAGATACTCTCTACCGAACAGACTTCCACAAATGTCATGTCAATTGGGTGGTGCTGGATAGTGACTGGGAAGCCGAGTTTTGCAGGGTTGCCGAGTCCCATCCCAAGGTGCTTGCATACGTAAAAAATCATAACATGGGTTTCGGAGTGCCCTACCGATTTGGATCTGCGAGTCGCAAGTATGTCCCCGATTTCATTGTTCTCGTCGACGATGGTAAAGGTATGTCAGACCCTCTGCATCTCATTGTGGAGATCAAAGGACTTAGAGGTGAGGATGACAAAGCGAAGAAGCAAGCCATGGAGCAATTCTGGATTCCCGGTGTCAATCGGCTTGGCTCCTTTGGTAGATGGGCTTTTGCCGAGTTTACGGACGTTTGGGAAATGGAAGACGATTTGAACCTCAAGATTTCGGAGAAGTTTCAGGACATGATTGCCTCTTGTATCGGAGGTTTTTGCCGTAATGCCTCGACAAGTCCGGAAAATGGAAACAAGATATGAGACAAAAACATATATGAATTTGTCTCAAAAAAGCTGTGTCTAAGCATACGCATAGTATTGATAGAAAGATTCTTAATCGAATCAGGTCTCATGGAAAGGGTTGGGTGTTTACTCCAAGCCATTTTGAGGATGTTTCGGGACGGTCAACCGTATCCACTGTATTGCATCGCCTCTGTGAGGCCGGAACCATTCGCAGGCTTGCTCGAGGCCTTTACGACTATCCAAAGGCGGATCCAATGATAGGTGTGTTGGAGCCCTCTGTTGATAGCATTGCCACTGCGTTGGCCGGAAGAGATGAAATCCGACTTCAACCCACAGGAGCCTATGCGGCTAACCTTCTGGGGCTCTCAACCCAAGTTCCGATGCAAGTGGTGTATCTCACGGAGGGAAGTGCGAGAACCATCCAGGTTGGGAAACAGAAAATCACACTCAAGAAAACCACGCCCAGAATTATGGCTACTGCGGGCAAGACCAGTGGACTGGTGATACAGGCTCTGAAATACCTCGGAAGAGACCGGGTCGATCATCAGGTGGTGTCAACTCTTGAGAATCGTCTGGACGATGCCGACCGACGACAACTCATGAAAGACATCAACAGCGCCCCCTCATGGATCAGGGACATTATTCGGAACATTGCCGCAAAGGGAGGATCCGAATGAGCCCACTCCTCCGGATGACGGCAGATCGCCGTCGAGCTGTTTTTGAAGAGACAGCGGCACGTTTGGGATTGTCCAGTGCTTCAGTTGAGAAGGATTATTGGGTATCATTGACGCTTGCCATGCTATTCAGTCTGGATCCGTGGGGTCGTCATCTGGTCTTCAAGGGTGGAACCTCCCTTTCAAAAGGATGGAAGCTGATTGAGCGCTTCTCAGAAGACATTGACATCGTGATAGACAGGGGGGCTCTGGGGTATTCAGGGGATCAGGATCCCGCACAAGCGGGTAGCAGAAAAAAGAGGGGCAAACTGTTGGATGCCCTTCGGTTGTCCGCCCAGCTCCATGTTGAGCGGGATATTCTTCCAGCCTTGAGATCTGCCTATCAATCAACGATACCTGACCCACTCGAATGGAATATGGACCTGGACCCGAACGATCCTGATCATCAGTCGATCCTGTTCTCCTATCCAACCGTATTCCCTGACATTGCCAGATACCTCAGAAAAGCAGTCAAGATCGAGATGGGAGCGCGCTCTGATACCGACCCTTCCGAGACTGTTGAGATTCGCTCACTCATCTCCGAGCAGTTTCCGGTGCTGTCTGCGCCTGAACCCGTGCTGGTGCGGGCCGTGCGTCCGGTCCGCACTTTTTGGGAGAAGGTGATGCTATTGCACGAGGAGACCTATCGTCCCGATGACAAGAGAAGACGAAAAAGAGGGATGTCCCGGCATTACTATGACGTATTCCGGTTGATCCAGCAAGGGGTGGCTCGGGAGGGGATCCAAGACATGAGTCTTTTTCGGCGGATTGTCGCTCATCGGGAAGTCTATTTCAACTACACATGGATGGACTACTCCACGTTCAATCCGGGCTCCCTGCGGATCATCCCGACGGAGACCCAAATCCAGGATTGGAGGGATGACTACCGAAATATGCAGGGGGAGATGCTTTATGGATCAGTGCCATCATTCGACGATGTAATTTCGCTCATCCAGCAATTTCAGAACCAGTTTAATGCAGTAGGATCCCCATAGCTTTTCCCATGACCAAAAAGTATCCCACCCCCAATTCCCGTAAGCCGGTTGAGGCGTTTAAGCACGACGATTCCAAGCGGAGCAACATTCCTACGGCCGAGTTCGAATCCGTTATGGAGAAAGAGCAGCAGACGCCCAAGGAAGCTCGCTACACCCGCAACCGTGACCTCGATCCGCAACTGGTATGGCGGGGCAAGGACGAGCAGGATTGGTCCGACCTTGTGGTGAAGGCCCCGCCGCTCTACATTCAGGAGAAAGTCCACCCCAAGGCATTGATCGAAGATCTGTTGCGCCAGTCGAAACTGGCCAATGACACCAGCGACCCGCAGATGGACCTGTTTGGCGACTTCAATGGCCTGCCCAGCGAGGATGCCAAAACCGAGTTTTACCAGCACGAGGCCAACTGGACCAATCGCATGATTCTTGGCGACAGCCTTCAGGTAATGGCCTCGCTAGCCGAGCGTGAGGGGTTGTGCGGCAAGGTGCAGTGCATCTACCTCGATCCCCCCTACGGCATCAAGTTCAACAGCAACTTCCAGTGGTCCACTACCAGCCGCGACGTCAAGGATGGCAAACAGGAACACATCACCCGCGAACCGGAAATGGTCAAAGCCTTCCGTGATACCTGGCGCGACGGGATCCACAGCTACCTCACCTACCTGCGCGACCGCCTCACCGTCGCCCGAGACCTGCTGGCCGACAGTGGCTCCATCTTCGTGCAGATCGGAGATGAGAACGTGCATCGGGTCCGGGCACTGATGGATGAGGTGTTCGGAGAGGGGAATTTTGTTTCCGAGATTCTTTTCCAGAAAACCGGCGATCAGCCTTCAGAATACCTTGCTAATGTCAACGATGCCATTCTCTGGTATGCTAGAGAAACTGGGAAGTTGAAATTTAGACGAGTTTACTTGGACAAATCAAAATCGACAGTAGCAATAAGAGACTATTCAAAAATTGATGAAGAGGGAAAGAATTTTCAGGCAACGAGCCTGACATCGCCCCGTCCTCCAGGTGATTTTCCTGTCGATTTCAGAACGGAGACTTTTCGTCCTTCTGGAGGATATTGGAAAACAGGACCTGATGGGTTCCGTCGCCTTATTTGTGCGGAGAGAGTCGTGCCTTCTGGAAAAACGATTCGGTACAAAAGGTATCTTCAAGATTTTTTGGTGCAGAACTATACAAACTTCTGGACAGACACAGGCGGAACTTCGGGAAAGGTCTATGTCGTCCAAACTGCACCCCGAGTAGTCGAACGCTGCCTCCTCATGGCCACCGACCCCGGTGACCTCGTGCTCGACCCGACCTGCGGTTCTGGCACCACGGCTTACGTTGCGGAGCAGTGGGGGCGACGCTGGATCACGATTGACACGTCGAGGGTAGCGTTGGCACTGGCGCGGGCTCGCATCATGGGGGCGCGTTATCCCTACTACCTGCTTTCCGATAGTCGGGATGGGCAACTGAAGGAGGCTGAGCTGTCCCGGACGCTTCCCTCGGAAGCTCCTACCTTCGATAGCTTGCGTCAGGGCTTTGTATATGAGCGCGTGCCCCATATCACGCTCAAGTCCATCGCCAATAATGCCGAGATTGATGTGATATGGGAAAACTTCGAGCAGCAGTTAGCCCCACTCCGCAAGCAACTCTCCGACGCCATTGGTCTTTCCTCTACACTCGAGGAATGGGACGTTCCGCGTGAACGTCCCCAGAAGTGGCCGGAGTCATCCCAAGCATTGTTGTCTTCCTTCTGGGATCTTCGCATCGCGAGGCAGAAGGAGATCGATGCCTCCATCGCCGCCAAGGCCGATACCGAATTCCTCTACGACAAACCATATGAGGATAACAAACGGGTGAGAGTAGCAGGCCCCTTCACGGTCGAGAGTCTATCTCCTCATCGGGTGCTCGGAGTGGATGAAGACGATGAGCTGATCGATCCGATGGTGCAGGAGGGCAAGGGCAAACCGCAGGACTTCGCCTCCATGATTCTCGACAACCTGCGCTCCGCAGGTGTGCAGCAGGCTCACAAGGAGGGCAAGATCGACTTCACTTCGCTCAATCCATGGCCCGGCGAATTCATCTGCGCGGAGGGCGTATTTATCGAGCGCGAATCGGGCATAGAAAGACGGGCTGGCATCTTCATCGGCCCAGAGTTCGGCACGGTTACAAGGGCTGACTTGGTCGCTGCTGCTCGCGAGGCCGGGGACGGGAATTTTGACGTCATGATCGCATGCGGATTCAACTTCGAGGCCCGCACCACGGACTTTGACAAGCTCGGGCGTATACCCGTGCTCAAAGCCCGCATGAACGCCGACCTCCACATGTCCGATGAGCTCAAGAATACGGGCACGGGAAACCTCTTTGTGATCTTTGGCGAGCCCGATATTGATTTGCTCGAAGTTGAAGGTGGTCAGATCCAAGTGCGTGTGAATGGTGTCGATATCTTCAAACCCCAGCTTGGCAAAGTTGAGTCGAGCAACACCGATGAGATCGCATGTTGGTTCATCGATACCGACTACAACGAGGAAAGCTTCTTTGTGCGCCACGCCTACTTCCTTGGTGCCGCTGATCCCTACAAAAGCCTTCGCACCACCTTGAAGGCAGAGATAAACGCTGAAATCTGGGACAGCCTATACAGCGACACCAGCCGTCCCTTCAACAAGCCGACATCTGGTCGCATCGCCGTTAAGGTGATTAACCATCTGGGCGACGAGGTGATGAAGGTGTTCAGAGTATAGACGCCACACATACTGAACGCGTGGTAATGATCCAGACTTTCATGTCACTGATGAGAAACAAAGACACCAGGGATAAGCTTGAACAGCAGGATATCGCCCTCGTGTTGGCTCCTCTTTTCAAGCCATCCACATCCGGAGTGATTAAGGATGACGGAAGTCCTTCCACCCTTTTCGATTTCCTCAGTCGTTTTGGAAAATAGCGCTTCCAGGGACGATATGGCTGAACAATGAAAGTTGGATGGATGACAAAGACTTCGGAAACGCAGCCTTTGAAGTGCTCTCCAAAGCCATCTACGAATCCATCCCTCCTGAGTCCGAATGCGCCTGATGCTCAGGAGGAATGCTGGGCGCAATCCCACGTGGTCGTCTTGAATCGCAGTGAGTTTTTGGCAGTATCGGGATCATTGGGGCTTATTGCCCTAGTGTTATTCCACATCCCGGTATCCACCCATGACTGCTCCTCCCCGAATTGAGCAGGATATAATGTCGCCGTAGGAATTGAGTCTGGCCGTGGCCGTATTTTCAACGGTAGTATACACATTGTTTTGTCCCGAGAATGTGGTTTTTACCAAAGTAGAGTTTCCAGGTTGTATCTCAATGGTCGTTTTGATATGATGATAGGTTGAGGGTTTTCGCATTGAATCCTTAATGACCTGGGTGAGCTCGATATGAGAGCCGTCGTATGCAAAGTGTGAACTGATTTTCATCTTCACCTCTCGTATCTTCCGTTCTTTCTCTTCAATGGCAGCTCTGGCTTCCTTCTCTCGCTCAAGTTCTAGTATAGGCTTCACTTCTTCCGGGAACTCCTTCGTGTCCGGATCAAGCTCAAGCAACTTCTTGAGCATCATTTGCCGATTGTCGCCACTGCTGGACTTGATGACCTCAACAAGGGCTGCAATTTCTTTCCCACGTATTCGTTCTTTATCCGCGATGACCTTCAGATTCCGGACTTCGGATAGTTTTGATTCGATGCGATACTTGTATTTGCTGGCAATCTTTGGATGTGTTGTCTCGATTGACTGGAGCTGTGAAATCGCAGAATCATAGTCTCCAGCCCCCCATGCTTTGTAGGCGGGTTCCATTACTATCGCAAACAACATCTCTTTATGGATTGTTAGTCCCACAAAGGAAAAGAAAACAAGAACGATGACGACAATTATTATGATCATGCTCTTGTTTGGCTTGCCGGTTTTGGAATGCTTGTTTGTTTCGTTGCTCATAGATGCTCCTGTTTTGCGTGTTTGGGTTGGCCGTTTGGATACTTCCCGCTGAGTATTGCCCTAGAAAGTGCTGCTGTTGAAGTCAGTCTTATCGGATTCAGTGCCATCGTTGAGGACCTCGCGTTCGACGTAAGCTTTGAAGGTTGTGGTGTCGGTGAAGCACCGGAATCCTGCTTGGCTTGCTAACGCTATGATTTCGGGTTCCTCGTTGAGCAATACGGCGACCGGTTGGCTGAGTTCCTCTTGCAGTCCCTGCGGCCATGCAAGATCGAAGACCGCGATCTGTTGGTCTTCACCGGACGGTGTGTGGTCGTATGCCAGTATCCCTTTAGGGAGCCCTTGGGTGGCAACCCAACCATTGATTCGCTCAAGTTCTTCATCCTCGTCTTCGTCGGTGGATCGGATGTAGAGCGATGGGATGGGTTCGAGCCTTACCGTTGGCTTGTTCAACAGCCATTTTGTGTCACCATGGAGCAGTTTTTCCATCTGCGAATTAAGCTCAACTGCGAGTAATTCCTGTCGGGCCACGAGAAAGTCGCGGAATCGGTCGATCTTCCAGAGATCCGGATCATTGGGAATCCACTGGGATGCGAGCGCTCCGGGATGTGCGGCTTCAATCTTGGGAAAATACTCCTCAGGAAGGTCGTCGCTTATCTTGAGGTTGGTTTCTTTTGTCTGGAAGCAGAAGTTTGCTAATGCGTTGACTTCCGGTTTGCGGAAATTGAGTGCTTTGGCTGCGTAGAGTCGGGCTTTGGGAAAAATGTGATGGACTTCGAGTCTGCTTCTTCTTCCGAGAAGGTTTGCTTTCAGAGGAAGTCCGGATCCCCAATCCTTTGCCCCACCCATTCGTGTGATCAGATATAAGACGGGATAAAATCGGGCTCCCTGGCTCCAACCCGAAAAGTGCCCGGCTTCGACTTTCATGCCGCCGTTCCATAGCCTGAGCTGCTCCAGTAGGGCATCCAAGCTCCCGTTCCCTTCCGATATCGCCTCAAGATCTTTGTCGATGTAGGATTCGGTTGACCCTGAAAACCGTCCCCACATGCCTGCCTGCACGAACCAGAACAGGAGTTTGTCCCGTTCGATTTCGTCCATGGATCCGATTTTCTTTTGCTCACGCTGGTCGAGGTATCTGGCAATGACCGGCACCCCAAAGCGTCCGAAAAACACCTGATCATGATCAAGACCCAAACGGTTGCTGATGAGATTGAGTGCCGTGTCGACGTGCTTAGATGCTCGGTCAAGTCCGTCTTTGATCTCGTCGGCTGTTTTCTCATGCAGGTGTTGGAATTTGGCTTCACCTGTGAGCACTGTGTTTACTGAGCGCAATAGCCAGTCTATGCTGAAATGGAATCCGGAGTCTTCCCATTCGAGGAGTTTGGACTTCATTTCATCCCTTCCTTCGGGCCACTCGGCACATATCTTTGCCAAGGCAAGGTCGCCCTTGGATAGCTTTGTCCCTCCGCTGTTTACACGGTTGAAGATGTCGACCACTATATCCAATGTTTTGTCTGTTCCGGTCACTTCTTCCACATGCAAATCCACATCAAGCATGCTTGTCAGTTTGCTCAGGCGGCCTGCGTATTCACCTATCTTTGGTGCAAGGGTTGGGTTGGATGAAGCGGAAGCTACAAAGGCACCCAAGCTTGAGGATCCGTTCTGAAGCAATTCGGTGACGTCGATCCATAGAGGATCATCCTTCATCTTGATCGGCTGATAGAACTCGAATGTCTCGTTTTCGAGATGGAAACGCAGTCCTGAGAATGTTTGCTCCTTGCCGTCAAAGAATTTCGGTGGATGCCCTCTGGCCACACCATAGATGGTTGTCATTCGCTGTTGGCCATCGAGCAAGAGCTTGACCACCCCTGCTGCCAAAGGTCCGTCTCCTCTGTGTGTTGCGGTCCTTGATTCAGTAGCCCATACCAGAAGCCCTCCCACCGGATGACGCCGATACAGAGAGTCGAACAACCCTCGCACCTGATCCCGATTCCATACATAGCCCCTTTGAAACTCGGGCAGGGCAATATGACCGTTATCGATGTGGTCGAGAATCGTGGAGATCTTCATTCTATTTGGGGGCTCTCGGTGAGGTATGATGACACAATGATTTTGTCACAGCGTCCGGATCTGATTTCTCATTATCGACAGATCCAGCTGCTCATGTAGGAAAAATGATCCTCAAGGTGAGTCCGGTGCGTGGATGCCGTGTCGGGTTGAAGCGTTGCAATCGCTTCAACTGAAACAAGCGATTCAAACGATTGCGAATGGATGGAATGGGTTCCAATTCCAGCGGATGCCGAAGTAACTGGGCTCGAACTGACTGCTTCGGTAGAACGGAACGGTTAACTTCGCGTCCAACTGGAGAAGGGAAATCCTATTTGATCCGGTCGTATCCTTTCCGGAAATAATGGGTCCAATGCCCGATATGTTACGTCCTCTAATCGGACCTCACCAAAGGACAGAAGAATAGATCCGTCACAAACAAGACGCCTACCGCATTCGCTCAAGATCAGTTTTAATCTCGGTGGATCCGTTTTTTACGGTCACGTTGATCTTTCCCATCGTCAGCCCGTTTTGTGTGAGAGCCCCAACAATCGCATTGGGATTCGCGCATGTTTTCCACTCAGACCACGATTGCCCTGGCTTGTCGATCCGCTTTTGTCGATAGGCCTCACCGGCAATGCCAAGATTTCCCTTGAAGGTTATTCCGTTGAGCTTGTCTGCTTGAGTGAGCTTGTATGTGTGACTCAGAATTCTCGCGCCGGAAACCTCCACCAGATAGAGAGCTGTTCCTATCTTGCGCTTAAAACTTATCGTCGTTCCGGACGATGAGTAGTATTGCGCTGCAACTCCATCCAGCACCCCATTGGACTTCTTGGCGATTGTCCTTTCACGCGCTCTAGGCTGATCCGTGTTTGTGCCTTTTGATGGAAAGATACTCACGACGAGTATGGCTGAAAACACAAGTACGCCTTGAATAAATATCTTTAGGTGTTTATCCATATTATCACCCCTTCTTGCGGTTAGCCTCAAGTGTGGAATCAGCGATGTCGGCAAGCATGAGCGATACTTCCTTAGATCCAGCAGCCAGAATTGCCGCTACGAGACCGACCATGATCCACACGGCCATTTGAGGCGTCCCGCTGAACAACCCAACAACCCCCCCAACACCGCAATAATCGCAGCAAGGTATGACAGAGCCGTGAACAGGTCCACAATGAATCTGAAATTCGGGTAGTTCGTTTTCTTCCTCAATTCCGCAAGAGCGGCCTTTCGCGCTTGCTTCTCGGTTTCAACGATAATTGGTGCTGTGACATTATTCATGCTATCCTTTTTATCTTGTGCTGTATTCCTGTGTTGAGACTATCGTCTTACCTGCCTGCCAGAGGTTTTATTCATACTCACATCGGACTGAGAATCAATGTTAATTTGTGTGTCCGAAATCTTTGGAATGATCTTCATTATGCATCCATGTTGGCTTTTCTCTGTGAAATACCACGCATTTCCCGTTTTCTGATTCCGGTGGTTTTCACCAAACCCGGGATTTCAGTTGGATATTGGATGGGATCTGAGCAAAATAAAGGATATGAGGCGAAGAGGGATATCCATCTTCCGTAAAGGGAACAGTCGGAAATCTGCGTTCTGTAAGTCATTGATATAGTATGGACAAAGTATGGACAAAAATAGCGCCATTCCATGCCACTCCTTGCATAATCGTGCAAAATCGATATATTGCAAATCAACAACTTACGTATCCATCAGGGCAAAAATAGTGCCTAAAGAGGGTTCAAGTCCCTCTTCCGGCACCATCTCCGGAATGAACGGTCTCCCTTCTGCAGGGTATT
>JAPXRV010000078.1:0-15807 GCA_033813415.1 Opitutales bacterium | reverse complement strand
AAAAGGGTTCGTTGCAATGACGCCAGCGCTTGCAAGGGGGGCAAATGGTCCGGATAGTAACGTTATCAAATTTTTGATTGTCGAATCGCTTTGCCCCTTGTCCTTAAGAAAAAGCGCAAACTGTTTGGCGTCCTCTTGTGTGAGCGTTCCAACGGGCTTTTTGATCCGCTCCCCGAGAAATTCCGTCAGATGCTTTATTGCCCGGCCGTAAACAAGAAGGGTGCTTTCCGTCTTTCCGGCCCTGCGTGAATCGCTGATCCAATCGGCAAGAAGGCGCTCAATCGTCAGGCTTGCATCCGGAAAAAGCTGCATAATCAAATCATCCGTTGCCCGGCGAGCTTGCCCCGCTGTTTCAAACCCTGCTTTGCCATTGGTCATCCGTTGCCACGCAAGGGCAATCTGCTTGGCTTCAGCTTGGCTTCCCGATGCGACTGGAACGCCAGTGCTTCGGCAATACTGCTTACCGTCAGGACCTCGCCATTTCGCATAAAAGCTCAGTCCTTTGGGGCGGGTGAAGATTGACGGTTCCGTGATTCCAAACGTCCTGCTCATGCAAGAATCATGTTACCAGAATGATACCACTTCAACTAAAATCATCAAAATTATTAAGATCATCAATTCCGGTATTCCTTGATATTCAACACTTTTACAAGTGCAAAACCCGTATAAATAGGGCCAATATAGATTGAACAAAACCATCAACAGCCAACTGGACGAGTTGGCGGATGGGATGCTGGCTCAATTGAGTCCGGGTGTCTTGCAGTCGAGTTCATCGGGCACTTTGCCTGTTTTGTTGACGTTGTTTGACGAAAGGAACCTGTTTCGGGTTCTTCGTGTTGAGACATTGGATGGAGCGGTTTTGTATGCGAGCGAGGCCCATATCGGGATAATGGAGCGGTTTTTCGAGAAACGACGGGAATTGGATGAGGAGCAAGAACGTCCCGACCGGCTCCTTACGCTTTGGCATAATGGCCGAAGCTGGCGGATGGGTTTGTATGAAGGCAAAGGAGTAAGGATTGTACTTGCGGCTGATCTTGCTCAGATTGACCGCTCTTTGATGCGGGTGGGTTGGGCGTTTCTTTTGGTGTTGCCTGCAGCTTTCGGGGCCGCTGCGATTGCGAGTCGATTGTTGGCTTTGAGAGCCACCGATTCTATTTCCGATCTCGCCAGACGTGCCGGTGAGATAACGGTCGAGCGGCTGAACGAGAGGATAGACATTCCGGCAGGGACACGCGAGATACGCGACTTGATCGATCTTTTCAACGCCATGGTTGATCGGCTGGGAAAAAGCTTTCAGATGACGCGACGATTCAGTGCGGATGCCTCTCATGAATTGAAAAGTCCATTGACTGTGATGCAGGGAATTCTGGAGAGCCACATTTCGGGTGACAGCTCCTCTTCGATCACGACGGAGGAGATGGATGCTCTTTTAAGTGAAACCCATCGTATGCGGGCGATCATTGAGGCGTTACTATTGCTGAGTCGTGCGGATGAAGGTAGGCTGATAGGACAGTGGAGTCGTGTGGATCTGGCTGCAGTCGTGGGTGACGTTTGTGATGATGCGCGGATTTTGGCTGAGGAAAAAGGCGTGACGTTTACTATGGATCTTCCAGAAGGAGAAGTGGTTGTCCATGGCGACGAAGGTTTGCTTCGGATGGCGATTCACAATTTGGTCAGCAACGCTTTGCGCTACGGAAATGACCACGGCAGAATCCATGTAGAAGTTCATGTCAACGGCATGAAGGTTTCTCTCAGAGTTGGAAATACAGGAACTCCAATCCCGGAGGGTGCGAGAGAGGTGATCTTCGAGCGTTTCAGCCGATTGGATGAAGCGAGGCAGCGTCATAGCGGTGGATTGGGTCTTGGGTTGAATCTTGCCCGTGATATTGCCCGTGGGCATGGTGGTGATGTGGTATTGGTTTCATCCGGTAATCTCGAAACGATCTTCGAAATGACGATAGATGTCCGGATGCCGTCTTCGTCGGTGTTCGGTGAATAGTGTTCGTATAGGCCTTGCAGGATTGATTCCCCGGAGATCTGCATTGAATCAGGGTGAGAGTGGATCATGTTGGAGTGGATGTTTGACATCCGTGTGGCATCTGCGGATGTTAGTGTACCCAAATGACTGAATTCCGGACAAAAGTGGTAGGGATGAACGAACAGACGGAAGCTGCGCCGGAAGTCGCATCGGCAACACGGACACAAACGGAGCCGGTTTGGCAGGTGCTTGTGTTGAATGATCCGGTTAACCTTATGTCGTATGTGGTGAAGGTTTTTCAGAAAGTATTTGGCTTTTCCGCCCAGCGTGCAGAGCGCCACATGATCGAGGTGCATCGGGACGGCCAGTCCATTCTGTGGATTGGTGAGCGCGAGCGGGCCGAGATGTATGTGCAGGAGCTGCAGCAGTGGCAGCTCACCGCAAAACTGGAGCGTCAGAATGGGTGATATTCATTTGAGTATGGATGGTGAGTTCATGGAGCGGTTTGTGGAACCGCTCCGGAAAATGGACGAGATGACCGCATCGCTTGCTCAGTCGAAGGTTCTCATCCCCGAAGGAGATGCCCTCATGCGTCAGCTATGGATCGAGCACCTGAGGAGTTCGCTGGCTGTCGACATGGATGTCTTCTGGACGCTGATTGGAGACAAGCGCTTTGGAAATGAACCATTGGTTTTGAGCCCCGCTGAGGCTGAGTCGGTGCTTCGGGCGGCAGCGTCCTTGAGAATGCGGATCCGCGAGGCGTTTTTGGCTGACGTTGAAGATCTTGTTCTGGAAAAAGGAATGCTGGATGTCCAGAGCCTGCCCCCTGATCTGCAGAAGGTATATGTGAGCTACATCTTTCTCGGGAGTCTTCAGGAACTCCTTTTGTCTCACCTTTAGCGAAAGCCAGCCCGGTATTTTTGTTAATCAACTGATAACCCGCAAGCACCCATGTTGAGCAAAGAAGAGCGTGATTTGGAACAATCGGTTTATGAGAAGAGACTGAAGTCGTTGGGAATCGAGCTTCCCAAGTTGCCCGCACCCCTTGGCAGTTACGTGCCGTGGGTGATGAGTGGGAATCTGCTTTACCTATCCGGTTCGGTATCGTCTCTCTTTCAGAATCCGGACGGAACCCGGCCATATGTTGGTGCGGTTGGACGTGAGCGCACGCTTGAGGAAGGTCAGGCGGCGGCGCGATACGCCGCGATGGTGCAGATGGCCGCGATCCGCGATGCACTGGGCTCGATCGATTGGGTGAAGCGGATTGTGTTTATGACTGGATTTGTTTGGGGCGTGGAGGGTTTTCCGGACAGTCCGAAGGTCATCAACGGCGCCTCAGATCTTTTCGGCGCGGTTTTTGGTGGATCCGGCCGGCATGCGCGGGCTGCGGTTGCGGTTGCGGGTTTGCCCGGAGGAGCAACGGTCGAGATTCAAACCGTGGTCGAGTTTGATGTGTGATTCATTCGGGTGCTTGAATCCAATCACTCTCTGTCTTGTTGTCCCCCTCAAGTTTGACATGTGTCTGCTTGTGAATATCCGGTAAAGTCATATCGTCAAACTGGCGTTGGGTAACACCGGGGGTTCAGATTCTGGCCGTCGGATTGAAGATAACCACTGTAACAAAAATAGATATGATACAACACTCTGGGAAACTGGTCAGACTGATATGTGGCATTGCGTGTGCATTGTTCTTGAGCCAAGCATCTGCTGATACCATCAAGATCGGGCAGAACGCCGAAGTTGGAAGTTGGCAATTGCGCCAGGAGATCACCACGGATCAACGAGGAAAGCAAAACGCGCAGGAGGTCAGAACCTCTATCGTTGGTGAGGAGAAAAGGGATGGATTATCCTATCTTTGGGTTGAGATGGTGATGCAGCCCTATTCGGTTGATAAGAAAGGTAAACAGAAGCCATCCGGAGAACGCATGATCATTAAAACACTGGTTGAGAAGGAAGTGTTCGCCGGTGATATTGCGGCGGTCTTCAACAATCTCCGTGGAATTGGCAAGGAGATGATCATGCAGCAGGGAGACGCGGATCCCATGATGATTGAGGAAGGCGGCATGATGGCGGACGCTTTGCTGAAATCCATGGGCGGCGATGTGAAGTTTGACTTCAAGGAAACCGGGCGGGAAAAGGTGACCACTCCGGCGGGCGAGTTCAACACCCGGATCATTGATGGCAGTGGAACCATGGAAATGAAGGTATTTGTGAAAACCATTCGGGTGAACAGTCGTTCCAGGCAGTGGGTGAGCGACAAAGTGCCGTTCGGGATCGTGAAGTATGAGACCGAGTCAGAGATGGACGGGAAGGTAAGCAAGGTGTCAGGCGCGGTCATCGAGTACGGAACATCGGGAGCGACCAGTCTGATCACCAAGCAACCACAGAAGCTTCAGATGCCGTCACTTCCATTTTTCGGTGGCTGAGTTGCAACCCGCAAGGGTTGACGGCAACGTGTTTGGCCTGAGTTGGAATTGTTTTTGGAATTAGGGATAATTGTGCTTGAATTCAGTTCAGGCAAATGCAACATCCCAAACTTTCCCAAAAGGGCCAAAGGAGAGATGACAGAGTTGGTCTATTGTGCACGATTGGAAATCGTGTGTGCTCCAAAAGGGCACCGGGGGTTCGAATCCCCCTCTCTCCGCCATTCATGACGCATCGCCGACACCACGAATCAATTTGTGGTGTTTTTTTTGTGTTTGGAGAAAATGTGTTCAAAGCATGGCGGTCTCTGAATCCGATTGAGTGCGAAGTTGCGCTTTCCGAGGGTTTGAGAGGCGCAATAGGAATGCCAGCCACGCTGACAGGGTGCCGATTAGGAGGATCAGTGCGAATGTATCGGGTCGGAGCGTGTCATACCGTGAATGCGGGAGGTGGGCAACCCACCAATGGGGCCATACCCAGATGACAAACCACAGAAGCGCATTGAGGACAAAGCACATGCGAAGGAGTCGGGATGATACCATGTGGATGCACCATGCCCCGAGTATCATCCCAACGAACTGGAAGAAAAGAGACCCGTGATGAATGATGGCCTGTCCGGACCGGAATATCAGGCATGTCCAAAGCAGTAATCCGCTGATCGAAACCAGAAAAAGCAGCGGTATGGCGCTTTGGCGTCGGCGCAGGCAGATGAAAATTGCCCACGGAGCCGCCAAATATCCCAGCAGCCAGATGCCAAGGGATTGGAAGTGATGCAGAAAGGATCCGAGCCGGATTTGAGGGAATCCCATAACCGTCTGGAGCGGGTGGAGGTTATGGAATGTGAGAGCCCAATCTCCCCAGAGTAAACGCAGGTTGGTTTTGCGGATGCCGATCCACTCCTTGAAGCTCATATCCTTGTAGCGGCGAACCACGGCATCGGAAAATGGTTCGGATGTGAGTTCGGGAATACCAGCAAGGTGCCATTTGAGCAGTCTATCGCCTGGAGGATCGTAGTGTTTTTGATAGAGTGTCCATGGAAGCATCAATATGATGAACGGGACGAGTGCGAGAAGTCCGTATGGAATGTGCTTCACCGGGCGAATCATAGCCCAAATCGTGAACATCGGAAACGCGGCGAAGAAGCTTCCGCCATGAGACAGGAAGGCGAGGGCTGTTGCCAGCCCGACGATGAGCGATCCCGGCTTGCGGCACGCCAAGGACTTGCGGGCGGGGTCCCGTCCGAAGAGCAGAGCGGCGACAACAATCAACAGGCCTGCCGGGAGAGACTTGGGCCATACGTAGAACGAATGTAGCAGAAAGGTTCCGGACATCGCGAGAGATGCGGAAATCCCTGAAGCGAGCAGGCGTCCAGCCCCAATTGCCCTCAATAAACAGTGAGCGCATGGGATGACGGATGCCTGCAGTAGTATGGATAGGATGTGGTATTGGGTGTTCTTTTCGGTGAAGAACGGGTATTGGAAGAGGATGGGTGCGGACGGAAGAGGTGGGCGGTCACTGCTCAGCCATTCGAGAAAAAAGGGTTTGAGTGGCATTCCGAGGTGGAGCCTGTCGGCAAACAGCATGGGAAGCAGTTGATCGGCCGGAAGCATTTGTTTGAGGTAACGACTGGACGCAACCGCCAGAGAATCGTCCCAACCCCCGGTCAGGCATCCGGCGGCGACCACCGTAAATGCCGATAAGGCAAAGAGCGCGATCTGGTCCCTGAAGTCGGAGTTGCGTTTCCATACCCGCCATGCTTTGGCGGAGTGGCGGACGAGTATCCAACTGGAGCTGCACATAATGGCCCATGATAGAAGCACTCCAATTCCGGGGTGAAGAAAGGATGCCCACAAGATCGGGTATTGAATCGCCAAGGTGAAAACCCAGGCGATCGGAAACGCAAAACAGGCGGCAAGAGCGGGCTTCCGGATGAGAACCAACGCGATCGCCCAACCTGGAATGCATAGCAGGACAAAGTGGAGCGGAATCCCTGCTATCCAAAGTAAGAAGTATGAACTGCTCCCTGTAGCCGATGCATAAGCGGAGTGGAGGTTGAGCGGCGGGGTAAAACGGATACTGTCTGCCCATTGATCACTCAGCACGGACAAGGAAACCTGTTTTCCCCTCCATTCCCGCGGAATTTCCCAGTGCAGGAGTCTCCAGTCCCTCCTGGTCTGGGGCCGTGGTACCAGATCAAGGAAGCCGGACTCATCAGCGGTAGAAGTCCGGGATAGACGGAAGGCAAATCCAGAGGGCAATCTGCCGCATTCCAGAAAGATCTGAATTCGGGATGGGCACTCGAATGAATCGGAAACCCAGAGCGGATGATTGCCGGCTGTGTTGAGGTTAAGGGTATAGAGCGGGAGTTTTTCCGGAGGGGGGGTGTCATCCTCTGAGCGGATTGACCAAGACTTGAGGTCATCGGATTGAAGCCACGAATCCGGAACTCCGTTTTGTGCCTGCGCGGTGGTGGATGGAGCGAAGGATCCAACCAATGCTGCGAGGGCCAGCGCCGAGGCAGCAGTTTTGCGTAGTCGGAAGATCGCTATTAAAGCTGGGCAGAGAATCGCGATCAGCAGGAGGATCAGCTGATTCTGCACGGAGTATTGCGGAGGCGGAAGAACTCCGTTTGTCATGGCCGAAGAAGGTAGATTCAACAGGAGGTTCGGATCATTGGTCCCGGGCGGGATACGGAAGATGGCTGAGTGTTTTCCTGACAGGACTTGATCCAGTCCGGCAAGCGGGGTGATTACATGTTCGGGTCCAATGCGGGTTCGCTTTCCGCGCGAATCGCGAAGGCTGATACTGTAGATTGCGATGTGCGCCGGGTTGGAGCTTGTAGATGCAAGCGGATCCCAGCGAAGCGATTTCACGGGGCGGGGCGGAAGCGGAAAATGAAGCGTCTGGACTCCATCTATCAATGGGAACTGGGCATTCACGGCTGCGGTGAATCCGCCGCCAGTGTCAGCATAAAGCACCGAAACTCCCTCGGAATCGGAGAAAACTTCGAGTTCAAGAATCCACGCCTGCGTGGATCGGCCTGCGATTCCGGTCAGCCAAAGGCAAAGCCCAATCCATAATCCGTAGATGGCAGTGTGGATCAACAATGGCCGGCTGAGTCGGATCCTGGGCATCGGGTATATCCTTGTCGCGGAGTCTGTCAGGCCAGCCAGGACCGGTGGCTTCGAGTCAGGATTCGTGAGTTGAACGGCTCATGTATTGAATAAGCCGTTCATTGAACTCCTTCGCTGAATCGTGGCCAATCGCCTTCAGCGCGTAGACCATCGCGGCCACCTCGACCAGCCTGGCCATATCCCGGCCGGGACGAACCGGAATCTCCATGTGGGGAATCGGTTTGCGGAGGATTTCATAGAAGCTTTCCTCCAATCCGGTCCGTTCTTCATCCATGCCTTGTTCCCAGATCACGAAGGTGATCACGAGATCGATTTCCTTTTTAGTGCGCACTGCGCGGATGCCGAACAGGTCCGCAATATTGATAATCCCGATTCCGCGGCATTCCATGTATCCGCGGTTGAGGACCGAACTGGTCCCGATCAGTTCCTGATCGCGCAGGAGCGAAATGTAGGTGGTGTCATCCGCCACCAGGCTGTAACCTTTTTCAATAAGGGCGAGCGCACATTCGCTTTTTCCAACGCCGCTGTCTCCACGGATCAATACTCCGATCCCTTTGATGTCGAGCAGGGTCCCATGAACCATGACCTGTGGGGCAAAAAACTCATCGAGGAGCACGGTGGCGTCCGTCGCGAAGTTCTTCGACTTCATGGTCGTGCGCAACAGGGGGATGTGAAAACCGTCCGCCACCTGAATCATGGCATCACAGGGAGTGAGGTTTCGGGAGATCACCATACAAGGGATGTCCCGTTTGGCCATTTCGGTGAGGACGTCCAACTGGACGGATTCATCCTGATCGTTAAGATAGGACATCTCGCCCGCTCCGAAGACCTGGACCCGCTTGTTGGCGAAGGATTTGAAGTACTTGGTGAGGGCCAGCGCAGGCCGGTTGAGGCTTTTCTCCCCGATCATGCGATTGAGGCCCTCTTGTCCGGCGATAAGCTCAAGGTTAAGTTTCTCGTGGGTTTTATCGAGGAACTCCTTGACACTGATTTTGTCGATTACGATGGCTTTGGCTTCGGGTATCATGGAGCAGAAGTAGAAGGATATTTTTTTGGGTGGGGATCGGGGCTTTTTCAGGGATTACATGCGAAAACTCTCTCCGAGGTAGAGGCGTCGGCAGGCTTCATCGTTCACGAGGAAATCCTTGGAGCCCTCGGCGAGCACTTTGCCATCATAGAGAAGGTAAGCACGATCGACGATGCTGAGTGTTTCCCTTACATTGTGATCGGTGATAAGGACGCCGATGCCCCGTTCCTTGAGGTGGGCAATCATCTTCTGAACTTCCTGCACATTGATGGGGTCCACTCCGCTGAAGGGCTCATCCATGAGCAGAAACCGCGGGTTGGTTACCAGGGATCGGGTGATCTCAAGACGCCGGCGCTCTCCGCCGCTGAGTGTGTATGCTTTTTGCGCTGAGAGGTGGAGCAGTCCGATGTCAGACAAATGAAAATGCAGTCGTTCCTCCCGTTCTTTCCTCGAGAGATTGAGCGTCTCCAGGATCGCCATGACATTATCCCGGACAGACAATTTCTGAAAGACAGAAGGTTCCTGTGGGAGGTATCCGATCCCGAGCCTTGCCCTCTTGAACATGGGCATGCGTGTGATATCGGTGTCATCCAGCGTAATCTTGCCTCCCGTTGGCGGAATCAGGCCGATGATGGTATAGAATACGGTTGTTTTTCCAGCACCGTTGGGCCCAAGCAATCCGACAACCTCACCTGAACGGATGTTGAGATCCACTCCTTTGACGACACTACGTTTGCCGTAGTCTTTGGTGATATCCCGGGTGGTGATGACCGATGCTTTCGGCGCAGAAACCTGCTGCGGTGGTCCGGGCGGAATGGATGGAGCAGCCTGCATGGTTATTTTCCGTCGTTATCCTGCGGCTGTTGTGCCGGTTCGGATTCAGTGGAGGCTGTTGGGTTTTCACCAAACAGGGCACCCACCTGAGCGATATCCTTGAGGGTGACCCTTGATCGCTTTCCTTCTGGTTCACTCTCGATCCGGATGCGGCGTTCTCCCTGAAGAAAGACGATGCGGAAACCCGTGACAGTACCACGCTCATCTTCAATGCGAGGTTGATCCTCGAGAACAAGTTTGCGTTCTTTCGGGAAGATTTCGGCTCTTCCGGCGAAGGCCCGCGTTCCCCGTTGGCGGATCACGACATTTCCTTTTGCTGTAATATGGGAAATCTGCCCCGGATTGTTGCGTGCATCGCCGGGTTCCTGGTTTTCGGGATCATCCGTATCGCCTGGTCGTTCAATGATGACTTCCGCCTCATCGCAAGAGACTTCCAGATCCCGATCGGTGACCACCACATTCCCGATGAGCATGAACGTGCGTTGAACATCGCCGCTGGTGAGTTCCATGCGGTCTCCTGTCGCGGTGAGTTCGCCGGTTGCACCTGTGGTGGGTTGATCGTTGGCTGTGACACGGTCTGCCAGAAAGAAGACACTGGTCAGAAGCCAAAAGACAACCGGGATCGAGTATCGTGCCATCATTGTGTATTCAGAAAGCAATCAGAGCAGGTGGTTCAAGTCCAGATCAAGTTTCTGGGAGAACCGGATGGTGACGGATTTCTCGATAACAACCCGTCCCTTCGCGCCATCCCAGGACCATCCTTCACCTTGGATTTCAAAAGTCGCGGATGAAATATGGATGGGGGCGTCGCTGGTTGCGCGATTGCCTGTCAGGTCGAAAACCGCGCTGCTGCTCTCGATCACCGTATCGAGGTTCTGTTCGGCATCTCCAGAGAAGATTGAGAGCTTCATGTTGGTCACCTCAAAGCGGTTGTCTTCCTTATAGATTCCTTCCTCGCCGCTGAGCGTCCACTCCCTATAGCTATCCGCATTGTAGGTGGGAATTGAGAAGCGGCTCATCCGGTTGTGCGGAGCGAGCTGGGCCTTGGCCGGAAAACAGCTCAACAATGCAATCGCAATCAATGGGAAGGCGCATTTCATATGGCAAAAGCGGGGCCGGATCGTCGCAAACCGTGATCCGTTGCCCGCCGCACCTGAAGGAATGCCCAGGCGGAATGCTGACCAGAATGGTGAGGTTTTCTGCATCGGATTTGCGTCATTCCCGCATCATCCGTTCGTCTGGGCGGGATGAAGTCTGGATTTGCGTTCGATGACCCGGTTCATGATGGTCCGGACGTCGGACTTACTGCGTTTGAAAGCAAAAAGGTTTTCCATCCACCTGAATACGGACTCCTGATCATTTCCGCTGAGTAACGGCTCGGTCTTCAATAGCCGTTCGAATGCGTGGATGACCTTGTGGGATATCAGTGAGGTCAGCTTGGATGCGCGGTCAAGAGCGAGGGCTGGGTCGGTGAGGATGTGTGGCGCGGTCGTCGTTTTCTTAGGTCCGGTGAATTTGTAGGTGCGGATGGCATCGAGCATCACAATCTCGGTCCTGGGATAGAAACTTGCCATGAGATTCCATGGATAGTCCACTTGGTCTCCCTTCGCGCGGAAGTCGCTTCTCAGGATTACCGAAGGGATATCCGCGAACTTCGCGATCATGAACTCGGATAGGGTTCCCGAGTCGATGTCCGATCCGTCGAAGTGGAATATCGCGAGGTCGCACTCAAGGAGCGCGAGAATATCCTGATCGCGGATTTCATGCGGGTGCTGGGCCTGGGATTCAAATTCCTGTGGCATGACGGGGATGAAGCGCCCATCGGAGTTTTTCAGGATTTCGCTGGCGAGCCAGGCGTTTCCAAGCAGGTGTTTGGCGTCGAAAAGTTCGCCGGCGAAGTAAAAGTCGTGAGTCTGCATGCTGTGCGGTGTTGTTGTTCCGGGACGAAAGGAAAGGGTCCGGTGAAAATTGAATATGAGTATGCAAGTATGCTTGCTGTGGACTTCAGTTCAACCCCAATTCATGCCAGATTATTGTTGCAGTCGGAATCATTGTATCCGATGTTTTTCCATCCGCCATCGAGTGGTCTTTCCGAGAGGGATCACTTAGTCTGGGGAGTGGAACCGGATGACACAACCGGAGGCCATGCGCCCGTGTGGTGTTGCCTTCCTTTCAAGAGTTTTTGTTGAGCAGATATGATCAAATCCGCCGATTTGGAAAACGCCATCGATGTAATGGTGGACTATATGATAGCTGAAATGCGGGCTGGCGATCCATGGATGATGGTGGGTATCGCCGATGGCGGAGTTCCAGTCCGGAATCGTTTGCAAAAGGTTATCCGGAGCCGGATCGGCCGTGAGCTGCCATCTGGGACACTGAATGTGAGCTTTCACCGTGACGATATCGGGCACAGACCCATCTCAAAGGTTGCCGAACCCACCTTTCTTGAGGAAAGCGTCGACGATATGGGAGTGTTCCTGATCGATGATGTGTTTTTTACCGGCAGGACCGTGCGTTCGGCTCTGGATGAGCTCTTCGAATTGGGCAGACCAAGGGTGGTGCGTTTGATGACGGTGGTTGACCGGGGGCATCGGGTGTTGCCGATTCGTCCGGATTTTGTCGGATTGTCGTTGGATACCGATTTGACCCAGACCCTGAAGCTGCACATCGATCCGGATGATCCGGAGAGACACCGGCTGGATATCAGCGGAAAACTTTCTGCGGCTCAGGCCCGGTAGAATTTCAGACAAACCCCGGAATACTCCCATGGAAACCGAGACTGTAAACTGGACACGAAAGCACCTGATTGGACTGGAGGATCTGAGTCGACAGGAGATCGAGCTTATCCTATCGATGGCCCGCTCATTTAAAAGCACCATTGATCGCAGTCGCAAGAAGCTTCCGGCTCTGCGTGGCAAGACGATTGTCAACCTGTTTCTCGAACCGAGCACGCGGACCCGGGTGGCGTTTGAAGTTTCCGCCAAGCGCCTGAGTGCGGACGTGATCACCATTCTTGGTGCAACAAGCAGCCAGGTAAAGGGGGAGACTCTCAAGGACACCGCGCTCAATATTGAGGCACTTTCGGCCGACATGATCATCATGCGGCATTCGGCGGCCGGTGCTCCACTGTATCTTTCGCGCATTGTGGATATCCCCATTATCAATGCGGGCGATGGAGCTCACGAGCATCCGACGCAAGGCTTGCTGGATGCCTTCACTCTGATGGAGCACCTGGGGAGCCTGGAAGGCAAGCGGATCACCATTCTCGGTGATATCATGTTCAGCCGGGTGGCCCGATCCAATATTTGGGCGCTGACAAAGCTGGGAGCATCGGTGTGCCTGGCTGGGCCGACTACTTTGGTTCCGGATGCCTTTCGGGAGATGGGCGTGGAAGTTTGCCACAACCTGCGTGAAGCTGTGACGGATGCGGATGCGGTGATGTTGTTGCGCATTCAGATGGAACGCCAGTCAGCGGGGCATTTCCCATCGCTCGGAGAATACACCAGCATGTATGGGCTCAACAAAAGTCGTTCGGCATGGTTGAAGCCCGGTGCGATCATCATGCACCCCGGGCCCATTAACCGCGGGGTTGAGATTGATTCGGACCTTGCCGACTCCGACCGTTCGGTGATCCTCAATCAGGTGACCAACGGAATAGCGGTGAGGATGGCCGTGCTGTATCTGTGCATGGCGGCAAGTGAGCCGGTTTCGGGAGAGCTTTCCCTGTAGACCTGAGGCGGGTAATGTGGATGAAACGAGACGACACTGAGGGGAGATTTTCTACCATGACACAATCGGGAACAAATGCGAAGCTCTGGATCAAAGGATGCCGGGTCATCGACCCGGTGAACCGTGTGGACGAAACCCGCGATGTTTATGTCGAGGATGGGGTTTACGTTGAGGAACCGGGAGCTGGATTCAGGGAATCCGCTACATGTATCGACGCGGGAGGGCTGTGTTTGGCCCCATCGCTCACGGATCTTCAGGTTCACTTGCGTGAGCCTGGTGACACTCACAAAGAGACAATCCGCTCGGGAACCCGCGCCGCCGCGAAAGGCGGATTCACCCGCGTGGTATGCATGCCAAATACCCGTCCGCCATGCGATAACCCGGGCAACCTGCGGTTGATTCATGACATTATCGAGCGCGATGCCTGTGTGGAAGTGTTTCCCACCGGATGCATCACGCTCGGGTCGCTTGGTGAGCAGCTTGCCCCAATCGGATCACTGAAGAATGCCGGGGCGATTGCGCTTTCAGATGGCGGGCATTGTGTGCAGAACAGCGAATTGATGCGCCGGGCCTTGGAATACGCGCGCATGCTTGACATGGTTGTTCTGGATCACTGCCAGGACACATCGCTCACCCAAAAGGCTGTCATGAACGAAGGGGTGTGGTCTCTCAAGCTTGGCTTGCGCGGATGGCCACATGAGGCCGAGGATTTGATGGTCTCAAGGGATGTGATTTTGTCGGAAAAGACCGGCGCTCGTGTGCACTTGCAGAACATATCTTCCGGTTCCTCGGTGGACATCATCCAACGCGCGAAAAACCGCGGAGTTCGGGTTACTGCGGAGGTGACCCCTCACCATTTGTCTCTGACCGACGCTTGTGTTGCTGGCTATGAGAGCCGCTTCAAAATGAACCCTCCTCTCCGGACCGAAGAGGACAGAAGAAGATTGATTGAGGGCTTGTGTTCCGGGGTCATCGATTGCATCGCATGTGATCATGCTCCGCACAACGAGGACGACAAGGACATGGAGTTCGATTACGCCCCGTTTGGAGTGATCGGATTGGAAACCGCCTTTGGAGTTGTTCTCACCCATCTGCATCATGAGGAAGGAATCAGCCTTATGCGGATACTCGAATGGATGTCCGGAGCACCGGATCGCATTTTGGGCCTTCCGGCGAAGCGTGTCTCCAGTGGAGTGCCGGCGGATTTCATCCTTTTTGATCCAGCTGAGGAGTGGGAGGTGAGACAGGATGACTTCGTGAGTATTTCCCGTAATTCCCCATGGACAGGAAAAAAGCTCAAGGGGCGAGTCCGGGCAACTTACCTGAAAGGACGCAGGGTATACGGTTGAACGAAACCAGGGGATTCATAATTCTCCGGGGATTTCCTCTCAACCTATGCCGCGTGTTGCCGATAAGATAATGAGGTCCGAATCCCGAACCGGGCCAGACTTGCAAACCAATGACCTGAATGCAGTGAGGTGACAGATCGAGGCAGAATAGCGATAGGTGTGATCATTTTGGGAACATTGTTCTCCAATTTGGTTGCGCTGGATGGATCGTCCGATCCTGGCAATGCTTCGCCTTGTCCGGAATCCGTTGATGGCGATTATGTCGATCAAGGATTGCCGCTTTACTCGATCTACTCGTTTGACAATCTTGCGGTCAATCTGGTGGCGACCCGCCTCTACGAGGACCCCTTGGGCCGGATCGTTCTGGTGGATGATGGCCACCTTTTTGCATTTGATGGTCGTTCATGGACCAATCTTATTGATCCGGATCCGGAGTATCCGGACTCGGTTGTTTCGTTGAAGTATTCTCCCGAAAACAACAAGGTATACGCTGGAGCAGTGGGCAGTTGGGGGTCCATGGAAGTAGAGAGTTCCGGGTTGTTCGCATACAGGCCTGATATTGGTGTGACGGAGCGGGCATGGGCTTCTTCCATCCGTTTCCAGGATATTGTCACGTTTGATGGAGGGGTGCTCTACGTGGGGACCTATGGAGCGGTTCTGCAGCGTGATGATGGGAGTAGCGTTTCATGGCCCGGTCTCAGTCAGCTGTTCGGCGGTTTCGAATATGGGGGAGATCTCTTTGTGATCGGCAGTTCTGAAGGGCTGATGAAGGTAAGAGGAGAGAAACTGGAAAGCATGGAGTTCGGCGATGTGTCGTTCCGGGATGCGGGCACGATTGTCGACACATCGCCGATAGCGGATGGGGTGCTTCTGGGGACCCGTTCAAAGGGGATCTATCTTTTTGACGGTGAACGTGTGACTCTTGTTGAGACCGGAGCAGACCAGCTTTTTGCTTTTGGAATCAGCCACATCGAATCGCTTTCGAACGGGTTTTTGGCAGTGGCGATTGAGGGATATGGAATCGTGTTTTTGGATCCCGAATACCGCATCCTCACACGCATTGACCGGGATCGTGACAGTAACTTCATCGGAGTCCGGGATTTGTTCTATCA
The DNA here is from genome assembly GCA_033813415.1 of Opitutales bacterium. Lineage (GTDB taxonomy): Bacteria > Verrucomicrobiota > Verrucomicrobiia > Opitutales > JAFGAQ01 > JAFGAQ01. The sequence goes on along the minus strand of JAPXRV010000078.1, from coordinate 220 downwards.
GGATGAGGGAATTCTGTGGGCGACGCTCAACAACGGATTGGCGAAAATCTACTTTCCTTCTCCGCTATCCGTGATCGATAGCCGCATGGGCTTGTCGGTGGAATGGCCGGAGATCTATTCGGTGGGTGACCGGATGTTTGTATTCAGCGATTTGAAGATCCAGATCGGTGAATATGGAGAATGCAATCGTCTGAAGGATTTCAAAGAATACGAGATTCCA
>JAPXRV010000077.1:0-15808 GCA_033813415.1 Opitutales bacterium | reverse complement strand
GTACACTATGAACAAGGATCCAGATGCTGAGAACTCGGCGCTTTTGCTTCTGATCAAGAACCTTCAGTCAAGCAAGAACTACCGTAAGTTCAAAGAGAGGAGAATGAACTCCCCTCACGTAAAGCAGGACATTCTTTTTGCTGAGGATCCAGATCAGAAAAAGTGGGACGACCTGCTTGACAAGTGTCTCACCCGCATGGAAGAAGACGCGACACTTTGACGACCTCATCTTGACCTGCGAGCAGATCATGATGTTCAAGCCGGCCAACCATCACTCGACGGCAGATGGCTGCATTTTCTGGAGTTCGAGGAGAAAACCGTGGATCGATCCCTTCAGCCACTGATCGGGCTGATCGGGGCTGGTGAAAGGGGATCCGTCGTCTAGAATTCCGTGAATCCGGTATTCGATGGTATCGGCCTCACCTGAACTGGCAGCATCCGCGAAGACACCCTCTCTTGGAATGCGCCTGACTTTCAGGACGTTCTCTTGTCCTGGTTTGAGTTCAATGGAGTATACGTAGCCTTGGAATCGTGCGACCATCCGGGCCTTTTTAAGTTGAAGCCAATTGACGTCCTCGCTGGCGGAAACTGGAATGTCAATGACTTCGGAGTCGCCTACGTAGCGGTAGCAAAGTGATCGTAGGTAGGAAAATGAAATGTCCTCATCCAATGTGAGTGAGTTTGTGGTATCCTGTTCAACCCATTCGGGAGGCACTTCGACTTGTATGGAGTCTGAAAAACCGGGGGCATCTTCCGGCAGTTCAGCAACCATGAGATCCGGAAACACGGTTTCGCCGGACTCGCTGGTTGCGGCATCCAATCCATAGCCCGGTGGCACCATGAGAGGTTCGGAGCCAAATGAGAGGAAATAAGGAGGGGGATCCGGGTTGAGTGGAAAGCCCACGAGCTTCATACCTTTGATCCGGTAGGGGACGAAACCGAAGTTCATGCATTCGATAGAGAGTCGCCTTTCCTCGGATACTTTTGCCCCCGCGAAATATAAAGGAGCTCCCTGACACGCAAGAAGATCACCGGAAAGGGTGAAGGAACGCCGGTCATGAGGCAGTCCGCCACGGAGTCCGATTTCCCACTCGCCGAGATTTGCCTTTCGCATGAAGAGAGTGAACTCAGCCCAGTCGTCCCATTCGGCATCCACCTCGATCCGGAACCATGGATCGGAAAAGCCTTCCGGATTTAGACTCCGGATCGAGATCTGTTGCGATTCCAGTATTTCAGCGAGCCCTGGATCGACGGATGCAAGCTTGAGGTTGGCAAAATCGAGAAGGGCCGTAAGTGGAAGAAAGCGGACGGATTCTCCCGTTTCTTCGGATATTTTTTCGGCGATCGCTCCAAGTTCTGACTCGGCGGGTTCGGGAAACAGATCGTAGATGAGCGTGGATCGGATGGTCTCATCGGGCTGATTGCGAATTGAAAAGTGGAGGGACGGCTTCATGCCGGCATCGCTGGTCCACCTAATTCCAAATCGACGGGGCGATACCCAAACGGTCCGTTCTCCCAGAAATCGTGTTTCGAACCAATAGCCATCCCAACCCTCAACCCGTGCAACTTCGGTTGGACGTTGGGGTATAGGGGAATTGGGGTCGAAATCGAGGTGGGGGCCTCCCCATCGTCCACTTCCTGAGAGAAAGTAGTAGTCGTAGTCCGGTGTGTTGGACGAGGTTATTGAGAGTGGCGCGGAGAAGGGGTGTGGACATTGGGACTGAAACTCGTATTTAAGTCCTGACCTGGGTTTCTGCTCGCCGATCCAGAGTGGGCGAATCGGTTTGAGGACTTTTCGAGCACGGACGTCGTTGATCTTGGTCGTCAAGGGTTTGATGGATTTTACGTTGGGTGTGGCTTTGGGCCCGACTACGGGTTCCGCTTGGGGCGCTTTTTTCGTAGTCGTATCCACCCGGATAGCTGGTGAAAGCATGGCGTGACGTATTGGAATCCTTGTCCGGATCGGGATAGGGGATATCACTTTCCATGCTGGATACGTGAAGTTCATCTTGAGATGCGCCTCAAAACCCGGGATTTCAACCTGAGATACAACTTGAAGCAAGGAACGTGTCTCCGTTTCGTTGAGCATATCATTCGGCCTTGTTTCAGACAGGTTGAGGGGACTCGGTCGGTCAGAGCTTTGGAATACCCATGTGGTGCAGTTTTCAGACTCCGACTTTTCGACGAGATTCGCAAGACGGAGGGTTACCGCCGCCGGATAGCGAATGGAGATTTCGGGGCCATTCGGATCAGGAACGACGGGAAGTGCGCGGAGCGATACCACGGTTTTCCACATGGACTTCACGGCCTCCACAGTCACCGGGTCCGGGCGTTTGGCGGAGATAGCAGTCTTTGCCTGACCCCATTTTACGGGGTTCGGATTGTCGAAATTGTGATAAACGAAAATGACTCCTGCCAATTGGGATGCGAGGGTATCCGGCGTGTTTTGTCCGAGGGTTGTTCCCATCCTGGATCCTATGGAAATAATGGGCTCGTAGTATGCTAGCGTGGGATCCACTGCATCCCGGAAAACGCGGTATTCGCCGATTTGGCCGGTGTAGTATGGATCTGTGCTGATCACCGCTCCTCCCGCTGAAAACTTAAATAATGCGGGGAGGTTCGCTGGATGGGTGTTTGCAACTATCGCGCGATCCCGGATCGGCGCATTCACCAGTCCCGGCTTCTTGAGATCAACGGTTTTTATCGATTTGGACGGCACCTTCGGCGTGGCCGTATCGGCTCCCAATGGACAGAATGCCATGAACAGAAGAAAAGCGGTATACAGTATCCGTGGATGACGGGAAGATGCTTTCATGGTTTGGGAGCGTAGGCGTTAAGAGTAAGTTCTGGATACCGGCCGGATGCTTTGAGAGAGTTGCCGATTGGGCAAACGGCATCCACCCATCCGGGTGACCTCACGGTGGGTGGATGCCACTTCGAACCTCGTGATCAGAAGTTGTCGTCGAACACCGGAGTCAGTGCTTCGGATTCGATACCCATGGCATTTGGATCCGATACGACAACAAGTCCGCCTTCGGAGGATGCCCAGGGAGACTCATGGGTCTTGCCCGTCGTATAATACAGCGTGTAGCTGTAGTCGAACGGGAGATTGGGCCTGGGTTCGTAATCAAAGAAATAGAGTCGTTTGTCTGGCCCGTTCGGGCGGATCTTACATGATTTGATGGTTTCGGCGTCTTTTTCACTCCGATGAGACAGGCTTCCCTTGTAACGGATCTTTACCAAGGCTCCGTTCACGTTGCTGCCCAAGCCCATCGGGCTGACGGTGATCACCGCTACCTTCGGCGGCAGAGTTGCCGTGAGAACGGTTTCCGAATTCACAAACTCGGGTGAATCCCAGTAGGGAGGGAAGTCGATATCGCGTGTGCTGGGACGGAAATAGACCCGGTAATTCCAACGATGGGTGACTCCCTTGACTTGCGTGCCATCCGGGAACACTGGCCATTTCCCTTCGCGCAGAGCCGATCTGCGGGCGGATGCATTCAGGATGCTGAAGGTCCCTTTGTTGTCATCTCCCTGGTAAAGGTTCCCTTGCAGCAGCCCGGAAAACCGGAGGTTTTGTGGAGGCCTTGCTCCGATGAGATTCCCTTCCTGATCGAGATTGTCTTCGCTTTCGAGCAGAAGGCCTGGAATGCTGTATCCTGATCCGTTTTTGAGTCGGAAGGTGTCGTTGAACACCACTTTGTTGAATGGCCCACCCGCGAAGTCGAGGTTAGCGGAGTATGTAATGTCGAGCTTTTCAAAGAATGGGTCATTCAATGCCATCTTCTGAGCGTATTGCTGTTTGTTTTTTTGGATCTCCGAAATGATGGTGTCGTCAAAAATAGACGTGCTGGGCGAGAACTGCCAGGAAACCGCGATCTGTTTATCGAGATCCACCTCAAAGCTTGCGCTGTTCGCCCGATTCAGGGTCTTTTCGTCGTAGTATCCGTAGTAGGCGCTTCGGCCTTTGTCTCTGCCTTGTCCGATAATTCCATGGGTTTTCCAGCCGATGTAGGCCCATGCCAGCTTATTTCCAGCAGGCGCTCCTGGCGGCAAAGCCGGGTCTTTGAGTTCTTTCTTCGGATCCATGAGGTCTTCCAGCGGAATCGGATTTCCGAATCGCACCATGGCCTGATCCAGCGCATACTTGGCGATGCTCATGAGTGCTTGATCGTAGCCTTGAATATCGCCTTCGATCCGGATCGAGCTCTTCATCAGGTGAGAGATGTCGACATCATTGGTTTGCTGTTCGACTTGAGTGCTTTTCGATTCGCGACCTCCAATGTCCACGATCCCAAACAACGAAACCCCTCTGGACCCCGGTCTTTCGGTTTTCTTTGAGGATCCCTGTTGCTCTTGCAGGTAGCTGAATATCTCGGATGTCTTTACGGTTAGTTTCGCTTTGCATTTGATGTATCCGCCAAGGTCCCCCGTGAAATACACGTTGAAAGGTTCGACCGCAGCCGGGTTCTCAATGGCTTGATAGAGGGCTATAGCCTGTGGACTGGATAGATTGATCGCAAAGGTGGTGGTCCCACTCGCATCGCCGTTCGCATCAAACCATCCGGTCTCGGATTGATCGGACTCGAGAACTCCGGGGATACGGGCCATCGCCTTGAGGTTGTGGATTGGGACTGGCGCAAGCCTTACGTTTTCGAGTTTTGGCCGAGCATTGGCCCCGAAAAGCTGGATGTATGGGTGGGCGGTCAGGGTTTTGCTCGCTTCCGGTGTGGCGGTTCTGATCGGTCTCACAATACTCTCTTTGAGAGTAGCCAGTTTGTTACTTTTGAAACGCTTGGGCGGGTTGAGAAGCGCCTTCTTGATGGCTTCTTCTTCCGCCGGAGTCGGGCTCATCGTCACATCAAACTGAAGGTACCCTCCTGCCACATCCGCACTGCCGACCTGATTGCGGTTCTCGGCCATCGCATAGCTTAACAGGCGGAACACCAAACGCCCTTCCTTTGTTCGGGCAACTCGCGGCTTAGGGTAGTAGTAGAAAAGGTCCGGACTGGATAGTGAGGGGAAGAGGGTGAATCCTTCGATGATATCGTAGGGTTCGGTCAGGTTGACTTTGGTGTAGACATCCTGCATGGGCGGAGTCTCACCTATCTTGAAGGCTTCATCCTGCGCGAAAGCAGCGATGCATGGGAAAAGAATGCATGAGATTGCAGTGAATAGACGGAGATTCCGGCTGGCGCCACAACGCCAGGAGACAGCATGGTGTAGGTTCATACGAGTCAGGGTTGGATTTGATCAGGGCGGCATGAGAGTTCCCATGCCGCATTATGCAGAAAACAAATCAGTCAAGGGGTTAGACAACCACCCCTCCAAAATGGCGGAGAAAACACAAACATCCCAAAGCTACGCCGATTTCTTTCCCAGTGCAAACGGCCTCCGGAAATTATTATCGCGGATGCGCGCGGCTCAGGTATTGATCCATGCGATCTGCGGTGAGGACACCGTAGTTGATGGTCCCCAGCCAGCCTGACATGATGATACCCACCGAACCCGCATGATAGAGACCGGGTATGTGGGTGGGAAGTGCCTGCGATACTGCGAGCCCCTCGGGCCTTGTTCCGAATGAAGCTCCATCCGTATGCAGGGTATAGCGCTGGATGGTTTTCGGGGTGGCGGCTTCCACGTGATCGATGATTTCCCCAACTCCCGGGAGATGAGATTCGATCGCCCGAAGAGTCGACTCGATCAATTCGTTTTTCTGTTTCCGGTAGGTCACCCGGTCAAGGTCTTTCCAGTCTTCCCATCGTGCGTTGGTTGAGGCCACAATCGAGTAACGCTCCTCGCCATCGGCTCGTGGCCGGATGCCGGGATGATAAAATGACAATGTCCGGCTGCTGGTGTTTGGCTTCAGGAGCGAGTCTGTGCAGAACTCTGCGTCCTCGGAAGTGAAGAGAAGGTCTCCGGTTCCGGAGATGCTTTCACCCTTGCGGATCCCCATGTAAACCTGACAGGAGCTGGAGTTGAGCCTGACTGCCTTGGTTTCGGCGATGAACGAAGGATCCAGCCCTTCGCGGGAGTCCAGCAGGTCGAATACCGTGGACTTAAGGTTGCTGTTCGAGAGAACGGCCCGGCAGGGGATCATGCGACCATTGGCGATGACCCCGGTCACATGACGCCCTTCGGTTGAAGTGAAGGGGGCGGTGACGATCTTTTCCACCCGAACCCTTGTCCTGATGTCCACACCCAGATCATGGAGGATGGCTGCCATTTTGTTGATCATGAGGTCAGTTCCGCCTTGAAACGTGAAGATCCCCTGACGCATGAAGTTTCCGAACACGATCGCAAACGATGAGGGCGGATCCTCTAACCTTGATCCATTTGCGTAAGCGATGGGTTCAAATAGGAGGCGCAGCACATCATTGCGCCCAGGAAAATAGTGATCAATGAAGGTGGCGGCTGTCGGAAACCGGCTGTTGAGCATCTCCGGATTTTTCAACGCTCCGAAGAACGCTTCGATATTTGCCGGATCGGCTCCTCGTTCGGCAAGGATTCGTGTGTAGTCGCGTTGATCGAAGGTGGTCGATAGTGAAAACTGCGGATTCGCGAAGCGCATATCCTTGAGCTGCACTATCGAATCCGCCAGCCCGCTGCCCCAGTACCGTCGGCAGCTTTTCACCATCCCGACTGGAAACCCGTGCAACGACACATCAAACACATGCCCACCTCTGCGGGTAAACCATGTGGCGAGCCCGCCCAGTTGGCTGTGGTATTCCAATAGCAGCACCTTGTGTCCCGAGTCCGCAAGCCGCTTCGCTCCAGTGAGACCAGCAAGTCCGCCGCCGATCACCACGACATCGTAGGCCTCACGGATCCCGGCTAATCGGTCGCGGGATGGAACGGAGGAATGTTCCAGATCATATTGGGTTGCTGGCTCAGGCATCGTTGATGTGTCTCAGCGCTTCCCGCGCAACTTCGATCGCGTGTTCGACATCCTCCGGAGTATGCGCTGCACTCATGAACCAGTTGTGGTGCGGGTGAAAGATGACGCCACGCTCCGCGCAAAGCCCTGAGAACCGCTGGATCTTTCGCAGATCCGGATCACCATCGAACACAATGTAGGGAGTGGCAGCGGGTGAAGTGCCCTTTAATGGGTGCCCACTGTCCGTCCCGGCCCGTTCCAATCCTTCCAGCAATTGCGAACCCAGTTTCTCAAGTTTCTCGGGAACACAATCGCGGGCGATTATTTCGAGGCAGGTTTTGGCTGCGGCCATCGCTACCGGATCATTCCAATAGCTGCCGGTCAGAAACACTTGCCCGGCGGCCTGTCTCATGCGGTTGGTTCCGGCTGCGGCCGAGATTGCATAGCCGTTTCCGATCGCTTTGCAGTAGCATGCGATATCCGGATGGATTGGAAACACATGGTGGCTTCCGTTTGCATGGAGCCGGAATCCCGCGCGAATGTCGTCCAGGATGACCACTATGCCTTCTTTGGCGCAGGCATCCTGAATGGCTTCGAAGAAGCCGGGGGCGGGGAGTTGGTTGCCGCCGAATGCCGGATGATGAAAGGGCGTGAGAATGATCGCAGCGATTTGATCCTTGAAATGGTTGACCAGCTCACGGAAGGCGTCGGTATCGTTCCATTCAAAGCGGTGGATGTGGAGGCGGTCTTCCTCGATAATACCACCCGGAGAGGGATTGGTCCATGCATCGACGCCGTGGTAGGCACCTTTAATCGCCAGAATCTTCTTACGTCCGGTCTGTTGGCGGGCTACCTGAATCGCCCATGTCGTCATATCCGAACCGTTTTTCCCAAACACAGTCCAGGAAGCAAAGCCTACGCGTCGGGTGAGCAGCTCCGCGAGTTCGACCATGACCGGGGTGGGATGGTTGAACGCCAGCCCCTTACTTCTTGCCTCGGCAGCGGCTTTTTCAACCTCGGGATGATGGTAACCCAGAATCACCGGTCCATAGGCGCAAAGAAAATCAAGGTAACGGTTCCCGTCCGGGTCGAAGTAGTGGCACCCTTCTCCAGACTCAGCGTAGAGCGGGAAAAGCAGAGGCAGACTGGCCGCCGGGCTGGTGTGACCATAAACCCCGCCGGGGATTACCTTCGAGGCACGTGCGAACCATGACTGGGAAATCGGCATTTCCATATAGCAGCATGGAAGTAGCGCACCGCACTCAGGCTGTCAACTGCTGCAACAGCGCATTCGTACCACTATTCTTGGCCAGGTTATTTGACTTATTGAGATGGTAGAAAAAGTTATAATTAATACCACGGGTTTTTATCGGAAGTTTGTTTCACATATATGGAAGCAGGAGAAAATAGTTAAGAGAAGGAGGTAATATGAAGCGAAAGCGAATCATTGTCACAGATGGTATATATCACTTGATGAGCCGTTGTTGCTTGGGTGAGCACTTGCTGGAAGATGGGGAGAAGGAGATGTTCATCCGGATGATGCGCCGGCAGGCGGCGTTCTGTGGGGTGGATCTTCTGGCCTACTCAATCATGTCGAATCACTTTCATATTCTGGCGCGTGTGCGGCATGAGAAACCGCAGACGGATGAGGAGATATTGCGGCGTTTCCGTCTGCTGCATGAGGGCGGACGCCTCTCGCCGTATTCGATGACACCGGATGCGCTTGAGAAGGCGTTGGAGCGCAATGACGATTTGGCTCAGCGGGTGCGCGAGGCCTTGCTGGCGCGCATGGGGGATGTGTCGGTGTTCATGCGTGAGCTCAAGCAGCGTTTCAGCATTTGGTATAACCACCAGAATGGAAACCGTGGCACCTTGTGGATGGATCGTTTTAAGAGCCTTGTTGTGGAGCCTTCGCTGCATGCGATGGCGACTGTGGCAGCCTACATCGACCTCAATGCGGTGCGCGCTGAGCAGGTGGATGATCCGGCGGATTACCGTTTTTGCAGCTATGCCGCAGCGATGGGTGGAAAGGCATCCGCGATGGAAGGATACCGCCTGATCTATGGTGGGCGCAGTTTTGATGACGCCATGGCCGGGTATCGTCTGTGCCTGTTCGGAAAGGGTGCAAAACCAAAGGGTGAGCAGGACAAAGACCGCGGTGTGATCTCCGAAGAGAAGCTCAGTGAGGTGATCCGCACCGGCGGTAAGGTGGAGATGTCGGAGTTGCTTCGCCGTAGGGTGCGCTACTTCAGCGATGGGATGGGGATCGGCTCAAGGCTCTTCCTGAAGGAGATCTATGAGCAACGCCGGGATTGTTTTCCGGAGAGCCGGAAGGCCCGGTTTGCAGCAATGAAAGGCGCAGACTGGGGTGGACTTCAGGTGGTCCGCGACCTCAAGGTCAATCTTTTCGGGTGAGCATCGTTCCTGATCCGGCTTCAAGCAGGAGAATGCTGATACTCTGCCAATTCTCGTCCGGTTACATGAATGGGGGTGGTCATCTGTCGATCAGGGCGATTGAGGTTCCTGTGTCTGACAGGGAATTTTGTTTGATCCGGTCTGATGATTGTGCATGGAACTCAATGTTCTACCATCAAACTATCATCACAAACTATGAACATTAAAACCATTTATCGTCGGGTAATGTCGTTTTCGTCCTTGGCAATGCTTGTCGGGATGCTTGCAGGCAATGTGTGTCAGGCTGGAGACTGGACGCATGAGGCGTCGGTCTCGATCACCGGGAAGTCCGGGAACACCGAGAAGAACGACTATTCGGTCCGTGCCAAATCCGTTTGGGAAGAGGATGCCGAGCGTCTCGAGCTGACCGCATCTTACCAGTATGGGGAATCGACCATCCGCTTGCGTGATCCGGAAACCGGCGAGGAGTTGGGATCACTCACTGAGAAGAGCTCGGACGAACTCATTGGTGGGGCCCACTACACGCACATGTTTCAGGAAACCCTGGGTTGGTATGCGCGCGATGAGATCGAGCAAGACTCGTTTGAAAGCATCGATTTGCGCAATACCGCAGCAGCTGGTTTGACATGGGTGGCAGTGGATTCGCTGACGACCCGTTTCGAGCTGTCGGCCGGTGTGAGTCACCGTTACGAGTCATACGACATTGGCGGCAGCGAAAGCCTCATGGGTCTCGATCTCGGGATCAAGCACAAGTGGGAGTTTGCTTCGTGGGGCGTGGCCAACACCACGATCAGCTACACCCCCGCATTTGAAGACTTCGACAACTACCGCATCTCCCACACCACGGATGTGGACGTTCCCCTGGGCACATCCGACATGTGGAAGCTTCGGGTTTCGGTGATGAACCAATACAACAGCAAGCCCATCGGATATCAGGACGAACTCGATACCACCTGGGTGTTGGGCCTTCTGCTGAGCTGGAAGTAATCCCGCTCCCCGTAAGGCGCAGATCTGCCCTGCGCAAATGCTGTCTCCTTCCCGACAAAAGGGAAGGGGATAGTGCGTGAGTTTCAGGTGCATCGCGAAACACCGGGTAGTGCCGTATTGCCATTTTGCCCGAATGACACCATAATCGGCGTCAATCGTCTGGATGCGTCGATTCATTGCTATTGTTCCGTGTCGTTTGCCCAAAACAACAGACTGGTCGTTCAATTGCATTATCGGTTGCGCAAATGTTGAAACTTCTCAAGATGACCGAGGTTCCTCCATTCCGATATTCCTTCTCATTATGGACCTTCTGTTGTTTTTCCTGGTGCTTGTCCTAGTGACTCTTCTCCTATGGGGTGTAATCGTGTTTCAAGTGTTTAGAGGCTCCAGACACAATCTGATGGTTGCCCCGGAGATGGTTCCGGTCGATCCGATGACCCTGAGCCGGAAATGGCGACGTATCATCGAGAATGAATCCGGAGACCTGCGCCGTCTGGGTTTCCTGTTCCACAGTGCTTTCCAAGCGAACAGTTTTTTTGAGTCCACTTCTCAAGCGTTGGGCTGGATATTCTATCACCCTGATCTGCCTGTGGTGGCCATACTTTGGACATCCGAGACCCTATCTTTGAAGAAACGGAACACGCTTCTGGAGTTATTCTCATGGAGTCAGACCCATTGCATTTTCACCGCCCCGTTTCATAACCTTTTGTACAAGCTCCCAACCAACTGGGTTTACCACAAATCCCGGTCCTTTCGCACCGACTCTATGATTGGGGAGCATCTCGAGCAGATCAATTCCATTGGGGCTGATTCCCCTGCGGTCGCTGTTTGCCCCGAATCCATTCTAAATCGGATCCTCGAGAGCTATCGGGCCGTTTACGAATACAACCTCCGGAATCATTACTTCCCTCCGAATGCGCAGGGTGAGGCCAACGTAAAATCTTTGTCGGCGATCCAAACCGGTATTCATGCTTTGCGGGATCTTCCGTCCTTAGAAGGGTATTTCGAGAGTAAACCTGCGATTCAGGATCCTTCTCCTGTGCCTTTGTTCCTCGGGGATCCGTCTTCATCCGATCCGATCCAGATCAACGCAGAATTGCTTGAGGACGAAATCGAACACCACAAGCGCATCGGACTCACCGTTGGAAAAGAGTCGGGTTTGTCCAGATTTCTATGGGCGATAGTAGGCATCGGAGTCCTTTTTATAGTCCCGTTCTTTTCGGGGGCAAGCTTTGAACTTTATGCCGCTGCCTTTCTTTTTTCAGTAGTCCTTCTCCGCGAGATCGGGCATATCATCGCCATGTGGCTTGTGGGTCGAAGGGTTCTGGTATTAAAGATCATTCAAGGGATTCACTTTCTGGCACCCCGGCACAAGAGTGCGGCGATCGCTGCATGGCAAAAAGCCTTGGTTGTTTTTGCCGGACCAGGCCTGGGGATTGTGCTGGGTATCCTTTTTGCCATTTGGGCTGTGCATACCGGAATAAGCCCGTGGCCTGAAGTATTTCCATTTTTGATTTGGGGATTGATCACCGTCAATCTGATCTTTCTTCTGCCGATTTATCCGCTGGATGGAGGTGAGATCATCCACATGATGGAAGGGAAGTTCAGGCTTCCCCTGACCGTTGTGATGTCCATGTCGGTATCGTTCTTCCTGATTTTAGCTTTTCAGTGTGTTTTATTGGAGGGAGGATCTTCCACTATATGGTCTCCGTTGGCTCTGATTGCGTTCCTGATACTAGGGTTGGGTTCCTATGTGTTGGCGAGGATTAGCCAAGGAAAACATGCCGCGTTGTGCTCGGAAATCAGAAAGAACCTTCCCCATGCCTACGATCCTGGGGATGAGGATCTTTTGCTATCCCATATTCTTCCCGAGCTCCGCTCCGAAAACCTTGGTGATATCGAGCGTTATGCCAAGGCGGAGCACTTGCTCGCCGACCTGAGGACGGAGCCGGGCGGTCGCGGGATACTGGCCATGGTTCTTGTTCTCATATCCATGCCGATCTGGTTTTCAGCAGGTGCCGTCTTTTTCTATTCCGCATTTTTGGACCTCAGGCTTGATAAGCTTCGCTCCACACTTGTAGCGGATGGGTATCCGGAGACCTATGAAGCTTTCCTTAAAGAAGTTCCAGAAGATGAGAATGCTTATCCTTTGGTCTCTGAGTTTTACAGGCCTACCAGCGCGGTTTTGCCAGACTCTGATCCTTTTGAGCATCTCTCTCTTGTAGCACCGATTTTGGATCGCTTTCCCCGCGGGGAACCCCTTTCCAATACGATTGGTGATGATCTCTCGACAGTGCTGAAGAATCCCGGGTTCGAGCGCATTGAGGATTTGATCTCGCGAATCGGGGCCAGAAGTTTCATTTTTGTGCCGGGATGGAATGATCCCGATTTGTTCAGTTCGAGATCAAAAACGGGCCGATTGCGTGACCGTGAAATGGATTATCGCTCATTAAGGATGTTTGGCAGCGATTGGACCTTAGTCATGCGTCATGCGGATGTGCGAAACTTCCTGTTCAGCAAGGCAATCATCCATCCCGAGCAGGCGTGGGACTGTTTCCTGGAGTGGCTCGAGTATTGGAAAACGACAGACATGATACCTTTTGGAACCTATTGGTTTCACAGTCTCGAACCCAGTGAAGCCCTCCGGATGGCGGCCTTCATCGACCGTATGGCACCTCCGCCTTCCGAGCCGCTGAGGGGGAAGATTCTGAAGACACTTGAGGATACCCTCACGCTATCTCCAGTGGAGATTGAGGTGTTACGGAAATTAATCATCGCCCTTGCTTTGAGCCATGATTCCTCTGATACCTCCGGACACGGTCGCCATACACCTCTTCTCCAGCGTTTGCTTCCATATGAAAAGACCATTCAGGTCCGGGTATTACAGAATATGAGTAATTCCGATCCTGCTGCGATTCCAAAGATTAAGAGCATGTTTGGTGAACATGCCCTGAATCGAACCTCATTTAGTTTTCAAGACACAAGTCTTCGACGGAAAACCCCATGTGCGGCTTCTGCATTGACACGGGTGGATGGTTATTATGCCGCGATGTTAGCCCTTCATCTCGGGTGGAGTATTCACGACCATATCCTTGAGGTTGGTCATCCTCCCGAAGACTTGTCCGGTATTTTCGTCAAACCAGAGTCCCCGGTTTTTTCCCCTCAGGTTTTGGATAGGATACTTTATGAAACCATGGATTGCCCACAGGGCAGCTACCAGCTTGAATTCGGCCTTCCCTCATTTTCATGGGCAGAAATCGAAGAGCACATAAAATTGGGTCCGGATCCCAGGGTGATAGATCCTCACGTAGAGAAAATTCATTGGGCTGGATACGGAGCCGTGTTCCCGGACCACCGGAGTGATAGCGATGAATGATGCTGGATTTCCGAAAGGCTTCATTCGCTTCCCTTGCATAATTGACCTTTAACTCTGAAATATGAATGCTGTTTGTGTAAAATGCGGACGTTCAAAGCATGCGCCGTTACGCAGGTGTAAACACTGTGGTTTTGATCCGAGATCTGACACCAGAATGTCTGCTCAGAGTATCCGATTATCGAAAAGATACTGGATTGAAAGCGAAGAAAGAGCTCCCAACGACAACGAGTTGTCAGATGCGTCAGAATGCATAAAGAATGGAAAGGAATGGGAGTTCGTTGAATCCGAGATCGATGAACTTGTTCATGAGAAGGTGCTCCTGGATCGCGGACTCTCTATTGTTGACAAGCTGAAGATTGCTGGATTTATACTATTGTTGTTCGTCCCAGGTGTTCTTGGTTTTATATACATTATCCGCAAGCACTTGTTGTAGAGTGATTTGATGAATCATAGATAAGTCAGAGAGTCTCATCGGTGGATCTGAAAAGGGGGGTCAGAAAGAACAAATCCAGAAAGTGAAAGACGGGATTGATTTCCTCGGTTTTCATTCATTTGCACAACGGAAATAATGGAGAAGTCGCTCAAGGGGAGACTCTTTCCATACTAACAGTGAATAGATTGGCATTATGATATCTCTCAAACCTGTTTTTGGTGTAAATAAACTTGCATTTGGCAGTTCCGTCAAAGAGATGGAAAACCATTTTGGAGTAGATGACAGGAGGGTGGTTTGTAATGCTGACGGATCAGTGGATTATTTTTATGATAATGTCGATGTGATGTTTTCGTTTTGTGATGATAGTCTTCAAGGTGTCTCATGCGACAACCCAGATTGTGAATTGATGGGACAGTTTCCAAATGGGAAAGATATTCATATGCTTCAAAAGCTGTATAATGCTTCTGATTTCTGTGTGGACAGTAAAAATGTGATTCAGGACGAATTTGGGGTATATGAAATGTGGAGTTCTGATTCAATTGACTGTGTTTTTGGAGTTCAAAATGGAATTGTTGAATCCGTCACAATAGGAGTGTCGCTTGACGATAATCTTCAGGCGATTTATCCAAAAAAACAGATGACGCTAATGGCTCTAAAACAGGCAAGCGAATGAATCAGTATTTCTGAGAGTATGGGGATCTTCTTGAATGTCTAAAACAGGTATTGGCTTGCCGATCCGTTGTCTGTTATCAGAAGGAAACGGCAGCCGATGAAGAGACAGCGTTAATATGGGAAAGTAAGAGGTTATTTGTTACAAGGTGCATACGATCCATACGGGTAGCGAGTGCTCCTCGGGTTAGGATGCGGAGTCGGCGATAGCGGTTCCGGCGAGGTAGCCGGTGGTCCATGCGTTCTGGAAATTGTAGCCGCCGGTGATACCGTCGATGTCGAGCACTTCGCCTGCAAAGTGAAGGCCGGGTGTGATGCGGCTCTCCATGGTTTTCATGTGGACTTCACGCAGGGGGACTCCGCCGGCCGTGACAAATTCCTCCTTGTTGTTGCTCTTTCCGTCGAAGGGAAGCTCGGTGGCAAAGAGTGCATCGGCAAGGCCTTGGATTTGCCCTTTGTTCAGGTCGCAGCATCTGAAATCCGCGCAGCCTTTGATTTCACAAAGGCGATTCCAAAGCCGTTTGGGAACCCATGGAACATCCGCATTGGCCGGCTTGCGGGTTGATGCGGCGCGAATGATTCCGCCGAGCATTATCAGGATATCATCCCTTGACAGGTCGGGGACGAAGGAAGCGCAGATGGTCCCCTTGTATCCGGCCTCTGCGAGATCCCTTGCCGCCCATGCGGATAGCCTCAGCATGGCAGGTCCGCTCAATCCCCAATGGGTGATTAGGGCCGGGCCGGTTTCGGAGTAGTTGGTTTTGGATCCTTTCCATGAGAGCCTGAGATTGCCGAAAGACAAACCTGCCAGACCCTCCAATAAAGAATCCTTGATGTTTACCGTGAAAAGGGAAGGAACCGGCGGGATAATCGAGTGTCCGACGCCTGCGGCGAGCTTGTGTCCCTGGGGGGATCCTCCGGTCGCGAGGATAATCCGGCGCGCCTGCAGGATTTGACCAGTGTTATCGTGAACCAGCCAGATCCCTTCGGATGGTTCAATACGGGAAACACCGGTGCGGATGTTGGTGCGGATCTGAAGCTTGCTCAGTGT
>JAPXRV010000076.1:0-16285 GCA_033813415.1 Opitutales bacterium | reverse complement strand
CGATGCGGTATCCCCGGATCTTCACCTGATGATCCAGTCTCCCGAGGCATTCGATGGTGCCGTCGGGTAACCAGCGCCCCATGTCTCCGGTATGGTAGAGGCGGGAAGCGGGATTCTCCGGGTCGTTGATGAAGGCTGCTGCCTCGGCTTCGGGCCGGTTGATGTATCCGCGGGCAAGGCCTGCGCCTCCCAGCACGATTTCGCCGACCACACCCTGTGGGCACTTTCTCCCATCGGGGGCAAGGATACTGACGGTGACGCCATCGATGGGACGCCCGATTGAGACTTTTCGGGACTCCGGAAGCAGATCTCCTGCAGTGGCGATCACGCTGTTTTCGGTGGGGCCGTATTCGTTGATCAGGCGAACATTGGGGATGGCCTCGAAGTGATTCGATACCAACGGGAGCGGAATGCTTTCGCCCGCAAGAGTGACGAAGCGGAGGCGTGAGAGAACGGATGGGATCTCCGTCAGCATCAATTGATAAAGACCAGGCGTGACCAACAGGTTGGTTGCGTTGTGGCGAACGATCAGGGACTCCACTTCATGGAGTTGCCGTTTCTGTTCGCTGGTCGCGAGGATCATGCACGCTCCGGCCTGCAGCGTTGGGAAGAGATCGGCCACGGATGCGTCAAAGGCCATGGAGGGCATCTGCAATGTAACATCTGAACCACTGAACCCGTAGTAGGCGTGCCGCCATTGAATGCTGGAGGCGATGCTGCGGTGCTCGATCATCACGCCCTTGGGTTTTCCAGTGCTACCGGACGTGTAGATCACATAGGCGAGGTGGTTGGGAAGTGGATCGGTCCCGGGAGCATGCGCGGTTGGCCTGTTCTTGTCCGGAATGAGGATGACGGGGATTCCGTCTGCCCTTCGGCCGGGCTCGTCGACCAGAAGCACTTTTGCGTCGCAATCCTCGAGCATGAAGCGGATGCGTTCCTCCGGGAGTGCAGGATCCAGTGGCACCCATGCAGCGCCGCATTTGAGGATGGCGATGATGCCGGTTACCCAGTGCTCATTCGTATCGGCGCAGAGCCCGATGCGATCGTCCGGTTGGATAGCAGTGGTCTCGAGAATAGCTTTCGCCAGACCGTTGGCTTTTTCATCGAGCTCGCGGTAGGTGAGTTGGATGCCTCCCGAAACCACGGCAATCGCATCCGCGTGGGATTGGAGCGATTGCTTCCAGATCCCGAGCAGGGTTTGGTGCCGGGTATTGGCAATCGTGGCCGAGTGGCTCCAGCGGTTGAGGAGTGCGGATTCGGAATCATCCACCATCCCCAGCTCGCGAAGAGGGGTTGTTGGATCGGAGAGGATGTCCTCAAGAAGGTTCCGGTAGTATTTGGCCCAACGCTCGATCGTTTCGGGGTTGAAAAGGCTGGACGCATAGTGGAAGCGGATGCTGAGGACGTCGTTTTCGCGGATCAGATCGGCATTGAAGTCGAACATCCCGGATCCCTCGTATTGATCGATGGTGCTGATCCGCAGCTCATTCAGGTGCAGGATGCGCTCATCCGCGTTTTCGTAGGCGAACATCACGTTGAACCCCGGGTTGCGGTCCGGCGAAATCGTCCATCCAAGGTCGCGGATCAATTCTCCATAGGGGTAATCCTGATGATCGTAGGCGTCGAGTGCCCGTTCCTTGACCTGTGCCAGAAGTGCGGCGAACGAAAGGTCACTGGAGGGGGAAAGGCGCAGCGGGAGCGAGTTGACGAACATGCCGACCACGGACTCGTTTTCAGCGGAGCTGCGGCCACCGACCGGCAATCCGATCACAAGATCCTCCGTGTGGGTGAGGCGCTGGAGCAGGG
Source organism: Opitutales bacterium (assembly GCA_033813415.1). GTDB lineage: Bacteria > Verrucomicrobiota > Verrucomicrobiia > Opitutales > JAFGAQ01 > JAFGAQ01. Next base: position 14,479 of record JAPXRV010000076.1, on the reverse strand, counting down.
TCGCAAAGGCCCCGAGCAGGACCATGTAAAGGGACACACCTGACTTGGCCGCAAAAGCGTCCAGTGCGCGGGTTTGTTCGGGACTCAGGCTGAATGGATACTGGGACCCGGCGAAGTCCGCGACGGCCGGTCGTGGATAGTCGAGGGGAAGATCCAGAAGCGGGGCTTCTCCAGAAGGGAATGCGTTTTTCCAGTAGGCTTTCTGGTCGTCGAGTGTGCCCTGCTGGAGCTGCCTTTCGAGCTCATCCTGAGCGTGGCGACACTGCCTCGGGACCGGTGGCAGGGAATGGCCGTCGTAAAGGGCGGCAAATTCCTGGAGGATGATGTTCATGGAGAGCCCGTCTGCCGCGAGGTGATGGGCGTCAATGAGGAGGTATGCCCTTTTTGCGTCGACGCGGGCAATACCGACCCGGATCAAGGGAGGCTCTGAAAGATCAAAGGAGCGAATGAAGTTGCGCAGCAGTTCATCCGGCGGGGTGGCTCCGGCGTCGACTTGTTCCACGAAGAACCGGGGTTCCTCGATGATGAACTGGGTGGGCTGATCGCCAATCATCACGAATGCGGTTCGCAAGCTTTCGTGGCGGCGGATCACTTGTTGGAACCCATCCTGCAGCCGGAAGAAGTCGATCGGACCATCGATTTCCCATACGCCGCTGAGGTGGTAGGGCATTTCGGCTCCTTCCCTTTGGTGAAGCGCGAAAAGCCGCTGCTGAACCGATGACATCGGGATGCAGCGCCGCTGGGGTTGGGTTGAAAGACGCAGGGCAAACCCACCCTCGCGCATCTCCCGCACGCTTTCCTTTACGGCTTGAATGATGGCCCGGACATCCGCATCGGTATGCTGCGTGGAAAGGCAGTCGATCCTTTGCTCCCAAGAGTAGACTCCCTTGTCGAGGAGTGTGTAGTGGAAGACCTCCTGTTCGAAAAGACCGGAAAGGGATTCGATGCGGAACTGTGAGCCGAAGTTAGTGATGCGCAGGCTGACGCCTTCGGCTTCGAAGAAATGGGTGAGTTCACGGACCATGGCATCGGTCCGTCGCGCCACGTCTCTCTGGAGGGTGTCTCCGCATTCGAGCATGCGGTCGAGGACCGCGTTGGATGCGGCCAGTGCAATCGGGTGGCGGTTGTGGGTGCCTCCGGTGAAGATGGTGTTCCCGCTCGGATGGCTGTCGTCCCCGAATTGCCATGTCCCGCCATCGATCAGGTCAAGGTAGCGTGCTTTTCCGGCAATTGCGCTGAGGGGCATGCCGCCTCCAACGATTTTGCCGTAGGTCACAAGGTCGGCTTGAATTCCGAACCAATGTTGGGATCCGCCCGGGTGGATGCGGAACCCATTGATCATCTCGTCAAAGATGAGAAGGATGCCGAGTTCTTCGGTCACACGTCGCAGGTGCCGCAGGAAGCGGTGGGGTTGGTATCCCGGCCTGCGGCTTTGGACCGGCTCGACCATGATTGCGGCGATCTCGTGCTGGCGTTCCCTGAGGATTTCGAATACCTCATCGCTCCCGTAGTCGAGCAGGATTACGTTGTCCGCCAGATTGTAGGGAATCCCGGGCGACAAAGGAATGGTGTGTCCCTCCTCCTCCATGACGAGGACTTCGCTTCCGATTCCGTGGTAGGCTCCTTTGAATTGTGCGATGATCGCCTTGCCTGTAGCGGCGCGGGCGAGGCGCTGGGCCAGAAGGACGGCAGCGGATCCGGTGACGGAAAGCGCGACCCGCTCGGCTCCGGTCAGCAGCCGGATCTTGCGGGCGACCTCACCGGCGAGGTCCGACTGTGGCCCAAGGGCGAGGGACCGGTCGATTTGGGAGTGCAGGGCCTTTTGGACAAAATCGGGTTGATGTCCGAAAAAATGGACGCCCATTCCAAGGGCGATGTCGATGTAGGCGTTTCCATCCAGATCCCAGATGCGGCATCCTTCTGAGCGGTCGCAGACGATGGGGTATTTGAGTTCCTTGAGGGTCTGCTTGAACTGGAGATTGTGTTTCCAGTCTGCCAGATCCTGACGGTAGCGTTGGGTGAATTGCTTGGAGCGGGAGGTCTTGCGGTTGAGGCGCTCGATGAGTCGGTCAAGGTAGGTCTGTTGATCTGTGGTGAGGTTGGCTTCCGGATGGATGTCCACCCCCGAAAAGTTGGCCCGCATCACGGAGTCCACCATCGCCGGACCACTGTATTCGCGGGGGCATGGGGTCGAGCCGTTTCCCATCTGACCGGGGTGTCCGGTTTTGGCAGTCAGATAGTCCCGCATCAGCTTAAGGTGCTCGCGCATGACGGCGTCGAGCGATGCATCGCCGACCGCGAAGTTTTCCGATGCGGGAACAGGAGAAACGATGCGCGCCGGAGAAAGGGTAGCCGGGGCTGGGGCGGCACTGTGGATGATGGCCTCAATCGGGGTGGCCGGAGCGGCTGGTTTGCCGTGCTCAAGTAGGTAGTCAACGAGGGGCCCGATGCGATGAAGGGTTTGGTAGAAGGCCTTCATCGAGATCGTGACATCGAAGCATTTTTCGACGTTACGCCCGATCCGGACGAACATAAGGGAGTCGATTCCCATCTCGAGAAGATTGGAGTCATCCTCAAGATCGGAGGCGTCAATTCCGCTGATATCGGAAATGATCTGGAGCACCTGCGCACGAATGGAGTCGCGGTTTAACATGGTATTGGAAAGGTTTGAATCCGGGGTTGCCAGTGCGTCTCCGGTCGTTTCGGTCTTAAGTGTGGCCGGGCAGGGCTGGGCAGCGATATCTGGCTGTGTGGTGATATGGGTTTCAGAGAAAGGAAACCAGTGGCGTTTGCGCTGAAAAGGATAGCCCGGGAAAGGAGCCAGAGGCGTATTGTCCGCTGGATGAAGCGTGCCCCAGTCAATGCGGAAGCCGAGTGTCCACATCTTGCCGGCAGCATCGAGGATGGATGGCCAATCCGCTTGCCCGCGCCTCAGGCTGCAGGCCCAGGTTGCTTCGGATCGGACGGACTCGCGGATGTCGCGGAAACAGAGGTCGAGTCCGAGAAGGGTTGGTTCCGGGCCGATCTCCAGCAGCAGGTCGGGTCGGCTGGCGTGTAGGGTGGTCATGCTCGCGCAAAAGCGCACGCTCTGCCGGAGATGCCTGACCCAGTAGTCTGCGGAAGCCATGGTTTCATCGCCAGCTATGCCGGAGACATTTGAGATAACCGGTATGGTTGGCGGGTGAAAGGTCACCTTTTCCGCCACCTGCTTGAAGTCATCGAGAATGCACTCGGTCAGGGGTGAATGAAATGCGTGGGATATCCGCATTGGCGCGGTTCTCCATCCGATCCGGTCAAACTCCGCCGAAAGGGATTGTATGGCATCAATCGCTCCCGAAAGAAGAATGATCCCGGGTCCGTTTACAGCAGCGATCGAGACCGTATTTTCGTGCGGTTTCAAGTGGGGAATAATATCCTCCTCCTCGGCAAACACCGTGAGCATTTGCCCTGCCGGCGACTTATCCTGCATGAGTTGTCCCCTCGCGAGAACCAGGCGGAGGGCGTCTTCCAATGAAAAAACACCGGCGATGCAGGCGGCGGCGTATTCGCCTATGCTGTGGCCGATGACGGTCGAGGGTTTGATGCCGCATTCCTGCCATAAGCGGGCCAGCGCGTATTCGATGATGAAAATCCCCAGCTGGGTGAAGACGGTTTGGTCGAGCTCACAATCCGGATTCGGGCGATTGCCCAACGCGTCGAATAGGTTCGCCGTGGACGGATCGGCTGGTCCTGTTTCCGGTGGCAGGGTCTCGTGTTGTTGAAAAATGATCTCCCGGATGTCCCTTCCGAGAAGGGGAATGAGAAAGTCTGCGCAGATATCGATGTGGGAGCGGAAGGAAGGATGAAAATCGTACAGCGCCCTTCCCATGCCCGGGTATTGGGATCCCTGGCCTGTGAAAACAAAGGCGGCGGTTGGGCGGTCTTTGGCACGGGCAGTCGAGGCCCCTCGGGCTTTTCCCTTTGAGGCAAATTTGGAGAGCAGTGCTTTGAGGTCGTTTGGGCTGGAAACAGAGGCGGCAAAACGCTCCCTGAAGGGTGTCCGGCCGATGCGCGACGTTCTGCACAAGGAGGGGAGATCGGTTTCTTCTCCGATAGTTTCTGCTATGCGGTTCGCGTAGGCTTTGAGCGCATCCGGAGTCTTTGCGCTAAGCACGAAAAGATCTGCAGCGGGCACGCCGTGGTTGGGGTGTGTCGTGTTTATTGCCGGTGCCTCGGCGAGGATCACGTGGGCGTTGGTGCCCGCAAATCCGAATCCGCTTATCCCTGCGATGCGCCGGCGTTCAGGCGAAGGTTTCCATGGGCTTGCCGCCGTGTTGACGCGGATGGGGACCGTGTCCCATGCAATGTTGGGGTTGGGTTTCGAGAAGTGAAGGTGGGGCGGAATGAGGTTTTTCCGGAGGGATTGGACCACCTTTATGGCGCTTGCCATACCGGCCGCTGCCTCGAGGTGTCCGAGGTTGGTTTTCACCGAGCCCACAAGCAGCGGACGATCGGGAGTCCGGCCATCTTTGTATACTTCGCCAAGCGCATGGATTTCAATCGGATCGCCGAGCGGGGTGGCGGTTCCATGGGCCTCCACGTAATCGACATCCGCAGGGTTGATGCCCGCGTTTTCAAGCGCTTTCCGGATGACCCGCTGCTGGGCGGAGCCGTTAGGCACGGTCAATCCTCCGCTTGCACCATCCTGATTGACCGCTGAACCAAGAATCAAGGCGTGAATGGTGTTCCCGTCGGCCTGTGCATCCGACAGACGCTTGAGCAGGAACATACCCGCACCTTCGCCTCTGGAGTATCCTTGCGCTGCGGCGTCGAATGTGTGGCACAATCCATCAGGGGAGAGAAGCCCTGATTTTGAGAAATTGATACTGAGTTGCGGCCCGAGGATCAGGTTGGCACCGCCCGCGAAGGCGGCTTCGCATTCATTCTTCCGGAGCGCACTGCAGGCGAGATGAATGGCAACAAGAGAAGAGGAGCACGCGGTGTCCACAACCATGGACGGTCCGTTGATCCGCATCAGATACGAAATGCGTCCCGCCGCAGGGCTTTGGGTTGCGCCTGTTCCGAAATAGGGATCGATAGCAGATTGGTTTGTGGAATCAAAGAGCTTGAGCGCATAGTCGATCCCGCTAAGGCCCACAAACACTCCCACGTCGTGATTTTCGATACGGGAGTGCGGGATGTTGGCGTCCTCCATGGCTTCCCACGCCATTTCGAGGAGCAGGCGATGCTGTGGGTCAAGGCTCCGGGCTTCGGCGGGCGATATCCCGAAGAATGCTTCATCAAAATGGTCCGGTTGATCGATGCATGCGGCAAACGGGCTCGACATCATTCCGGGTGCATCCGGATCCGCGGAGGTTAAGGCATCGACGTTCCATCGGTCGGATGGAACCTTCGCGATGCCGCAACGGCCATCGCGCAATAAACTCCAGTAGGCCTCGGGTGAAACCGAATCTCCCGGGAAACGACAGGCCATTCCCACGATGGCAATCGGCTCCTGCTGCGCCTGAATCAGTTTGCGGTTTTGTTCCTTGAGGCGGCGAATTTCATCGAGGGCCTTGGCCATCAATGCCTTGGTGTCCTGCCCGGCGGATTTGGATGGCTCAGGAGAAGCTTTCATGAAAGGGGGTCGAAGCGTGCGTCGAGGTCGAGGTAAGATGGGTAGGCCGGGATGTTGCTCAGATCGGCTTCCATCCGCTGCACTCCGTTGTCGCTGGATTTGTCTTCGAAGCCGGAGAATTTGTAGGTAATATACATCATGCGGTTGCGGTCGGTCTCTTTGAAGTCGGCGAACAGGCGGGTTCCGTGTCTTCTTGCCTCATTGCGGAGGAACGTGATGATCGCCCCACCCACTCCGCGGCTCATGACCCTGCAGGACATCAGCAGGAGGCGGATGTCCCATCCGGCGGGGTCGAGTTCCACGAGAACGAGTCCGATCGTTCCATAGGATCCGTAGCGGTCGGTGAGGCTCGCGACGAGCAGCCGGTGCTTTGGGGAAAGGAGAAGTGTGTTAAGGTCTTCGTAGGAGTAGGTGATTCCGGTGGTGTTGAGCTGGTGTGTCCGCTGGGTAAGCTCCTCGGCGCGCTGAAGATCACGGGTTTCCGCAGGGCGGATTTCGAGCTTCATATCCAGGGTCTGGAGAAAAGCCTCGCCCGGTCCCTTGAAGGTCCTTTCCTCAGCATTCCTTTTGGCGTCGGATTGATACATGAGTCGCCTCAGCTTCGACTCGTCTGTAATGAAGCGGGGAATGAATGCTTCATCCGATAATAGTTCCGGGAGATCGGTCGGGTCGAAAGTCCGGACTTCCGGCATCTGGAATCGGACTTCATCCCGCTCGAATGGCTGATCGTCGATAAAGGCGAATGAATCGGTGGAAATATTGAGGTTTTTGGCGATGCGGGCGATGGACCCGGTTTTGGAGTCCCAATGGATCTCCGGGTAGAGGAAATAGTCGCCGATCCCGAACCCCTGAATCCTGGCCCATGCATCGTCAAAGGTGTTGCGGCTCGCGATGGATTGGAGGATTCCCCGCTCATCCAGTGTCCGGAGGGCAGTCAGAATATGAGGGTTGAGGATCGGATCGTCGCCTTCGGACAGTGTTCCGTCCCAGATGGTGTTGTCGAGGTCCCAGACCACACACTTGATTTTTGGGGCGTCGGAAGCCTTGGCTTGCATAACAATAGGACGGAATCCAGTGGAAAAGGTGAGACAGGGAATGTTATTGAGAAGCAGGGTTTCTCATGCGCTTGAGTGCCTTCCTGTTTTCGATGTAACCGTTCTTGGCGATCATGATCTGCTGCATCTGATTGCTGCCCTCGATGATCTCGGCGATCCGCGCATCGCGGAAATACCGTTGAACCGGGTAATCCGGCCCGCAACCGTTCGCGCCGTGGATTTGAACCGCGTCGCTTGCAGCTTTGGAGGCGACCATTGAAGAGAAATACTTCGCAGTGGTGGTCTCGGTGATCGATGCCGGATCCCGCTGATCCCTCAGGTAGGCACATCTCCAGGCCAGCGCGCGTGCCGCTTTAAGGTGTGTGATCATGTTTGCCAGCATCTCAAGGATCAATTGGTGGTCCCGTAGCGGACGGTCAAACTGATGGCGGTTTTGCGCATAATGAAGCGAGCTGTCGACGCACGCCTGGGTGAGCCCAACACACGCCCAAGCTACGCAATAGCGGCCGAAGTCGAGTGAGTTTGCGGCAACGTGTGAGAATCCCGCGCCCCTTGTTCCGATTTGGTGGTCCGCGGGGACTTTGACTCCATCAAGCTGCAGTTCTCCGATCATCGCGGATCGGAACCCGAGCATTCCTCTGATCGGCTTGATCGATAATCCCGGAGTGTCGCGTGGTACCAGAAATGCGCTCGGCTGGCCCTCATCCTGGGCGATGATGAGAAACAGATCCGCCATCCGGGCAAATGAAATCCACTTTTTCCGGCCATTGAGGACGTAACCGCCTTCCACTGGTGTCGCCTGCGTTTTGACGTTACGGGCATCGCTTCCGATATCCGGCTCGGTAAGGGCGAATGCCCCGAGGGTCTCCCCTTTGGCCATTCGGGGAAGGTAGTGATCGCGCAGAGGATCTGACGCGAACCGCTGGATGGCCTCCACGCACATCCCGTGAACGGTCAAGTCGCTGACGACTGAGACGCTGGCCTTTCCCATTTCCTCCATGAGAATCCCCAGGGTGACGTTATCCATTCCGGAACCTCCGAACTGGGGAGCCAGTCCAGGTGCCAGGAATCCCTCGGATCCGAGAGCGGAAAAAACCGTGCGCGGGATTTCCTCGCTGGCGTCCCATTCATCGGCATGTGGGTTGATGTTCCGGTCGATGTAGTCCCGGATCACAGACTGACGGTCTTTTTGTTCAGGGGTGTAGTCGACGAACATGGCTGGTGGGTGTTTGGGGTTGGATCGGGCCCGGGATCAGGCCGCCTTGGAGGACAGGAGCGTGACAATCGCATCAACGGAGCGGAAATTCCGGAGGTTGAGCTCCTCGTTGCTGAACTTGCACTGGAACTCCTTTTCAAGGAAGAGGACAAGCTGCATCGCCATGAGCGAGTTAACCAATCCCAGCTCGAAAATGTTGTCGGAGTCCTCAAAGTCGTCGTCCTGAACGAACGAGGTGAGAAAGGAGCGGACCTTGGATGCGATGGATGTCGGGTTCATAAGTCGGATTTGGCTCAGACGTTGAGGGTTGGGTAGGGATAAAATCCTTGACCGGATTTTCGGCCGAGAAGCCCCGCGTCGACCATTTTTCGAAGGAGTGGGCATGGCCGGAACTTCGGGTCGTTATAGCTTTCATACAAGACCTCAAGTGAGAACAGGATTGTATCGACCCCAATCAGGTCGATGGTTTCCAGTGGACCCATCTTATGGCCAAAACAGGATTTGAAGATCCTGTCGATATCGGCGGGTACCGAAACCTGATCCTGAATCAGAAAGGCAGCCTCGTTTACGGTGAGCATCAGCACCCGGTTGGAGACAAAGCCGGGCATGTCCTGGACCACCACACACTTCTTGCCCATCGAGCGCAGGAAATCCTTGGCAATTGCCAAGGTGGATTCGCTGGTATGATAGCCGCGGATGACCTCGACCAAGGGCTTCATCGGGACCGGGTTCATGAAGTGCATTCCCACCACGCGGTCCGGCCGTGAAGTGATACCGCCGACTTTGGTGATCGAAATGGCTGAGGTGTTGACCGCGAATACGCAGTGGTCGGGTGCAATCGGGTCGATGGTTTCGTAGACCGGCTTTTTGATGTCCCATTTCTCGGTGACGTTCTCAACAATGAAGTCCGAATTGGACAATGCATTGAAGTCGAGTGTGAAGTTGATCCGGGAAACAACCTCATCGGGATCCTTTGGTTCGAGCCCGGGATAGAGGAGGGGGCTCATTCGAAGGTTGTTATGGATCTCCTTGCGGGCCCGGTTTAATGCATCGTCGGAACGATCGATGAGAACGACGTTCATCCCGTAGTATGCCAATGTTTGGGCAACACCGCTGCCCATGACTCCTGCTCCAATTACTCCAGTGTTGCGCACCATGATGGGGGTCTTTCTGTTTGGGGGTCCAGCTCCATAAGTAGTTCGATATCCGGACGCAGGTCAAAACAAAAAACAGAGACGAACAGGAAAAACCGCCAACTGAAACTCCTGTGGACCACCAATGATTCGGTGATACGCCCGGAATTGTCACGCGTCAGGATCAAGGCCCGAACCGGAATGCAGCTTCAGCCGACAGGAGTCGGGTTTTCCTGGGGTTGGCACTTCTCGCGAATGTGCTCGATGAAGGCGTCGCGATAGTCCTGGATGATCGCATCTTCACGCGACTGGAGGTCGGTGGTCTTATACCTTTCCTGGAGTGCGGTGACGGTGCCGATGTATTTCTCGGGACGGGTTCCCTGGCAGTAGGTTTTGAGATAAACCTTGCCGTTGGTTCCGAGGTTGGGTTTGAGAATGAGGTAGATAGGAAGGTTGGCAAAGGGATCTTCGGAATTCGCTTCGGAATGCGAGGCTGGGTTGATCTGGCGGATGATGTGCTTCCCCGCGTTGAACTCTTTTGCGAAAATTTTCCGCTGGGCGCGGATGTTGAAGTCGTCGAGTGTCCCGCCGCGTTCAAAATGAAGGGCGAAAACCCGTCCGGTTGCGTAGGTCAACGCTCCGATAAGGATGGCCATGGTTCCCGCCCCGGCCAATGAGCCAAATCCGGGAATGCATTTTGCGAGACTACCGAGACCACCAACCGCCCAGGTCGAAATGCCGGGACTCTTGAGCAGTGGGACAATGACCTTCCTCAAGGTCCTCCTGTCGGATTCAATATGGTATTCCTTGGCAAGGCTCTGGACCAGCGTGATCTGAATGGTGATAAGTGCGCCCAGATCGAGAAGCGGAATCGGAACCAATCCAGCCCCCATCGCAAAAGCCACGTTCTTCTCGATGATCTGACGGGCAGCGGGTTTTTTGATCGATGACATGGATCCGGGGTTGGGAAGATGATTGGGAAAAGAAAAGCTCTCCGATCCCGGAGAGCTTTTCAAGAATGAAATACGACCCGTGACTCACGGTGTCGGAATGGGCTGTATCAGCGTTTGGAGTCCAGCCGCTTGTCCTGAGCGAGGAGAACCACAATGCCGACAATCGGAGTGAGGACAACGCTCACCCAGAAGTTGCCCCAGAATCCGAATTTCAGGTCGCGTCCAAAGTAGGCGAGCAACCAGCAAAACAGGATGTAGGGCACAAGAACCAGAATGCCGGGTGTCATGGCCGGGCTCCCTTACTTGGCTGGTGCTTTGGCCGCTTTTGCGTCTGCATCTTTCAATTCAGAAGCGACTTTTTTGCCTTCGTTGAATTGCTTGATGTAGAATTCCTTCATGGTTTCGGGTTTGAAGTCAAGGAGGGTGCCGCCACTTTCAAAATGCATGATGAAGACCTTGCCGGTAGCGTAGGTGATCGCGCCGACGACAACAGGAAGCGAAATCGTTCCCGCGAAGGTCCCGACTCCGGGAATAAGCTTAACCAGGCTTCCGAGAAGCATGGTTGTTCCCGGAGCAATTCCGAGAGAGCCGATGAGCGTAGTGAGAATTGACTTGGTCCTGTTTTCTGCGAACGGGACTTCGTAGATGTTGGCCATGTCGCGGAGCATCTTGATCTGGACTCCGATCACCGCCGCAAGATCCGCAAACGGAACGGGGATAAGGCTGCCGCCCATGCTCCAGAGGACGAAGCGACGGGTGAGCTTGGTTGCCTGTTGCTCAGGAGTGAGGACTTCAATGGCTTCCTGTTCGGGAGCTTGCTCGGAGGATTCGGTCTTAGCAGTAGTCATGGTTATCAGATATGATTGGATAATTCTGGCCCGGAATCGTCGGTGATCCGGCAACACAATGCATGCAATATAGCTAGACGGAACGCTCGGGATGTCAATTGATTTCGGATTATTATCCCGTTGAAATACAATAAGATGGGAGACCACAAATATAAATTATGGTGGTCTTTTTGCTTTCGGGTTCAGTGTGTGTTTGAACAGCAGTCTGAGGAAAGCTGAAGGATGTGGTTGTCGATGATGGACTTAATACCGCTTGCATTCGGTGCCATATAGAAATGATCCCCTTCGAACGAATAGTGGGATACAGGCCCCCGCGTATGGCGTTTCCAGTTGTCGAGGCCCTGTGGCTGGATCCAGGGATCCTGAATCCCGTTGAGGGTGATGATGGGAACGCTCAGCAGAGGTTTCTGAGCGTAGCGGTAGGCGTGCATGAGGGTGAAATCCGCCCGCAGGGATGGAAGGACGATCCGGAGTAGGTCAGGGTTGTTGAGCAAGGCGGACGGAATGGCGTTGTATCGTCGGCCGACCTCAGCGAGAAACGCATCGTCGCTCATGGATCCAACGGGCAGTTCATCGTGTTTCCAGTCGGGTGCGAGTCGTCCGCTCAAGAAAAGGTGATTGGGCTGCGGAATCGAGGCACCTCGAATCCTGTGGGTCAGTTCAAAGGCGGCCAGTGCCCCCATGCTGTGTCCGAAAAGCGAGTAGGATCCGCGACTCAGAATGCCGGATGCGTCGCCCAGAATGGACTGGATGAGATCGTCCATTTGAGTCGCAGGGTCTTCAGCTATTCTGGATTCCCGTCCGGGATATTGGATGAGGATAACCTCAATGTCCTCGTGCTTCCAGAGTTTGGGCATGAAATGGTAGAAGGATGCGCCGGATCCAGCGTGCGGCAGGCAAAACAGCCGATGGGAGGGAGCTTCTTTGCGGAATGGGCAGATCATGCATGCGGGGAGCTTCGAAGGGAGTTGGGCAAGCCGGTCGCCTCTGACTTTGGGGTTGATTCGGCTTTGATTCGATAGCAAACCCTCGGCACTGGGAAGGGACATGAAGGCAGTGACCAGCTTCCATCCCGGAGGAGGTGGGATGCCCTCCTTCCATAACGAACGATTGCCGGAAGCGTTCTCGCAGATGGCGTAACGATTGGGATCCAATGGGTGTTTGTTCATCTCTGGGCGGGGTAATGTGCAACTGGCATTCGGGGTGGGCCCGGTTGAAAAGAGTTTGTTGGTCCGATCTTGCCGGAGATCAGTGAGAGGAGACGAGTTTGCATCCACAGGAGGAGAAATTCGAGCAAAAACGAAAAAGTACGGTTGACTCATTCCCGGGTCGGGGAATAAATACAAACAACTGGACCACCAACCTCCGCTTGGGTAGTGAAGAGCATGAAACATGGTAGGTATTATGCTCGGACGGATCCCTGATCCAATGTCAGGTATATGAAGCCGGGGTGAGGTGGTTTCCGGAGAATGCCCACCCCGAAACCGGATAGCCATGAGTGAATCTTCTTCCGAACCGCGTCTGTCGATTGTCAACGGCCCCGAAATTCAGCCCAATCTGGAGTCCATCCGGACTCTCGCAGAGCTCATCTTGCACACTGCGGAAAGCTCGCCGGACGTTTATGCGGCGTTTGTGGATCACAGCGGCAAGGAGACCCGCCTGACCTACAAGGTGCTGGTTGAAGAAGCGATGAGCGTGCTGGGCGGTCTTCAGGCCGAAGGGCTCAAAGCCGGGGATGCCGTGATTTTCCAGTTGGATCACACCCGGGAGATCATCACGGCTTTCTGGGCTTGTATCCTTGGGGGCATCATCCCGGTGCCGGTGGTGACGGCTCCCCGCTATGAAAAGGGGAATGCGCATGTTGCCAAATTGTTGGGTGCGAAAGAGATGTTGGGACAGTGTCCGCTTCTGGTGTCGGATGAGTTGGTGGAGGCGATCCGGGAGATGGACCCGGGCGTGAATGGCAACCCAGGGGTGCGGGTGATTGGATACGGTGGCGTCGCTGCCTGTCGGGAAAATGGGTTGATTCACCCAGCGGATCCGGAGGATGTAGGCGTGATTTTCCTGACCTCCGGAAGCACGGGAATGCCGAAAGGCGTGCCGCTGCGACACCGCAATATGCTGACAAAGATCCGGGGAACGATCCAGTTGAATGGATTCAACTCCGGGGATTGTGCGCTGAACTGGATGTCGCTGGACCATGCCGGGTCGCTGGTTTTCCTCGGTGCGTTACCCGCTTTTCTGGGAGCCCCGCAGGTGCATGTACCGATCCGTTACATTCTACAGGATCCATTCCGTTGGTTTGATCTGATTGAGGAGCATCACGCCTCCATCTCATGGGCGCCGAATTTCGTGTTTGGGTTGTTTTTGGAAAAGGCGGATCGTTTGAAGGAACGTCATTGGGATTTGTCGAGCATGAGGTTCATGGTGAACTCGGGGGAGGCCGTTGTGTCCCGGACCGCCAAGGCATTTCTTGAACTCGCCAAACCAACGGGTCTTCCCTCGACTGCCATGCGTCCCGCGTTTGGCATGGTGGAGACGTGCAGCGGGATCGTCTGGTCATCGGGATTGGTGGCTGATTCGCTGACCGGGGATGAGTCGTTTGTGTGTTTGGGACGTTGTAATCCAGGTGCCGCCATGCGCATCGTGGATGAGGCAGGCAAAGTGGTTCCGGAAGGGGTTCAAGGGCAGTTTCAGTTGAAGGGGAAGGCCGTATTCAGCGGATACTACAATAACCCGACCGCGAATGAAGGGCTGTTCACCGAGGATGGTTGGATGAACACGGGCGATTTGGCCTACATTCAGGACGGCGAGTTGTACATTACCGGGCGCTTCAAGGATGTGATCATTGTCAACGGATTGAACTTCTTCAGCCATGAAATCGAAGGGGTTGTAGAATCGGTGGAGGGGGTATCCCCAAGCTATGCTGCAGCAGTGGGAATCCGGCCCGAGCAATCGCAGACCGATAAGCTCGTGATCTTCATCCACACGGATGAGATGGATGCGAATGTCCGACAGGAAATGGCGCGAAAAATCCGGGCCAAGGTGAATCGAGCGATCGGGCTGGACTCGCATGCGATCGTGTGGCTGCGTAGAGAGGATTTTCCGAAAACCGCGATTGGTAAGATCCAGCGACGGCAGTTGCGGGAGCAATACATCAAGGGGGGCTTGCCGTGCGAAGTGTTGTTTGAGAACAAGCAGAACCGGAGGAAGAAGCGTGATATCCGGCGGGTGTCCTCCGCCAGGGAGCTCGCTCCGGCAATTGCGGCGATCTGGCAGGATGCGCTGGAAGTGGATCATGTGGGATACGATGAAACCTTTTTCGAACTGGGTGGGCATTCCCTGCTCGTCATCGAGGTCCAGCAGAAACTGCAGGAACTTATCGGACGCGATATTCCGATAACCGAGCTTTTCAATCATGCCACTGTCCGTGCGCTCGCGGGGCATTTTGCGAAGGACTTCGAGGAGATTGCGCTACCCTCCGGAGATGCGGTACGGGCGCGGGATCTATCGGGGTCGGCGATTGCCGTGATCGGGGTGGCCTGCCGATTCCCCGGGGCGCCGGACAAGGACAGCTTCTGGAAGGTTCTGGAAGAAGGGCGGGAGACCATCACATTTTTCACAAGAGAGGAAGCCCTCCGGGAAGGGATTGATGGC
>JAPXRV010000075.1:0-17911 GCA_033813415.1 Opitutales bacterium | reverse complement strand
CCTGGGAACATGGGAAGGGGAGTTTGAGATCAAGACTTCCCGGGGTGAACTGCTCAACAAGTTTGGTGTCAGGCGGGCGTACTGGTGGGAGGATCAGGCTTTGAAGGGCAATGTGTCCTACATCTTTGAAGACGGTGAATCGGTCTCGACCTACCGCATCATTTTAAGTGAGTGGGAGCCCTACACTTTCATTTCCGACCCGTCTTCCCCGGAGGCGATCCTGTTTGCATTGAAAGGGGATGTGGCGCGTGGGACTGCTACATGGTCGAAGATGCTACCCAAAACAAGTTTGCCGACCCAGTTGAATGAGAAGGTGGTCAGGGAGGATGGGGAATACATCATGAAGCTTTGGGGGGATCAGGAAGCGGTGGATCCCAACGGGAAACCCGTGCTCGTGAGAGTGGAGGGATCCCTTCGCCGGATCTCGCTCGAGGCTGAACGTCCCGAGCCGGTGCCGATCGTGTCGAAGCCCGAGCCTAAGATGGATGATGGCGTGATTGCGGATGGAGCCGAAGCAATCGTGTTGCCGGAACCCGATCAGATTTTTGCCGAACCGCAACCGTCCGCGATTCCGGGCGTAGGGAACCTCGCGGAGCCGATGGCTGGAGAGGAAACACCGGCAGACGATACGGTTCCTGATGCATTGGATGCTTCCGCAGAAGCGAGCCCGGAATTGACCGGGGAGGATAAGCCGGCAGACGAAAGCGAGCCAGTTCAGGACGTTGTGGTTCCCGCAAGCGAATCTGTTGCGGAGGTTGCAGAGGAGACTCCTCCTGTTGCAACCGTTGTTGAAGCGGATGCTGTGGATTCGACCACCTCTGAAGGGGTTGAATCTGTTCCAGTTGCGGAAGAGGCCGTTTCAGCGTCGCCAGTGGGCGATGAAGCGCAGACGGAAGCCATCGCTCCGAAGGAAGATGCATCGGTAGTTGAGAATGCGGGTGATCCTGCGATTGCCAGCGCGATTGGTGAGTTGCCGATTCTGGGTATCCGTGAGACTCCGAGAGGTCCTCAGATCCTTATCGATTTCTATGGTTTGGTGCGTGCCGGACAGGGGGTTCCTGGTTTGAAGGAAGTAACGTTCGATAGCATGGATGAGCAGCAACTCCATTTTAAGGACAAAAAGGGAAATCTGTATTCCATTGCACGCAAGGATCGCTGATTCAGATGGTTCGTGAATTTGCGGGCTGACGAATGAAAGTCTTGAGGAAGGCCAAGGAGGTGACCGCATGTATCGGGTGCGTCGCAATTGGACTCCTCGCATGTATCGATCCTGCTTTCTGGGAGCACCCATCATCGGGCGAGCCCGGATGGTTGGAAACGTTCATTCGCACTTTATGGGGTGTCCCGTTTGGTGTGAGCATGATCGTAATCGGCGTTGTTTGTCTCTTTCGAACGCTACGGTAGATCAGTTGGTTTACAGCAGAAGTGTTGGAACGGTTGCGTCATTGGTTGCTCGCCTGCGGTTTGTCCTGCGGAATCCATTCCACGGAATCGGCAATTATGAGCCTCCCAGGATTGATCTCAACGGCTGGTCGAGGTGTGGCATCCCCGTGCCCGTGTCTTGTCAACCGGATAGACACGGAGTGCTTCCTGAACCTGGAGTGCAGGTTTTGCTACGACCAGCTCGTGTGGTTTTGCGGCGGGCTCAGGAACCGGCCAGGGTTCACCGTCGCCTCGTGTTTCCCGTGAGCTTAACGTCCACCCATTCCCTTGGGAAGGGCATCCGGGTTTTTCGCCATTTGCTTCATCAATTGCCGTCCTTTGGCCCCGTTCATCTTGCGCATGAAGTCGCGCATTTGACCGTGCTGTTTGAGCAATTGATTGACGTCCCGGATCTGGACGCCTGCTCCTCTGGCAATACGCTGGCGCCGCAATCCGTTGATGATCTGTGGATTTTGTCTCTCCTTGACCGTCATTGAGAGGATGATGGCTTCGGTTCTCCCCATCTGCCGGGTTTCCTTGTCTCCGATTTGAACCCCGCTCATTCCCGGAATCATCGACATGATGGATCCAAGCGACCCCATTTTTTTGACCTGCCGGAACTGTTTGAGCATATCCTCAAAGTTGAAGTCGGCCTTACGCATTTTTTCAGCCATCTCTTCGGCTTCGCGCTGGTCGATGGTTTCCTGGGCCTTCTCGACAAGGGAGACCACATCGCCCATGCCGAGGATACGGGATGCCACCCGATCCGGATGGAAAACTTCAAACTCGTCCACTTTTTCTCCGGATCCGATGAAACGGATGGGGAGCTGGGTGATCGATTTCATGGAGAGCGCTGCGCCGCCTCGGGCGTCCCCATCCATTTTGGTGAGGATGATCCCAGTGAGTCCGACTTGTTCGTTGAAGGTGCGGGCCACACTCACTGCCTCCTGACCCATCGCACTGTCCACGACCAGAAGCACTTCCTCTGGCTGGATAGCGGCTTTGAGCCGGATCAGTTCATTCACCAGATCGGTGTCGATCTGCAGTCGGCCCGCAGTGTCGAAGACCACGAGATCCGTACCATCGGAGCGGAGCGCCTTGTCGCCATCTTTGGCAATGCGGACCACATCCTTTGTCTCCCGGTTTGAAAATGACGCAAAGCCTTGTTGTTTCGCGAGCGTCTCGAGCTGATCGATTGCGGCTGGGCGGTAGACGTCGCAAGCGACCAATCCAGGGCGGAATCCCTTTTTGCGGAGGAGTAGCGAGAGCTTGGCGGCAGTCGTGGTTTTCCCCGAACCCTGAAGTCCCACCAACATCACCCGCAGCGGTTTCTTATCCGCAAACTCCACGCTTCCTTCTCCCAACAGCTTGACCAGCTCGTCGTGGATGATCTTCACGACCTGCTGTCCAGGGGAGACATCCTTCAGGACCGCCTGTCCCACGCACTGGCTCTGGACTTGATCAACAAACTGGCGCACGACCTTGAAGTGCACATCTGCGGACAGCAGGGCGTTGCGCACTTCCTTGAGTGCCTCCGCCATATTGTCTTCGGATAGGCGGCTCAGTCCTCTCAGGCTACGGAGCGCCTGATTCATTTTGTCTGTAAGTGATTCCAGCATGGGTCTAGTCAGGGATGGAGCCGATCAAAGGGACGTGGATCCCATATGGCAACATGAATTCCACCGATGCGATGCATGTGCTTCCCATAACGGGTGTCGGCCATGCCAGCTCCGCTCATTGTGTTAACCACGTCTTGATCTGAGAGAATTGAAGGTCTGAGGCGCAAAAACTGTCAGAGGTTCACTACATCAACGCAACCGGGACTAAGTGCATCGACCTTTTCAGACCATCTGCATTTGCCATCGATGGATGTTTGATCGGGAGTGCGACCTCACCACATTTTTCCCTGACGAGTGTGGGGATGGTTGTAAACACAGACCCATCTATCAAGATTGTGCTGCACTTCTTCCAATCGTCAGTTTTTTGCGAGGGGTTATCTGGTAGAAGCATGGACTGTCCTGGTGAGTATCACAGTGCTCTTAAGTTGTGTTGAAGAGAAATGATTCAACCGTATCTGGCTGTCCCGATTATGGGATGCGTGTCCGGTGTTTTCTATGTTCCTGAATGAGTCTTGCTGTGTTGAGCGTCTGTCTTGAAAACCGGGGCATTGTGCATAGAGTTTGGCGGATAAATGATCCATTAACCCCGGAGTCCCCCATGAACCTTGATTATGATCCTGACCAATTGAGAGTCCCCCACAAGGGCAAGTTCTCGCTGACTGATCAGCCAACCCTCATCGATAAGCTGTATTCGACAAAGAAGCAGGTTTCCGGGCTAATGGAAGAGTATACCCAAGAGCTTTCGGGGATTCAGCAGAAGCTCTATGCGGATGACCGGTATTCGGTGTTGCTTATCTTTCAGGGGATGGACGCGGCGGGAAAAGACGGTCTTATCCGACATGTGTTTTCGGGAGTCAATCCGCAGGGATGTCAGGTATTCAGCTTCAAACAGCCCAGTAGCGAAGAGCTCGACCACGATTTCCTTTGGAGGGTCCACAAGCGGATGCCGGAACGCGGAAGAATCGGGATTTTCAACCGTTCGTATTACGAGGATGTGCTGGTGGTGAAAGTGGATCCCAAGGTATTTGCGGGGCAGAAGATTCCACAGGCCTTCATGGAGGACCCGAAGTTCTGGAAGGATCGCTATAAGGATATCAACCGTTTTGAGGATTACATGACCCGTCAGGGCACTCACATCATCAAGTTTTTCCTGCATCTTTCGAAGGAGGAGCAGCGGCAACGCTTTTTGAGTCGAATCGATGAGCCTGACAAAAACTGGAAGCTCAGTCCGTATGATGTGGAGGTCCGGGCGCGTTGGGATGACTATCAGGAGGTGTATGAGGATTGTCTCAAAAAGACCTCCACAAAGAAAGCGCCGTGGTACTGCATCCCCGCTGACGATAAGCAAAATGCGCGGATACTGGTTTCTCACATTATTGTGGAATCCCTTCGGAAGCTTCCGGTGGATTATCCTCAGGTGGATGACGCCCACCGTCAACGTCTGAAGGAGAGTCGGGAGCAGCTGGAATCAGAAGCCTGAGTCGATGTGCTTTGGTGTTCACCGGTGAGGTTTGGATAACATGAGAGTTATGCATGCCGGCGCTTCGATGAGAGTCTGGCGTCGCAGGGGAAAGCGTTTCCGTATAACGGGAATGTTTCGGCGATAATTCGGCTTGCCCGTTTCCTCGTATTGCTTCATTTTGGGTCTCTTATGATCGTAACGACCGCTCAGCTATTCAAACACGCTTACGGCAAGTATGCCGTCGGCGCCTACAACATCAACAACGCCGAGCAGGCAATGGGACTCTTCAAGGGAGCCATCGACTCTCAGGCCCCGTTCATCATCCAGATCTCCAAGGGTGCCCGCAAATACACCGACAAGAAGATGCTCGAAGCCATCATCCGTGCGGCTGATGAAATCTTCCCGGAGGCGATTTTTGCCGTTCACCTTGACCATGGTGACGAAGAAACCTGCTATGACTGCATCAACTCGGGCTTCTACAGTTCGGTGATGATCGATGCATCCCATGATCCCTTCGATCAGAACGTTGCCATCACCAAGCGTGTGGTGGAAGCCGCTCATAAGAAGGGGATTTCGGTTGAAGCTGAGTTGGGAATGCTCGGTGGTGTGGAAGAAGACATCAAGGTCGAGGAAGGCAATGCATGCCTCACCGATCCGGATGAAGCCCAGGAGTTCGTCAAGTTGACGGGTTGTGATTCCCTGGCGTGTGCAATCGGTACCAGCCATGGAGCTTTCAAGTTCAAGGGTAAGCAATCCCTGCACTTTGATGTGCTGCAGAAGATCAAGGATCGTCTCCCGGGCTACCCGCTTGTAATGCACGGTTCCTCCAGCGTTCCTCAGGACGAAGTAGCCAGGATCAATGCCGCAGGTGGCCAGATCAAGGACTCGATGGGCGTGGATGTGAACGAGTACCTGCCGGCTGCAAAGCTCGGGGTAACCAAGATCAACATCGACACCGATGGCCGCTTGGTATGGACCCGCGTTCACCGCGAGTTCTTCCGCGACAAGCCGGGTGATTTCGACTTCCGTCCGGCTGGTAAGATCTTCATTGATGAATATGCCAAGTTCATTGCATCGCGCAACAAGCTCCTCGGCTCTGCCGGCCAGCTTGAAGGCGTGCGGGCATCGCTTGGTTGATTCGGCAATTGAGCAATTTGCTTATGAAAAGGGAGGACGAAACGTCCTCCCTTTTTTTGTTAAGAAATAGAGTTCGAATCCTTCATGCTGAAAAGCAGCATAATCGAACGGAATTTTGGACGGTATATGTCAGAGGGATGACGTTCCGGATGCAGAGTATTCCAGTGTGTCGTCCGGGTCGGGATCCGAGGCTTGAATGGTCAATTGAATCGGTTTTCCGGCAGGTGTGGATTGGTCTTCAATGGGCTGCATTTCCGGATGGGCGTTTGGCTGTTGCCAGACCCGAACCCAGTCCACTTGCATGAAGGTTTGGCTGCTTTGGAGATTTCCGAATCCTCCCTCGGGGATGTTGCCAGCCCAATTATCATCTTGGACCTCACAGGTGAGCTTGAGATACTCGGGAATGTGCGATACGGCTTCTGTTGTAGTCCATTTTGGGGTTCCGTCGAATGTGAAGGTGTAGCCATCCGGCGTCCATAGAACTCCGTAGGTATGCCACTCTCCATGAATCGAGCTGCCATCCGTCTTGGCCTGGATGAGACCGGATCCGGTCGTTTGGTGGATTCCCTCCTCATACCCATCCCAATGAAGGTTGGCCACGTATTTTCCGGATACATCATCCCCGTCTCCGTTTCTTGCGCGATGCTCGACGATGTCGATTTCCACACCCGCATTAGCCGGATCACCGATGATGCTCCCAACGGTGGGGGCGATTAACCAGAAAGCCCCCCACTCGCCCGGAGTGGAGTCAAAGCGGATTCTGGCCTCAAAGAAACCATAGTGAGCTTCGAATCTGTTTTTTGTGCGGATAAAACCAGTGTGGTGGGTTCCATTTTCGGTGTAGGTGGTGATCCGGAGGACTCCATCTGACACCGAAACGGCATCGAGAGTGTTGATCGCATGTCTTCGGCTCCATGTGGTGGCTTCCCACTTTGAGGCGTCCAAAGCGTTACCATTAAACTCATCCTGCCATGTAAGTCCGTAGCCGGAAAGGTTCATCGATGGCGATATGGTTTCGCCAAAGGATACGTTGGTCAGACACGCAGTTAGCCCTGCGATGAGTGACAACAGCGTGTGCCTGCGGTATGAGTCGATCATAGTCCAAGAATACTGGTGTTGATGCACAAGGAAGTGATGAAAATGGATTCTTTGCCATCACTCATGCTGGATTTGTCATACCCATAATCCGGACTGTCAACGCATGTCTTATCCATACATATGATGGGGATACTTCGTGCTGCATTCCCGGTTCAGGTCGCCTGGCCACTGGCCCGGAAATCAAGGGGATCTCCATCTGCGTCGTTTGCCTGAATGGTTATTTGGATGGTCTGCCCTGCTTGGATCGTTACATTGGATGGCGTAACCATCACGGGTGCGGTGTTGATTCCTCCGTGGGTTTGGAATGCGAAATCGTTGGGTTGCTCCAGGTAGGTGAATGAAGACTGACCTGCGGGATAAACGTCCGCCGAAACATAGGTTAACCAGACAACGTAGTTGGCGGTGTCGGAACCCGGGTCACACTCGATCCGATAGGTTTGTCCCGGGACGACCCATAGACCGACATCAATTGAGTTCTCAATATCACCCGTAAACGGAATGGTCTTTTCCATGATAGGAAGATCACGGTGATTCAGAATCCGGAAACGGAAGCTGGTAGGTGCTCCTATCTCCAATAGGTAGAGCGAGACCCGGTGCAGGTATGGCATGGATGGAACGAATTCCTGCCAATAGCGTTGTCCAATCTGATGGGGCCAATAGGAGGAATAGTCTGTCTGGGATTGATCAGCGATTACCGATTTGGGCCATGCATCGATCCCGGTGACGGTTGCTGCGCGGCTATCCGCATGGGATTGTCCATTGTAGGCTCTGGCCCAAAACGAGCGGACTCCCGGGGTTGCGGTGGGTAATTTATCGGATAAAAACCACGGCTATTTTTAGCTAGGTGGTTTGACAGAGAGAGGGAGATGGAGAAAATAGGTAAGAGAAGGGGGTAATATGAAGCGAAAGCGAATCATTGTCACAGATGGTATCTATCACTTGATGAGCCGTTGTTGTTTGGGTGAGCACTTGCTGGAGGATGGGGAGAAGGAGATGTTCATCCAGATGATGCGCCGGCAGGCGGCGTTCTGTGGGGTGGATCTTCTGGCTTACTCGATCATGTCGAATCACTTTCATATTCTGGCGAGGGTGCGGCATGAGAAGCCGCAGACGGATGAGGAGATATTTCGGCGTTTCCGTTTACTGCATGAGGGTGGACGTCTCTCGCCGTATTCGATGACACCGGATGCGCTTGAGAAGGCGTTGGCGCGCAATGACGATTTGGCTCAGCGTGTGCGCGAGGCCTTGCTGGCGCGTATGGGGGATGTGTCGGTGTTCATGCGTGAGCTCAAGCAGCGTTTCAGCATCTGGTATAACCATCAGAATGGAAACCGTGGAACCCTCTGGATGGATCGCTTCAAGAGCCTGGTGGTGGAGCCTTCGCTGCATGCGATGGCGACTGTGGCAGCCTACATCGACCTCAATGCGGTGCGAGCTGAGCAGGTGGATGATCCGGCGGATTACCGTTTCTGCAGCTATGCCGCAGCGATGGGTGGAAAGGCATCCGCGATGGAAGGATACCGGCTCATCTATGGTGGGCGCAGCTTTGATGATGCCATGGCCGGGTATCGTCTGTGCCTTTTCGGAAAGGGTTCAAAACCAAAGGGTGAGCAGGACAAAGACCGCGGTGTGATCTCCGAAGAGAAGCTCAGTGAGGTGATCCGCACCGGCGGTAAGGCGGAGGTGTCGGAGTTGCTGCGCCGCAGGGTTCGCTACTTCAGCGATGGGATGGCGATCGGTTCAAGGCTTTTCCTGAAGAAGATCTATGAGCAACGCCGGGATTGTTTCCCGGAGAGCCGGAAGGCCCGGTTTGCCTCAATGAAAGGCGCCGACTGGGGTGGACTTCAGGTGGTCCGTGACCTCAAGGTCAATCTTTTCGGGTGAGCATCGTTCCTGATCCGGCTTCAAGCAGGAGCATCCCACTATTCCAGTGGTTATTATCACTCCCCAGTCTCCATGCCTGGGTCTGCGGGGTTGACCTTTGTTTCTGAAACCATAGGCTTACGCCTTCATGGAGACTAAAGCAGAAAACACCGGAGACTCTTTGATGGGTTTTGATTTTGGGCCATTGATCCAACTCTTTGTGGATCGGGGATTGGACATCCTGTTTGGTGTCATCATCCTGATTCTTGGCTTTTGGTTGTCCAGGATCGTAAGCCGGACGGTGGTTTTCGCGATGGAGAAACGCAAGGTGGATCCGTTGATACGGGGGTTCCTGCGCAATATCATCTATTACGCGATCATTGTCGCAGCGGTAATCGCGGCGGTTACAAAGATGGGCATTCCAACCACTTCATTTGTTGCGGTGTTGGGTGCTGCCGGCCTTGCCATCGGTCTTGCGCTGCAGGGATCACTTTCGAATTTCGCGTCGGGTATCCTATTGCTGATCTTTCATCCTTTCAGGGTCAGTGATTATGTGACGGTTGGCGGTGCGTCCGGATTTGTTGAAGAGATCGGCTTGCTTCTCACCACGCTGAGAACCCCCGACAACAAGACGATCTTTGTTCCGAATTCAAGTGTGCTCGGAGATACTATCACGAACAATTCCCTTAAACCCACGCGCCGGGTGGATATGGTTTTCGGGATCGGGTATCAGGACGACATCAATCTGGCCAAGGGAATCATCAACCGTTTGTTGGAAGCGGATGACCGGATTCTGAAGGATCCGGCCCCGACGGTTGCGGTGGCAGAACTCGGAGAGAGCAGCGTCAATATCGTCTGCAGGCCTTGGGTGAACGGCGAGCACTACTGGGACGTGCTTTTTGAGCTCAATGAAAAGGTGAAACAGTCCTTTGATGCCGAGGGCGTGAGTATCCCGTTTCCCCAGCGCGATGTGCACCTCTACACAGAGACCGGGAAGGCCGAGTGATATAGCGTCAGGCCAAATAATAATGGCTGTCTGGATGTATGCTTTCCCGCTAATGGGCGATGGGCGATTTTATCGCTGCTCCCATTGAGATGTGTCCGGGACCTGCGCATCAGGGTTCAGAGTCGAAATGTTTGCTGATGGCTGACAAAATAGCTAAAAAAGGTTAAAATCAGTTGCGTTTGATGCTTTCAGATTGAAGCTTTTGTGGACAGTTTTTATTCGTATTAACAATGGATAGGCGTGATTTCCTGAGTGTATCGGCTGCGGCTACTGCAGCTGTTTGGTTGAATGGCCCGGCGCTATGTGCGGAAGAAGCGATGAGAGTGAACAGATCGAAACTGGTGATCCCTCGCTGGAGGGGGTTCAACCTAACGGAGCTTGCCGGTGGGAAGAAGGGACGCCGCTTCCTTGAGTCGGATTTCGCATGGATGGCGGAGTGGGGCTTCGATTTTGCCCGGCTCCCGATGTCCTACTGGACTTGGGCGGACCGGAACAACTGGATGGAAATTGACGAAGCTGCTATCGATGCGGTGGACGAGGCGATCCGATGGGGGCGGGAGTATGGGATTCATGTGAACCTGAATTTGCACCGGATTCCGGGATACTGCGTGAATGGGCGGGATCTTGAGCCTTTTCTGCTGTTTGACAGCCCGCGGGATTCGATGGAGCGGGCGCTTGAAGCGGCAGTTCACCATTGGCGGTATTTTGCCCGCCGGTATCGGGATATTCCATCGGCGAATCTGAGTTTTGACTTGTTCAACGAGCCACCCTGGATGAAGACGCATGACCGTTATGTTGAGATTGCCCGGGCGTTGGTGGGTGCAATCCGGGAGGAGAGCCCTGAGCGGTTGATCGTAGCGGATGGGGCGGACATCGGGCAAACTCCGGTGATGGGTTTGGTGGATTTGGGCTTGGTGCAGAGCACCCGTGGATACCTCCCGAAGATGGTCAGTCACTATACGGCAACCTGGGTTCCGGAAAACGAATTCGAGTCATTCGAGGAGCCGGTTTGGCCGATGGTTGATGTCAAGGGGACGCTGTGGAACCGGGAACGCCTCAAGAGGGAGTTGATTGACCCATGGAAGCCGCTTATGGAAGCTGGCATTCCCGTGCATGTGGGGGAGTGGGGCTGTTTCACGAAGACACCTCATGCAGTGATGCTGGCGTGGATGGAAGACCTGTTGAGCTTGTGGAAGGAAGTTGGCTGGGGATACGCGATGTGGAACCTGCGGGGTGACTTTGGAGTGGTCGACAGCAATCGCCCAGACGTGAAGTATGAGGATTTCCATGGGCATAAACTGGACCGGAAACTACTGGAGTTGATGTTGGCCTATTGATGGGTGGTTAACTTCTGATTTCCGTTTCCCAGGCGATGGTTTCAGTATGGGTAATGTTGTTTTGCGGTTGCATGGTTGACGTGTTTTGAATGGTTGCGGTGGATATGTAATATTTATGTAAAAACGGTCACGAATACATTTGACTGAACGCTGGAATACCAGTGGTAATATTCGCTTTCTAATGCCTCGCGAAACACAAGATCCCAGTTCGATGAATGGTCCGGATGATCGCCATCCGATGTCGGTTCATTTGATTCGGGAAACGCTCAAACTGATTGACGAGAAAGGCGGGTGCAAAGGCGTAAACCTGAGGAGAATCGCTGAACGGGCAGGGTGTGCCCATACGAATACGTATAATTACTTCGATTCGTTGGATGGTTTGTTATGGGCTGCGATGGACGAGTCGCTTGCCCGGCTGGAAGCCTTTGTCAATGAGGCCTTGAATCCTGAGCAAGTATCTGGAAACCCCTTGAGGATTTTTTTGGATGCTCAATTGGATTATTCTCTCAATCACCCGGGACAGTATCGTTTGTTCTGGATGGAACCCCTCAAAGGTGCTGCTCCCGGGAATGTTTTATCAAGTTTGGAACGGATGCGCGTGATGTGGGTGCGCATGATTGCCGGGTCTGTTCCAGCGACTTCATCCAACGAAAAACTGCGGTGGGCCGGTCAACTGGTTCACGGGTACTTCCATGGCGAGATCTGTAAGGTGATCGGCCGAAGCGCCTTTGTGGCAAATGTGGAAGCGGAGCGCGACCGCATCGTCCGGAATGTTTTCTCACTCGTATCCCTCATCGCTGATTCTCCCGATCCGCCGTCGTGACCATCGGCATGGGAAGCGGATCGTAAGAACCCGTATCCACGCTGATTCCCCATGCATACACTACACCTCGTCCTGAGGCTTTGGGTTCGATCCAGGGCCTTGGTCCTTTTCGCGCTCGTTTCCGGCTACTTTGGTCTCTGGACTGAATTACCGGGCCAGGCAATTATCATCGATCACAATTGCACAAACCTGTCTGCAATACCCGAGAGCTACATCCATCTGGCTAAACAGAACCTGTGTATTGCCTACGGGCATACTTCACACGGGAGCCAGATTACCACCGGGATGACTGGTCTTGCGAATTGGAAGGGATCCCTCTATGCGTGGAACGGCAGCGGCAGTAACGGTGCACTCCGTCTGATCGACTACTACGGCAACTTTGGAGGCTTGGGTGCGAGTGACTTGGGTGCCCCGAATCGCACGGCGTGGGAGGCTGCCACCCGGACCTATTTGGCTGCCAACCCGCATGTCAATGTGATCATCTGGTCATGGTGTGGCCAGGTGGACGGAACGCAGGCTCAGATCCAGCAGTATCTGGATCTCATGGACGGGCTGGAGGATGATTTCCCCAGCGTGAAGTTCGTCTACATGACCGGGCACCTGAATGGAGGGGGGGCTGCCGGAAATGTGAATGTCCGCAACAACCAGATCCGGGCCTACTGCCAGGCGAATGGCAAAATCCTCTACGACTTTGCCGACATTGAGAGCTACGATCCGGATGGCTTGGTCAACTATATGGAGCTCTTGGCGAATGACAATTGCGACTACGACAGCGCGCCCAACGATGGTGTTGTTAACCGGGATCGGAATTGGGCGACCGTATGGCAGAATGCCCATACGCAGAATGTGGACTGGTATTCCTGCAGTTCGGCGCATTCGCAGCCCTTGAATGCCAACCTCAAAGCCTATGCGGTCTGGCATTTGTGGGCGAGGTTAGCCGGTTGGAGCGGTCAGACCGGCTTGGATACGATCCCGCCGTCGGTTCCGGCTGGTTTGTCGGGGAATGCCATTTCTTCATCGGAGGTACAGCTTTCTTGGGATGCTTCGACCGATAATGTGGGAGTGGCAGGATATCGTGTTTACAGGAACGGGGTGAGTTTGGGGACGACTGCAACAACGGCGTATATCGATTCAGGACTCCAGCCAACGACGTCCTACAATTACAGTGTTTCGGCCTATGACGCCATCGGAAATGAATGCGTTATGTCTCCGCCGGTTACGGTTACGACGTCTGCTGCATCGGGTGGTGTGTCCGGTCTTCAGGTCAGCCATCATGGAGGCCAGACCGTTCTGACATGGACCGAGGTCCCCGAGGTGGCCGCCCAGATACCGGAGACCATGACCGTGGGAGAAGTGAAGGCGATGCGGACCGCGATGAATGGTATCCGCTACCGGATCTACCGGTCCAATAGTCAGATCAACTCGGTGGCGGGAATGACTCCGGTGAAGGAGGTTTCTGTCCTCCGGGGATGGAACTCTGAGCTATACGGGATGGACAATAATCAGGCAACCAATGGCGTGGCCTATCGCTTTGTTGTTGAACCGGATGTTAATGGTGTTCCGGGGACCCCGGTCGCGCGCAATGTGGCGGTTTTTGCGATGAACCCGCCTTCCGCTGGAACCGGGTATTACGCGGTGACCGTTGTCCGCGATGGAGTGGAGGACACGAGCCTGAGTAGTGCGAACCGGCTTTCCGTTCAGGAGACAGTTGGTCAGGGTGAGCCGATTCTGCAGCGGGTCGTAGATGTGACCAACCACCATTTCACGAACGGCATTTCGAGGCACTACTATTACACGCGTTGGGAGTGCCCGCCCCACAGCAGTATCATCGACCGGCCGATCGACTATCGGGTTGTGGTGCCTCCTCACTACAATCCACAGAATCCGATGCCGGTTTTGCTGAGTAACCATGGATGGGGCAGCAACCTGAATGGGCTTTCATGGTGGATGAACTTCGAATCCGGCTCCATCCTGGTTTCGTCAAATCAGGAACCCTACGATTGGTGGACCGGATACCACGAATTGCGCGGGATTGTTTCTCCCTCTCAGTCGGCGTGGAGTCAGGGAGTGGTGCGCCCCTACACACAGCGCAGGATTAATGCATTTTACGATTGGGTGTGCGATCATTGGAATGTGGATCGCTCACGGGCGATCTGGTGTGGAGTGTCCATGGGCGGGTCCGGTTCCATCATGCACGGGATCCGCAATCCCGACCGTGTCGCCTGGG
The DNA here is from genome assembly GCA_033813415.1 of Opitutales bacterium. GTDB lineage: Bacteria > Verrucomicrobiota > Verrucomicrobiia > Opitutales > JAFGAQ01 > JAFGAQ01. The sequence goes on along the minus strand of JAPXRV010000075.1, from coordinate 3,917 downwards.
TCAATTCATGGGTGGGGGTTCACGTTCCGGCGGAGTCCCCGACATTCCGCAGTTCTTACGAGGGCAGCTACGGGCAGCTCGGATGGAATATCCTTTACGAGGACGGAATCACTCCCGCGTTTTCCTGGTTCGATGATGACTGGTATTTGCGCAATCACCTGACGGATGAAACTCCGTTCATCTCTTTCTCAAACGGGAAGAATGACTCCGCTATCGGATGGAGTCAGGCCGTCAAGTTCTTGCGGGCGCTCCAGGATACCAAACGTCCCTTCACATTCGATTTTGGAATGAGTGGGCACAATCAACGGGCGCTGAATCCACCCAACATTGACGGGGTGCGGTCTGAAAGCGTGAACCCGATCGATATCCGGACTGACCAAAGTCTTCCCGCCTTCAACAACTGCAGTCTGGATGATGACCCAGGGAACGGCGATCCTGCGGACGGTGACGAGTCTGGCCAGATCAACGCCTACCTATACTGGGAAACCCGGAACATTGTATCATACGGATCTGAGTGGGAGATGACGATTGGTTTGGTGCAGACGGCGCCCAGCGATTCCTGTACTGTAAGCCTCACACCGCGCCGCGCGAACGACTTTCTCGTTTCGGCAGGCGAATCCTGTTCGTGGACCAACACCGACATCGCATCGGGTCAAGTGATCCAGCAGGGCACGGTTCAGGCGGATCCCAGCGGATTGGTCACCATCGACAACCTGATCGTGAACCAGATCACGCGAAGTGGCGGTGGAAACCGCATCCGCATTGTATCCGGCGCTGTTCCCAACCACCCGCCTGTTCTTGCCCCAGTCGGTAGCCGCAGCGTTCAGGCCGGGCAGCAGATTCAGTTTACCGTGGAGGCGAGCGATGCGGATGGGAATCCACTCCAGCTCAGTGCAACCGGGGAATGATGGCCGCTATAGCCCATATCTTATATCCATGCATCGTAACATGAACCTTAATCGAATCTCCACCTTCATTCATTCGAGGGCCTTGTGGCTGTTTTTGTGCGTCTGGTTGGGCGCTTCTTGTCTGAGCGGGGCAACCTACTACATTGACCCGGCTAATGGGGACAACGATGCGACCGGACTGTCAGAGGCTCAGGCCTGGAAAACATTCCGTAACATCTTCACCTACCGTGGCGATCGGAGACCCGCCTACTACCGCCAACTTGCGGCCGGCGACACCGTGTATGTAATGAGCGGAACCATCAGCGAAATCCATCGTCCCGGCGACGACAATGGCGCTGCTGATGTGACCGGGCGACCGTCTCTCATGCGCATCGACGGCGACGATCTCGTATCGAATGGCGGCAACCAGGCCGAGCCCATCCGCATCCTTGCCTACCCGGGGCACCATCCCTTGCTTGACGCTGGATATCAAGGCGACTGCATCGTGCTCGAGCATGCCAACTGGATCGAGATCGCTGGACTTCGCATGAGCCGGGGAGCAGGAGGTGAGGGGGGCGGTGTTAAAATCGGCGGCTGCTCGGAAATCTCCATTTACGATTGCGAGGTCTTTGACAACGCCGGACGCGACAACGACAATTGCTCGGGCCTTAATTGCGGAGGGACCAAGAACGTGAGGATCTACGACTGCGTTTTCCACGATAACTACGACCGCGAGGCCGCTGACACCGGTGGCATATCCACCTGGAACTCCACCAACATGGTGTTCTTCTCCTGCACGGGGAGCATTGAAATCCATGACTGCCTGATTTACCAGACTCCGGCGTCCGACAACGCAACCAACTCCGGAGCAGGTATCAAATACAAGCATTCGACCCAGGACCCGAACTCCACCTTCGAGGTGCACCGGAATGTCTTCCGCAACTGCAAGTTCTTCTCGTTTCAGTCCGGCAGTGCGAATACCCATTTCCACCACAACATCATCCTTGGGGGTAATACTGCTATCTCCACGGAGGACTGCGGTGGCACTACCCATCAGGTCAACCAGATCTTCGAATACAATACGATCTATCGCCCCCTCAACCCCGGCACGCCCAGCCTCGTCGCGCCGGCCTTCGGCTACGATCCGACCACCGAACATCGGAACGCCCTTTTCCCATCCGATCCGCAGAATGTCGTGTTCCGCCACAACATCGTCTGCGACAATGGCACTTACTCGACGGAAAACGCCCCCATCACGGTCAATCCATACATCACCGACGCGTTTTATGCTGCCGCCATTCCCGAGCTTTTTGTCGACCACAATGCCTACTTCAGCAGCTCCGGCACGGATTTCCGCGCCAGCCTCGCCGCCGATAACTCCAACCGGTACCCCGGTCCGCTCTACGGCGGCTACTACACATGGGAGGAGTGGCGGGCCCTTGCGTGGACGGATCCGGAGTCCGGACAAACCCGTTCGCTCAACTACGACCAGAGCTCTGTGCTCGCGGATCCCGGATTCTCAGCGATCGATCTTCAGTTGTCTGCCTACGATCCGGCGAGTCAGGCCTTTCGGCCCACCCATCCATCTGCTGTCAACAAAGGAGCTTACGCCGGACTGGGGAATACTTCTCCGGTTTTGACCCCTGTAGGTAGCCGCAGCACCCCCGCCGGGGAGAGGATCCAGTTCACGGTGCAGGGGACTGATGCGGACGGGAACACCCTCCAATACAGCGCCACGGGAGAGCAGTGAATAGCGCAAGGGGCTTCCCATGTGGGAGGCTTGAGGCAGGGTCCCGGCGGTGAACTATCGGGGCCTGTCGTGCAATTGGAGCCTGAAAGGATCCTCAGGTATGTGCTTCCGTTGAAGCAGGGGCTTTGACCAGCTTAATGATCGCTGCACCGATCAGGAGCATAGCGGCGGCCACCCAGAATGAGATCCGGTAGGTTCCCGTGCTGTCGGCCACGATGCCGCCAAGAATGGGTCCGATAATTCCCGCGACTCCCCAGCCGGTGAATACCAGCCCGTAGTTGACCCCCATGTTTTTGAGGCCGAAATAGTCTGCTGTCGTGGCGGGGAACAGCGCGAAGAGCGCACCATAGGCCAATCCGGCGATGGCTGCTCCGGCGATGAGCAGGGGGATACTTGTGAACCATGCAAAGGCGGCCATGTTCGCAGCCTGTATCAGGAACACCAGCAGCATCGCGCGGGTGCGGCCGGTCTTATCCGACAGGACGCCTCCCAGGACGCGACCAAGTGCGTTGAATACCGATAGGATTACCACCAGAAGGAAGCCGGCTTTCCAGCTGGCCTGAACGTCGGCGATGTTGGCCATGTGCCCGATCAGCATCAAACCTGCGGTTGCACTCAGCAGGTAAGACACCCAAAGCAGGTAAAAGGATCGCGTCTTGAGCATGTCCCGCCATGTGAAATTCCTTTGGGATGGTGCCGGGCCGGTTTTTTGTGCTCCGGCGGGTGCATGGCTTGGCTGGGCTTGCGGATTCCTCAGAACCAGTGAGAAAAGAACGATGGCTGCCATGGCGAGCGATCCGAGGATGAAGAAGGTCTCGCTGATGTCTTTGGACTTGAGTAACCATGCGGTAAGTGGCGCGATATAGACCGGAGAAAGCCCGACTCCCGACACAACGATGCCCGAGATCAGGCCTTTGCGTTTCGGCTCAAACCATTTGATCGCGCAGGGCGTCACCGCGGAATACCCGAATCCGAGACCCATGCCACCGAGAACCCCGAATGACAGGATCATCCACTGCGGATCTTTGGCAAACGACGATAGAATGAGTCCACTCCCAAAGAGCACACCGCCGAGCATGGCGATGATGCGTGGGCCGAAGGCATCCTGAGCCCGGCCCGCGAAAACCATCATCAACGCGAACACCGCGACGCAAACGGTGTAGGGTAATGAGGCTTGGGTATGGGTCCATCCCCATTGGCTGACGAGGGCTTTTCCGAGGACGCTCCAGGAATACAGGATGCCCAGTAGCAGGTTTACGCCTAGCGCGGCCATGGCCACG
>JAPXRV010000074.1:0-17987 GCA_033813415.1 Opitutales bacterium | reverse complement strand
GGTAGCTTGGTGATTCCCGAAGGCGTGACCTCGATCGGGGATTATGCCTTTTACGGTTGCTCCGGGTTGACTGGGAATCTGGTGATTCCCGAAGGTGTGACTTCGATCGGGTATTTAGCCTTTTACTATTGCTATGGACTGACTGGCAATCTGGTGATTCCCGAAGGCGTGACCTCGATAGGGGATAGTGCCTTTTCCTGGTGCTTTGGGTTGGCCTCTGTCACGTTCATGGGGGATGCTCCGACGACGATGGGCTCAGATGTGTTCGCGGATATGTCAAATGACCTGATCATCTACTACCAGCCGGGAGCCAGCGGTTTCGATGCTCCTGAATGGCAGGGAATAGACCTCGAAATGATACCCAACCGTGCCCCGCGATTCCGCATCATCGGCAACAAGACCATAAAGGCCGGACAAACGATCACCTTCGAGGTCATCGCGGATGATGAGGATGCCGGGGATGTGTTGCAGTATTCCGCCACGAAACCCTGAGTCTTACAGCGCCAGGGATGGAGTCCGCTTCATCCCTGCGGCTTAGCTTACCCACCCGCGGTTTGCGTTGTCCACTGGATGATACAGGCCGCGGGTGGGTCGCGCTGATAGGCCCGGCGTGGTGTCCATAGTAGCGGGAGTCTCCTGCTCGCGTTCTTCTTTCAGTGTGCCCGAACGGGCGAACGTTGTTATTCAATTCTTTCTAATTAACATCGATCAACCGTTCAGGCTTCGCTGGATGGGCTTGATCATGAGCTTCGTCGAATGCCTCGTCACTTGCCAGCAGCCGTTCATCGAAGAAGAGGGTTAACCACGTCCGGCCCATGAGCGGTGAGATCCGGATCCAAAATCTCCTTTCTCCGGCGGGATGATGCCTCTTTTCGGGTTGCCAATCTGTCGGCGATTGCACCTCCTTTCCCAGCTGAGTGCTTTCCTTATCAACATTTGACATTGTCATGAAGCTTTTGGTCGATGGTTCCACTGTTTCTCTCGAAGAGGAGTCAGATCCCTTTGCATATCTGAGGGAAATGGATGGGAAGTTTGAGCGGGCGACGCTCATCGACGAGAGAAGCGGCGTTACCTTGGAAGCACTCTGTGTTGATGTGACTGAAGAAGGAGGCGCTTACGGCCTGAGTTACTCAATAGCTGGAGAGGATCGGGAGTTCTATGCATCTCCTCGAAAGGGCGACCTTCCTTCTGTGGATTGGGTGGTTAGGCATTTTGTGTCATTTTCGAAGTTCGAATCGGGGTGGAAATCCTATTCCAACTGGGAGGAATCCTCGAGGACAAAATCCTGGCTCAGTTTTCTGCTCGTTCTCGTGGCTTTTTTAGCGTTTTTCGCATTTCTGAGACTCGCAAAACAATAGGTCCATACGGATGCCGCGGGCGAATGGCCGCTCGTTATACGGGCCGGGAATATGCGTTGGATCCGGCATTTAGTGGGAGCGGACTGGAGGATGCGCAGGGAAGTGTGCACAAAAAAGCTTCCCTCTATCTGTCTGCGAATAGATGAGGGAAGCTATAGGATTCACTCAATTAAACTTCAGAGTTGTTTTTGATCGTGTCGATCAGGAGATCGAGCTGAGTGAATGCAAGGGCGGTGTAGGTGTCGGCCGCTCCGTAATAGATGGCGATACGTCCGGTAGCCGCGTCATGAAGGGTGGCGCATGGGAATGCGACATTCGGGACAAAACCCGTGGTTTCGTAGGGTTTTTCCGGGGTGAGGATGTAGTCGCGGGTGCGATACAATACCTTGGCCGGGTTCTCCAGATCAAGAATCGCGGCGCCCATGCTATAGACGAAACCGTTGCAGGTTCCGGATACACCGTGGTAGATGAGGAGCCATCCTTCGCTGGTTTCGATGGGGATGGGCCCTGCGCCGATTTTGGTGCCTTGCCACCATCCGCTTCCACCTTTTCTCATGAGCAGGCGATGCTTGCCCCAGTAGGTCATGTCTTTGCTGTGGCTGAGAATGATGTCGCCAAATGGGGTGTGTCCGCTATCGCTCGGGCGGCTCATCAGGAGATATTCGCCATTCACCTTGCGGGGGAAGAGCACGCCGTTGCGGTTGAACGGCATGCATGGGTTCTCCATGCGGATAAAGGTTTTGAAGTCCTTGGTTCTGCCCAATCCGATGGATGCTCCCGGAAAATCGTCGCACCAGGTGATGTAGTAGGTGCCTTCGATGTTCACTACGCGTGGATCGTAGGCGTAGCTTGGAGTGGCGGGTTTTCCACTTTCATCAACCCATTCGATCCGATCGTCTTCGATCTCAAAATGAATGCCGTCCTTGCTCGTCCCATAGTGAAGGTGAGCTCTGCCGCTTTTGTGGTCAGCGCGGAAGACGCCGGCAAATCCATCCCCAAAGGGAACGGGGGCGCTGTTGTAGACCCGCGATGTCTGGGGGGTCGGGTTCCAGTCGATGACCGGATTGCCGCTGAATCGCCAGACGGCGTCCAGGCAGCCGGCAGGTCTTTGTTCCCAAGGCATGCCGGGCAGCGGTTTTCCGATGATAGTCGGTTTACTGTTACTCATATTATAGGGATTGTGTTGTGGTTGTGATATACAATGGAAATCCGGATCAGACCTTCGGTCTGGTATCGCGTGAACCCGTCAATGGATCATCTGGAAGCGTTGTCGATACTGCTTCGGGGTCATTCGCGTGGTCTTCTTGAACAGGAGGCAAAGATACTCCACATATGCGAAGCCACACATTTCGGCGATTCGGGAGAGTGTGTAGTCCGTTTCGATGAGCAGCTGCTTAACCCGCTTGATTTGTTCATTGCGGATTTCCGCCTGAGGTGAACGTCCGAGGAACTTCCGGAATTTGCGTTCAAGCAGACTGCGGGATGCGTGTACTTGGGTGCAGAGCTCTTCGACTGTGATCCCTTTGCAGGCGTTATCCCTTACAAGACGGAGGGCGTCGATTACAGCCCGGTCGTCGATCGAAAACACGTCAGTTGAGCGTCTGGCTTCGACTTCCAGCGGATCGACCAGCACCAGATTCTCGACGATGCTTTTGTTTTTGATCATGGAGGAGATCATCTGTGCCGCTTTCTGCCCATAGAACTCAGCGTTGATCGGAATACTGCTCAGTTGAGGATTCGTAAGTTCGCAGCGGATCGATTCATTGTTGGCTCCGACCACAGCCACTTCCTCGGGAACCTGAATTTTGGCCTCCCTGCACGCTGCGATTATCTGAATGCCCCGCAGGTCGTTGCAGGCCATGATGCCGATCGGCTTGGGAAGCTTTTTGAGCATGGTCAGGATAAAACGGGTTTCCTTCATGTCCCAGTCCGGGTCGCTGTGGGCGGGATACTCCGACTCTATGATGAAGGGATCCGGACAGCCCGGAATAAGGGCACTGATGAATCCTTGACGTCGTTCGATCGACCACTCTTCGTTTGAAAACCCGCAGAATGCCAGCGTCTTAATGCCCTTTTCAATGAGATGGGTTGCACCGGCCCTCCCAACGGCATGGTTATCTGGCCGGATCTTCGGAATACCCGGAGTCAATCGGGGAGAGTCACTCAGATCGAGACAGGGTATGCCCTTTTTCAGCGCTTCTTCGAAAAGCCCGGGAGCATCGCATTTGCTGATGATGCCGTCCCATGACTGCCTCAATAGCCATGCTGGATTTTTGGCCGAAACGGCTTCGTCGTCCACGTAGGCCGACCACTGGTCGTGGTTGCGGTTATATTTTGATATCGCGTTAAGAACCTTGATATTTTCTTCCAGTTTGGTCTGAAAAACAAGGGCGACTCGCGGAATGTGATGAGCCATTGGCGTTGACTGTTGGGTGCTTGAATGGGTGCGGCTATACCATCATTTGAGGGCAAATGACGGTGCAAGAATCCATCGCAAGCTAGTCAGCCAAAAGTCGAATTTCAACAAAAAATGGTATAAAAGTTATATGATATTTTATTTTCCGGAAGCTGACTCCTCTCCCTCTCATTCTCCGGTGGCGGAAAACTCCGGTGTCTGGGCCGGATCTGGATCGGTGGCATCGATTGTGAAAGTGATGGTTTGCCCGGCTTGAATGGTGATGTTTCCGATGGGGTTGAGGCTCGGCGGGGTGTTGGGTGTGTTCAGTGAGAGATCGGCACCCCATACATTTCCGCAACTTGAGAACCCGGACCTGCCAACCTGAACCGAAACCGGAGCGGCAGCTCCGGCGCAAGAGACGGAGTAGGATTCGGTGGCATCGGGAACCGGCACTTTGATCGCGTAAATGCCCTTGTCGTTTGTGGCGTCGGACCATGATCCGGAAGCTGAGGTTGCGGTGACGTTGATTCCCTGTGCCGGAGTCCCATCGTGGTTGAGCACTCTACCGCTGATGATTTCGCCGGTGCCGCTGACGAAGATGTTGTAAGTGGCTCCACTGACAATCGAGAAATTGTAAGTCGAATCATCGACATTTGGCAGGTTATACCATGCATCCTGCGACCCTCCCCAGCCCATATTGATGTGATGATAGAGCGTGCTGGAGTTGTAGCCGTATCCGTCTGCCAATACAGCGTGGCCTTCATCTTTGTCATTGCGAATGGAAAGGATGGTGGGGCAGCCCATGTCGAGATTCGGGTTGACGATACGGTTAAGCAGGCCATTGCTCGTCAACTCGGAGTCCTGTGAGTAGATCGCATTGGCGTAACCGAAGACGTCCTTCAGCTTCTCTGCGGGGTAATGGGAGTATGCTCCGGATCCATCTTGGGAGTAGTATGTTTCTAATGAAACTCCGCAGTCGTAGAGAAGGGCACCGATCATCTGCCGCTCCGCTTCGGGGATCGGTACGTTTGGGTTGAGGATGAGTGGCATGAGACTCCAGTCGTAGGGGCCTCCTGCTCCGTCTCCGCCGCGGGTGTAGGCGCTTTGCTCGACTCCGTCAACTCCAATGACATACTTATGAACTCCGATGCCGGACGTGGGGTGTTGCCAGTATCGAATGATCTGGGCCATGGCGGTGGCGGTGCATCCCGATACGTAGTTTTTTGGAGTATAGTAGTTGTAGCATGGCTCGAGTGGAGTTCCCACATCGCCTTGGCCCCAATAGGAAGTAACGAGCGGACTAACGCGTTCGTCATTGATGTCAGGCGTTCCCATGGTGATCTTGGGCGCATTGCTGTAATCGAGGCTTTGTAGATCGGTAAGGTTCTCGAAACGTTGCCACTTTTTCCTGTTCTTTTCCTGCCGTTCAGACGGCCCGGTTTGCAGGGTACGTTTGGAGGATGAACGGGTTGCTCCAATTCGGGAGGGAACGTCCTGTGAAACCATAGACCAGAGCGGGTTTTCGGGATCTTCTTCGAGTGTTCCATTGGATGAGAATGCAATGATTGGTTCGACTTCGTCGTCGGCGGGCACCACTACGAATCCCCCCCCGTCCAATAGAATAACATGGAACATACTTTCACCGCTCGCGTCGGGGAAGGTCTTCACCTGTTGAATGGTCCGGTTCATCCGCTTACCCAAATGCTGCTGTGATGAGCGTGCCCATGCAGAGGCTACTTTCCCGGCACGGTCGGGCGAAACCGGAGCCGCGGGAGCGTATTCGGGCAGGATGATCATAAGTGTCCCCATCAGGACCCATGATGTGGTGATGGCGTTTTGCAGGAGTTTCATACCGAAATGTTTCAGACAACAATGCATGGAGTTGGACCGTTTAATACATAACCGATTGCGATAATGAGTCGACGAAAAAAAAGCGGATCCCCGATGCTTATGCGGCTTGATTTGCCATGATTTCATGAGCTTGGGAGGAGCTTGTCCGGGGCTTTCCCAATCCGTTGGCGATAGCGGAGTCGAACCATCCCGTCATCGAACAGATGGGCCATTCCCGGTTGGTTTGACGTCGTCTGCGGCACGCACGCGATAGGGGTGGGATAGCGTCACACTGCGGGTCGATCCGGCAGACGCATGGCCGCGATATGGCGCATGATCCGTTCGGTGGCGACTGCATAGCGTTCCGGATTGCCGGGACCCGGATCAAACGAATCGGGATAGACCGGAGGGAGGAATGCGGCAGCGATCGGGACTCCCGTTTGGAGCTGGTTGCTGTGTTTGCCGAGAGCGTTGCGGGTGCCGAACATGCGTGCGGGGACAATCGGAACTCCGGCGCGGCATGCGATCATTCCCAACCCGTTTTTCACCGGTTGAATGTTCCCATCCGGACTCCGGGTACCTTCCGGGAATATGAGGATCCCGTAGCCATCCTGCGCGGTCTGAATGATGCGTTTCATGGCACGGACCTCGCCTTTGGAGTCGCGGTCAATTGCGATGGCTCTGAGTTTGGGAAGAAGCCAGCGCATGATCGGGTGATCCATGAGGGTGTCGCGGGCGACGTAGTAGATGATGGCCTTGACACTGGCTCCGACGAGCGGAACATCCAGGTGGCTCATGTGATTGGAGGCGAGGATGAATGCACCTTGCCTCGGAATGTTGGACAGCCCGAAGTATTCCACCGGCCCGATTGTTTCGAGTGTGGTTTTGGTGATTGCGTTGCAGATGGTGTATACGAAGCCTTCTTTCACGCAGCGGATTGGAGCACGTCCGATTCGTTGGAGTCAATCTTTTGGAAGTCCTGAGATCCGATGGACATGAGCGGGCATACACTCACAGGCTTTTGTCGCCATGGGCGGGGAGATGGGGTCCTGGGTCGCTCTGGTTATTGAATCGTTGTGGAGGTAGCAGGCGCTCGGGTCTATCCACGTGCGTTTCTTCTGTTGCCTCCCATTCCTTGCATTACGGTGGCGTGCATTTTTTCGGGTTGGCATACATTCGGGCAAGTAGTAATCCGGATCCATGAATTTTATCGGACATGCCTTTGTGTCGGGTAGCTATGATTTGTTCATGGCCGGGCATTTGTTGGGCGATGCTTCGAATGGTGCGCTGCTTGAAGGTGCGCCGGATCGTCTGCTTAAGGGAGTGCGTGCCCACCATGCGCTGGACCGTTTTACCGATCGCCATCCGGCATTTATGGAAGGATCCTCGATACTTTCGGAGACGGGTGGGCGCTATGGTCCGGTATTGATGGATGTGGCGATGGACTACTTCCTGGTGCTCCACTGGGAACGTTGGCATGATGAGATCTTTTCGGGTTTTGTGGATCGGGTTTATGATGTGTTGAGAATGCAGGCCAGTGTATTCCCCGGTGCGATGGGTAAACTGGCCGAGGGCATCGTGGAGCGGGACTATTTCGGGCGATTCACGAGCATGGAATCACTCGCCTTTGTATTCCAGCGGCTGGCAGGACGGACCAGTCGCCCGCATCTGGTCCGGGAAACCGGCGAGGTGGTGAAGCGACACGCCGGAACACTGGAGCGTCTGACACTTGCATTTCTGGATGATCCGGGGATCCGTGAGTATTCTGCCGGGTGTTGTGCTCCGGATATACCATCCGGGAAGGTTTCCCGGGGATAACCTTCTTGCGGCTCGCAACGCCAGACTTCTGCGTGATTGACCGGAAGTCATTTGCAGGTGTGCTTTTGTCCGAATGCCGTTGACTCCATCGGCCGGGGGATTATCTCGGAAGGGAAATCTCAAAATACCATGGCAAACCCAACTGAGTTTCACTATCAGGATCCATTTCCGATGTCAAAAGACGACACTGAATACCGTCTTTTGACACGTGACTACGTCGAAATGGCTGAGTTTGACGGCCGCCCCATGCTGAAGATCAGCCCCGAAGCCTTGGAGCAGATTGCCCAGGCAGGCATGCGCGATGTGGCCTTCTTTCTCCGCGAATCGCACCTCAAGCAGGTTGCGGCGATTCTGGATGATCCGGAAGCCAGTGAAAACGACCGCAATGTGGCTCTGACCATGCTCCAGAATGCTGAGGTCAGCGCACATGGGGTATTGCCCTTTTGTCAGGATACGGGAACCGCGATCATCATGGGAAAGAAGGGACAGCAGGTCTGGACCGGATGCAACGATGAAGAGTGGCTTTCGAAAGGTGTTTTCAACACCTACACGAAGGAAAACCTGAGATACTCCCAGACCGTTGCCCTTGACATGTATGAGGAGAAGAACTCCGGCAACAATCTGCCTGCTCAGATCGATCTGTACGCGACTGAAGGGATGGAATACAAGTTCCTGTTCGTAGCAAAGGGTGGTGGCTCCGCTAACAAAACCATGCTTTATCAGGAGACGAAAGCGCTGCTCACACCGAAGCGCTTATTGTCTTTCCTGATCGAAAAGATGGGATCTTTGGGGACTGCTGCATGTCCTCCCTACCATGTGGCGTTTGTGATTGGTGGGACGAGCGCCGAGACCAACCTCAAGGTGGTCAAACTCGCAAGCACGAAGTACTATGATCAGCTTCCAACTTCCGGAAATGAAGGTGGTCAGGCTTTTCGCGATATTGAACTTGAGAAGCAGTTGCTGGATGCGAGTCGCAAGCTGGGTTACGGTGCCCAGTTTGGCGGAAAATACTATGCCTTGGATATCCGGGTGATCCGCTTGCCGAGGCACGGGGCCTCTTGCCCGGTCGGCATGGGAGTATCCTGCTCGGCAGACCGCAACATGAAGGGTAAGATCACCAAGGATGGTATCTGGCTCGAGAAGCTTGAGGCCAATCCAGGGCGTTTTATTCCGGACTCGATGCGAGGCGCGAATGATGCCGGCGTGGTCAAGGTGAACCTGAATCAGCCGATGTCGGCGATTCTGGCGGATCTGAGCAAGTATCCGGTCAAGACACGCCTGAGCCTGAATGGCACAATCATCGTGGCTCGTGACATTGCGCACGCGAAGCTCAAAGAGCGCCTCGACAGAGGGGAAGGGCTGCCCCAATACATCAAGGATCATCCGGTTTATTACGCGGGTCCCGCTAAGACCCCGAAGGGCCTGCCGAGCGGATCCTTCGGGCCGACCACGGCAGGGCGCATGGATTCCTATGTCGAGGAATTCCAGGCCAACGGTGGCAGCATGATCATGATTGCGAAGGGGAACCGGAGTCAGGCTGTGACCAATGCCTGCAAGAAATATGGTGGTTTCTATCTCGGTTCAACCGGAGGCCCCGCCGCGTTGCTTGCGCAGGATAACATCCGCAAGGTCGAATTGCTGGAGTACCCCGAATTGGGGATGGAAGCCGTCTACCGGATTGAGGTTGAGGATTTTCCAGCCTTCATTCTGGTGGATGACAAAGGTAACGATTTCTTCGCGGAAATCCGCGAAGCTTGCGCAGCTTGTGTGCTGGCAGCATCGAAGTGAATGATCCAGGGCTGAGTGCTGGCCGTTGTGTCGCCAGCCTTTTCAGCCTTGAGTCTTTTTCCCCGGCATTTCGTGGATGAACCGCGAATGTCGGGTTTTTTGTGTACCCAGCGTCCCTTTGCAGCCAGGCACGATCCGGTGTCGATGAAATTTCGTTCATTGCAAATTTCCGACATGGGATCCTTCAATCCGATGGATGGGGATCATGATTTGATGCCGGGAGGGAAGGGGTAGCGGATCGAAACAGGGCAATCATTATCGTATGGGGATCCATCGGTATTTTCTCGAGGGGACCGGGGGGGTTGTGATATGGCATGGTCCATGCTTTAGAAGGTCAGCCTTTGGACTTTGCCATGAATGCCATTCATAACTATCGTTTTGTCCGGACTCGGATCAGCCATGCAACCTGTGTTGTTTTGTCGTGGATGGGGGCTTATCTGTTTGGGATCGGTGCTTTTGCCGCTTCCTACCCTCTGCCTCCCGATGATCATCCGCGCTTGATGCTCAGGTCGGATAATATTCCGGAATTGCGGGCCCGATACGATTCGGTTGAGGCGTTGAGAGATGCCATCGATGCCCACGCGGAAGGACTTCCTTTGGAAGGTCGATATGATCACATATCGAAGAAGGATATGGGGTTTGAGAAGGCATTGGGCATTATTTCTGAGTTAGGAACGAATGTTGGTGCGTTCACCGATCCCGATCCTGCCGATGTGGCTTTGGCCATGGAAACCTGTCGTAAGGTGTTTGAGGCCAATGCTTTTCTATATCTCATTGATCCCCGGTCGAACTGGAGCAAAGGGAATCAGGCAATTGAGCTGGCCACCAATGTCTTGCGGGCCGCGGTTTCGAATGGGAGAGCTTTTAGGGACTACAGGCCGTCTCTGGAGTGCGGACGCATGCTGTTTGGGGCGGCTGTGGTCTATGACTGGTGTTACGGAATCGATGCATACCGGCCTTCCGGCCAGCCTGAGGTATTCGATGAACAAGCAAAATCCATCTTCAGGGCGCGGGTGATGGATTTGTGTGGGAAGCTGGAAATTGCGATCCCGGATGCACAGACCGGGGGCGCAGTGACCGGTCACTCCTCCGAAAATTCAATCATGCGCAACATGCTGGGCATCGGGATTGCCTTTTGGGATCCGGATAACGCCCTAGATGATCAATTGTATGGAAAGGTGATGTCACTGATTGCAGGAAAGGTAAAGCCGGCACGTGACTTTGCCTATTCTGCGGGGATGCATTATCAGGGGACGGATTACGGGCAGGGCCGGCATGTGTCTGAATTGTGGTCCGCTCTGCTCTTGAGTAAGATGGGGCACAACGGGCTGTTCTCAGATGACATGAAAGATGTTTTGTATTGGCAGCTCTATGCCCGGCGTCCAGATGGCCAAATGCTTCGGGACGGAGATATCTACACGTCCAATTGGGTGGATCCGGGGCAATGGTGGTTGTATCGGGACTGTTTCCTGTTGGCCACATTTCTTCACGAGGACGGATACCTTCTCGACGAGCTGATGCGCCAGAGGGACTCTGCTCTGGCGATTCCCGGTGCAACGGCAGAGATTCCCTCGTGCATTAACGAAATCGGCCCGGTTATGGAGTTAATCATCCGGGATCCCGGTCTTCAGCCGAAGCCTCATTCCGGCTTGGCATTGTCGCGGTATTTCCCGTATCCGGTGGGGACCATGATCGCACGGACCGGATGGGATGACCATGTGGATCCTCAATCGGATACCGCAGTCGTGGAGATGAAGGTGGGATGTGTGAAATTCAATAATCACATGCACCTCGACTCAGGAGCCTTCCAGATCTATTATCGGGGCGCATTGGCCATCGACTCCGGTATTTATCAAGGGGATGAGAATGGAGATGGAAAAATCGATAGCAAAATCGAGGGCTATGGACGGGTCCACGACGGCAATTACTACAAGCAGACCATTGCCCACAATTGTATGTTGGTCTATGATCCGGATGAGCAGGTCATTTGGCATTCACCACGTCACAATAACGGAGGACAGCGTTGGCCGAATCAGGGACGGGAACCCAATGATTTGGAGGTGATACAGACCCAGGGCTATACATCCGGAGAGGTGCTTGCCCATGCGATGGGTCCCGATCAGCAAACGCCTGAGTTTACCCACATCAAAGGCGATATCACCGATGCCTATACATCAAAGGTGTCCTCCTACAAACGCTCGTTTGTTTTTCTGAATCTCGGACAAAGCAATGTCCCGGCTGTCTTGATGGTCTACGACTGGATGACGACTTCCGATGCAGGGTTCGATAAATACTGGTTGTGCCATGCCATGGAGGAGCCGGTGCTTTCAGCGGATGGAAAACTGTTTACGATCAACCGATCGGGTGTCGTGGGAAAGTATGGAAGCTATTCGGGAAGACTTGTGACCAGCATGATTCTGCCTGAATCGGAAAACCGGATCGTTGAAAAGACAGGCGGGGCAGGGCGTGAGTTTGAAGGCTTGGGTGGCGTGAATTACCCGAGTAAGCCAATTGACACAATCCAGACTGAGGAACCGGGGAGCTGGAGGGTGCAGATCCGGCCCAAGGTCGAATCGCGCAACGACACTTTTTTCAACGTTATGCAGATCATGGATGGGACGGCAACTCCCTTGGCTGTCAGTCGTATTTCCAGTCCTGACATTGAGGGAGCAATGGTCTCCGACAGAGTGGTGACCTTCAGTAAATCCGGGAGCTTGATTGATCACCCTGTCAGTCTTTCGTTTTGGGGGAGTGGAACGAAGAAGGTCTTGATGACGGATATGGCGCCGGGGTTGTGGAGGATTCGGAAAACCGGCTCGACTGTGGTTTCCAGCATTGAAGTGGATGCGTCTTCATGTGTGCTGTATTTCAGCAACACTCCCGGAACTTATGAGGTATCTCCCGTATCAGGAGTCAGTCTGAACCCGGTTGGAAACCGAACGGTTCCCGCAGGAACTCCTATCGCAATAGAAGTGTCGTCTGAATCCTCAGGATTCTCGACGATCCAGTATTCCGCATCAGGAAATTAGTATTCGCCCCGAACCGGCATCTGGAAGAATCTGAACCATGGAAGCGCAAGGCGTAACGGTCCGGTCGGATGCATCGCATTGGCATTGGTGCTGAAAGATGGCTTGCGGAACTTAATGTTCTACAGCACACAGGATACTGATGAATTACACTGATTTAAATCGGCTTGGAGGAATCGGAGCGAATTCGAGCCTCTACGAAGTCGGATCGTTCCGTTTTGTTGTGGATGCCGGCATCCACCCTAAAGAAACCGGGAAGGCATCCTTGCCGATGCTGGACAGGCTCAATGGTGAGCAGCCAATTGATTTTGTGATCCTGACCCATTGCCATCTGGACCATCTTGGGGCTCTTCCTCTATTGTTGAAGAAGTTCCCCGATGTTCCCGTATTCATGAGCATTCCGACCCGGATGCTGGCCGGACGCATGCTTCGCAATTCGGTGAATGTGATGAAGCGTCAGGGGAGAGAGCAATCGATTCCGGAATACCCGTTTTTCTCATTCGCGGAGGTGGAGCGGATTGAGCATCAGTATGAAGCTTTGCGTTTTGACACCCCGAAGGTTTTGCGGAAGGGGAAAGAGAAGATGGAGATCGTTCTCTATCCGTCCGGACATGTGGTGGGTGCCGCATCGGTGTTGGTCCAGCATGATGATGCCAGCATATTTATCACGGGAGACATTCTGTTCGATGATCAACTGACTCTTCCGGGTGCATGGATCCCGGAGATGCAGGTGGATATCGTGGTCACGGAAACGACACGCGGGTGCACGCAGCGTGCGAAAGGGCGAAGCCGCGAAGAGGAATGTGCGCGTCTTTACGCAAGCATGACCGAAACGCTTAAAGGAGGAGGCAGTTGTCTGCTTCCGGTGTTTGCGTTGGGCCGGCTCCAGGAGATCATGGCAATGCTTCATCTTGCGATGAAAAGAGGGGAGTTGCCAAAGAGTCCGGTCTTCAGCGGGGGCTTGGGTCTGGATTTGGTGGACTACTTTGATGACATTGCAAAGGACACTGGACTCGTCCGTTTCCGCAGGAGGATTTTGAACGAACTCAAGGTTGGAGAACCCCGGTATCCGAAGATTCCCGGCCAAGGTGCGATGCCACAGGGAATTTACGTTTTGAGCAGCGGCATGATGGTGGAGTATACTCCATCGTATCAGGCGGCGGCGACGCTTGTGGGTTCGGAGCGCAACCGGGTGCATTTTGTGGGATATTGTGATCCGGATACACCCGGTGGAAAGCTTAGGGCTGCGAAGCCGGGAGATCCCATATCCTTTGATGCGTATGATCTTTCGGTTACCTTGCGTTCCCCTGTGGAGGTATATGACTTGAGTGGGCACGCTGACCGGGATGAGCTGCTGCATCTTGTGCAGGGGATGGATCCCGAGGCGGTGATTCTGACTCACGGGGATGCAGAGGCGAGGGTCTGGTTCAAGGAGCGCCTTGGAGCGAATGACGCAACCTGCAGGGTGCTGGATCCCGAGCCAGGGAAAACCTACGAGGTGTGACGGATGCGGTGGCGGTCTCCGGAACTGAAGGAAAGGATTTGATATGGAATGGAAACTGATGGAGCAGATGCAGCAGCCTGATTATGTGCCGCTGACAATTGAAGAGCTTGGGGAATCATTGCATCTGGGCAAGGCCCAGATGGGTGAACTTGAGTCCATCGTGGAAGAATGCCTGCAGAGCGGCACTCTGGTGAAGTTGAAGGGAAACCGCTATTGTTTGCCAAAAGATGCTGACCTGATCACGGGAGTGATCCGTTTTCGGCAAAGCGGTTCAGCGATGATCCATCCGGTGATCACACCCGGGCAGCCCACCTTTGAGCCTGTGTGGGTAAGGGCGGAGGACACCTGGGTCGCGATGCACGAGGATCGGGTGGTCGCGCGCATGATCCGTGAGACCAAGAAGCCGAAGTGGAAGAAGTCTGTGAGGCGCAGTGTGGAAGAACCCGACCGTAAGACGGCCCGTGTTATTCGCATCTTGAAGCGGGCAAGGGATACCGTGACGGGGACATTGGCGAGCACGAAGTTCTTTCACTACGTGATTCCGGACGATCCAAGGATGATCCACGATATTATAGTGGAGGATCCGTCTGTGGGTTCGGATCCGGTCAAGGCCAAGGTCAATGATAAGGTGGTGGTTCGTCTTCACGAATGGAAACAGCGCCATGTGAATCCCGAGGGAGACATCATCGAGGTGCTAGGCGAGACACACACACCGATGGCCGAATACCGCTCCATTTTGCACAAGTTCGGGTTGTCTCCTGTGTTTCCGGAATGTGTGGATTTTGAACTTCAGGATATTCCGGACCGGATTGACGATAAGGTGATAAACCAGCGGAAGGACTTCCGGAATGTGTTCACACTCACGATCGATCCGGACGATGCAAAGGACTTTGACGATGCCCTTAGTCTGGAGTATATGGATGGTGGGGATCTTAAGATCGGAGTTCACATTGCGGATGTATCGCACTATGTGAGACCAGGTTCAGCGCTCGACAAGGAGGCAAAGAAACGGGGCAACTCGACTTACCTGGTTGGAACCGTTATCCCGATGCTTCCGGAGCGCTTGTCAAACGGCTTGTGCAGCTTGGTTGAGGATCAGGACCGGCTCGTGAAGAGCGTAGAGTTCCACTTCAGCAAACAGGGCAAACTGAAGGGTCACCGTTTCTACAATGGGGTGATCCGGAGTCGGAAACGCCTGACCTACGGACAGGCTTTGGCTTTCATGCGTGGTTTGTCTTCGGATGCGATCCGTGGAATGCCCATGCCACTGTCTCACCAGACCGGCAATACAGGAAAGCCCGTGGCTGAGTTGTCCGACTCCGAGATGGACGCGATCCGTAATGCCCTGAAGAGCCTGTGGTCCATCGCGTCGGGATTGCGCGAAGCGCGCATGAGGAAGGGAAGTCTGGATCTGGACATGCCCGAGGTGAAAATCTATGTTGATCCGAATGGATATGCCGATCGGATCGTGAAGAATGAATCGGACGAGAGCCACCAGTTGGTGGAAGAATGGATGCTGTTGGCCAACCAGACAGTCGCCAAGGATCTGAAAGCTGCCCAGTTGGCCTTGATCTATCGCGTGCACGATAAACCGGATGATGAGAAGCTCTCCGAGCTCTCCGAATACATGGCCACCTTCGGTGTTCAGGTCGGGGATCTGAGTAACCGAAAGGAGGTGGTGAAGATGCTGCAGCGTATCCAGAAGCATCCGCAGGAACACACTTTGAAGGTGCAATTCCTGAGAAGCCTTAAACAGGCCTGCTACCGTTCGACTTCGGACGGGCATTATGGTCTGAGCATGGATAACTACACCCATTTCACCTCGCCCATCCGGCGCTACGCCGATCTTATCGTCCACCGGGTGTTTGATATTTACCTTCGAAAGAAGGGTTTTTCCACTGCTCCGCTGGATGAATCCGTCGCATTTTCCGCGTCCCAGATGGCAAGCATCGCCGAGCATTTGAGTATCACCGAATCGCGCAGTGCCGAGGCAGAGCGTGAGACTGTGAAAACCAAGTTGATGGAGTATTTTGAAAAGGACTTGAGCCGTCCGGTGCGGACGCCCTTTGGCGCTATTGTGACGGACATCAAGAACCATGGGATGTTTGTTGAGCTTACGGATTCGATGGCATTCGGGTTGGTTCACATCTCGACCATGGGCGATGATCTCTATGGACTGGACAGAGACGGAGTGTCCCTCGTCGGGAGGAGAACCGGGAAGACTTATCGGATCGGCCAGAAGATGGAAGTTGTTGTGGAGCGGGTGGACCGTTTCAAGCGTCAGATCGATTTCCGGATTCATGAAAAGGCACCCGGTTCATCGGATTCAGCCCAATCGGGATCTTTGCCTGGGAAAAACTCGAAACGCGATTTGAGAAAACGCAGTAAGTCCTGATATCCTATCCTCCATGACAACCCACTACGAATATCAAAAGAATCTTAAGGCGCTTTGGGATTTCGCGCTCGAACGCTACCGCAAGGGCGGGCGTGATCCACAGAGCTATTTTGACCGTTCGCAACGAGCCTTCATGGATGACATGGGCCTTCGGGCGATGGACGTTTACGATTACGTGGAGGATTTCACAACCTATGGTGAACCGGATTTCGAGACCTTTCTGATGATCTGCGAGGCCCGGCGGGATTACTTCATGGTTATCCAGCAGCAGCAGGCTTCCGGGAAAGTGGTGGACTCCGCCTCGCTACCGGCAAAGGATGCTGACGTGGATGGCATCGTCTGGCTGCCCAGGCTGTTGGCGAAGGCCCGTGCCAAGCTGAGGGGTGAGCTCGCGGATGACGTGATGTATGGCTGCGGTGGTGATCGAAAGTTTTTCCGCGAGTCGAACATACATCCTGCCGAGTTTCTGAGGCACGTTTGGGCGAGCCGGGACAGTGACGCTAAGGTAATCGGTTGGGTCAAGGCGCGGCGTTCAGGCTTGGCCTGAACCTTTGGATGATCGGAGTTTCGCAATTTTGAGCGCCTACCAACAAAGCATCTTTGGCGACGAGGATGCATCCGAATCATCCATTGATGATATTGCTCCGGATGCACCGCTTGCCGCACGGATGCGCCCGCGGTCGTTTGATGAGATGGTTGGGCAACAGCATGTGCTGGGTCCCGATACCATGTTGCGCAAAGCAATGGCGCGGGGGGAGCGTCTGAATCTCATCGTCTATGGGCCGCCCGGCACCGGAAAGACGACCCTTGCCGAGATCGTGACCCGTGAGACCCGGAGTCACATCATCCGCTTGAATGCGGTCGCCTCAAATGTGGCTGAGTTGAGGGAAGTCCTCAAAGAGGCTCGCAACCGTCACCTGAGGGGGAAACGGAGCCTGCTGTTCATCGACGAAATCCATCGATTCAACAAATCCCAGCAGGACTTGTTGTTGCCCGATGTGGAAAGGGGGACCGTCACCCTGATCGGTGCGACGACCCACAATCCGGGGTTTTACGTGAATCCTCCGCTTCTGAGCCGTTGTCATTTGATCCGGCTTGAGCCTTTGGACCCGGCGTCAATAGCGGCACTGTTGGGACGTGCGTTGGAGGATCGGGAGCGCGGACTGGGTCAGCGAAACATCCAATGCGCAACGGAGTGCCTGCTCGACATCGCCAATCTTGTGGGAGGCGACCTTCGCCAGGCGCTCAACACGCTTCAGTTGCTGGCTGGACTGGTGGATGACGGTGGTGTGATCGATGAATCCGTGATCGGTCGTTACGCCGCTGAGCGCCGGATCCGCTATGATGCCGATGAGGACGAACACTACGACACGGTGTCGGCCTATATCAAGAGCATGAGGGGAGGAGACCCGGATGCCGCACTGTATTGGCTGGCGAAAATGCTGGAGGGTGGAGAGGATCCGCGGTTTATCGCGAGGCGGTTGGTGATTCTTGCATCGGAAGATGTGGGAATGGCGGATTCGCGGGCTTTGCTTCTCGCAATGGCGGCTTTTCAGGCCTGTGAGGTGATCGGGCGCCCGGAGTGTGACATCAATCTCGCGCATGTGACTGTGTTTCTAGCGACTTGTCCAAAGAGCAATTGTGCTTACGAGGCACTCAACCGTGCCCGTGCGCATTTGCGCGAGCATGGGGTTCAGCCGGTTCCGCTTTGGCTGCGGGATAAGGGTGGTGCGGCCAACAAGCGCTTGGGCAATGCAAAGGACTACCGCTACAGCCATGAATACCCCGATGGTATCAGCGGCCAATACTACATGGATCAACCCGAACAGTTCTATTTTCCCAAAACATCCGGGGCGGAAGCGGGTGTCGC
>JAPXRV010000073.1:0-18311 GCA_033813415.1 Opitutales bacterium | reverse complement strand
CACGTGTGACTCTTTTCTTGTTCGCCATCCCAAGTATAAAGCACATTTCGCTTCGCTTGTACAGTGAGACTATGTCTCAATAAGAAGATTCCCGCTTTCCCCGTAGTTTTGATCACACCCAGGACCCCTCTCGTTCTCTGGTCGGCAGCAAAGCCATCTCCGTTCTGCGATCTCACCCCTTCCAACGCGTCGGACGAACTCCCTTCAGGGCGAAGGATGTCAAAAATTCATTCTGGCATTGCTCATACCTTTCTCTGGAGTAGGAAAAAAAGTGAATTTTGGAAATAATAGGCGAGAATGCGGCCGGGTATCCCAGCCGCACTCATTTATTCCCCAACTGCCCGTAGCAGACCTACCTATACGCCTGCCCGGACAACAATTCTATCCCGTTTCACCGACCCGGTTTTGAGGGCTCCCGTCAGGAGCAAATCAGTGAAAGATCAGGAAGCCGGCGGGTGGAACCATTATCCTGACAGAGGACCCGTTTCGGCTTTCCACTTGAACCGAAGAGCCCACCCGCGAACCATCGTCGGCGAACACGCAACCCATGCTGGTTCCCTCCGGATGGAGGGAGCGGTCAACCGTTACCCAGATCTCAATGGCATGAGCCGGATCGGTGTTGATGGCGCACAGGTATTCTTCGTCGGCAAAGATCCGGGACCAAGCCACAACCCAACGCAACTCACCGTTGAGCATCTGCGGATAATGAAAATCCCAGGATTCGCCACTACCGGATACTGCCCTCAGATACTGCCTGCCTCGGCGCAAGGCGATGGTATACTTACGAAACGCAGCCAACCGTGAAACAAATCCGTAGACCGGGTGCGCTTCATTGAAAAAGTGCCGGCCCGCACTGCGAAAGGAGCCAAATGGTCCACCAAACATGCATTCACGCAGAAATACGTCACTGTAGGAATCGTCATCCGGACGGGAGTCCCCCCCGTTGAAGGCTTGCTCGGTGCCATAGTAAAGACACGGAATACCCATCGTCGTAAAGTTTAGGGCAATTGCCGGAATGAGCAGACGGCTGTTAGCGTCGCCTTGTCCACAAAAACGGAACTTATGCCGCGTTCCCACTTGATCGTGATCGTCAAACATCACGACAACGTGCTTGGCATACCATTGATGGGTATTCTTATCGTCCAGGATACTGTTGCGGAAATAGTCAAAGTAACCCACCTGATCGTCCGTCACCGGATTTCCCGGGGAGCGGAACCCCTTGGCAAGGAACTCAAGCTTATCCTGAATGTCATCGATACCCAAGGCCGCATCAAGCCCGGTGTGATCCACGGTGGCAACCGCATTTGCCCGGCCTCCCGTCACCTCCCCGATCATGTAGAAGTTCTCCTTGCCCAGGCTTTGCGCATACTCATGGATCGCGTTCACAAAAATCCGGACAGCCCCCGGCTCCATGTGCTTGACGGTGTCGATTCGGTATCCGTCGATGTCGGCTAAGGCGATCCAGTAGCGGTACACCTTGATTAGGTAGTCCAACACCCGGGACGGCGAAAACGCCTTCACCCGCTCCCGCATATCCCAGGATATGGATGGATCCTTTGGTTCATAACCGAGGTGGAGGTTTTTCAATGAAAGGAAATCTCCGTCGATGTATTCGGGATAGGCATCCCAGTTGCGGATCTCGCCTTTCCGGCTCCAAACCGTCAAATCCTGAAACTCGGAGGGCCAGACGCCCTCATCTCTGGATGCATGGGCCACTGTGGTGGATGTGAGATCACCGGGGCATCCCGATGATTTGCGGAAACCCTGGATTTCCCACTGCTTTCCCTCGTGGTAGTAGTATGGATGGTTATCCCGATAGGCGAAAACATCCCCGGCATGATTCAGAATAATGTCGAGGATCACCCGGATGCCGGCTTTATGAGCGGCCTCCACCAACTTCACCAGATCCTCCTTCGTGCCAAAATGAGGGTCCACTTCCAGAAAATCCTGAATGCCGTATCCATGGTAGTTGTCACTGCCACTCACTTGCTTGAAGACCGGGCTGATCCAAACCGCCCCCACACCCAAGCGTTTCAGATAACCGATCTTGTCGGACAACCCCTTGAGGTTTCCGCCACACCATCCGCGACCAGCCCTGAACCAGGCATCCCAATCGGCATTCCCAGCATCTTGCGCGCTAACAAACATAGGGGTTTGCCGACCGGAATCAGCAGAATCCACCGGTGTTTCATTGGCATCGCGGAATCCCTGATACTCCCTGCCATCCGAAAACCGGTCAAGCATCAGAAAATACAGGATTTCGTCCTCCCATGAGGCTGGTGAAGGGTAATAGGGTCGCCTGAATCGCGTAAGGTTTCGCAGGGACAAGTCGTGAAGACTGGAGATAGCGGCGCACGCCGCAACAGAATGGCGGTTTGGCATACGAGGATAGGGTTGGAATGAAAACAGGAACGGAAAACCTTCGCTCAAGCCGTTTCCAACAGGATGCGGGTTATCTTCGAACCACAGTCAGACCCGGCTTAAACAACGCAATCCGATAGAATCAAAATCATATTCCGCTTTTTTGATTCATTCAACACCGATACCGAATAAAATAACGCGACTTCTATTATTCATACCGGTTTACAAAGGCCAGATCCACAGAATAGCCGCAATTCCAACAACCATCATAACGGACGCGTCCCGAAACAAAAGCGATCATCGTTGCAAAAATGACCAGATAAACGAGGTAGGCAGGTTGCATAGGAATCCAGGTAATTCCCAGCGTTTCCAGCCCCTCCGGTTCTGTCAAGAATCAACCCCCATCCAACAATCTTCCGCTTGGGGCTCGCCGTGCCCGCGTCCGCCTCGTCATCATCCTTCCCACGTATTCGCGGCTTTCCCAACTCCACCCAAGCCCAACCGCTTGCGGATGAGCGGGGACGCTCATCCCTACCCGCAACAGGCAATCTATCCCCGAATCAGGTAGGGCGAATTGTCCACAATGAGCCGCTCTTCTTTCGTGCCTTCCGTGTATTTCGTGGTTAATCTCCTCTTCCCCTCTGTGCTCTTTGTGACCTGTGGTTAAAACATCACCATCCCCAATCCAAGCCCCGGAAGACGGAACGCTCACGCGTCCCGCTACGAAAGCCCCCCCCACTTCCCTCTTCATCCTTCATAATTCATCCCTCTCACTTCTCTCCCTCTTTCCACCTTTGGGTCTTTGCGTGAGATATCCTCTTCTTCTTCAATCCTGCGAATCCTGTCCAAAAACATGAATTCCGTTCACCACAAAGCATTGACTCCCCGACTCCATCCAGGGGGTTATCGCTGCATGTGACATGAGAACGATTCAGGGTCCGGATCAGCCTTGTGGCTCGAAGCGCCACCAATCGATGGCAGACAATGCGCTGTTTTCACCTTTGAAAATAAGATAGAGATCATGAATCCCCTCCACGCCACGCACCGGGCAAGAATGTAAACCCCATTCCCCTTCGGTTCCTGTGCTCTTGATTTC
This sequence comes from Opitutales bacterium, assembly GCA_033813415.1. GTDB lineage: Bacteria > Verrucomicrobiota > Verrucomicrobiia > Opitutales > JAFGAQ01 > JAFGAQ01. Next base: position 14,854 of record JAPXRV010000073.1, on the reverse strand, counting down.
GCACACGCCGAGGAGCTCGCCATCCCTGCCATCCATCCGTATCTCAATGGAACCGACAGATCCCTCAGTGGCGGATGCCTGGACCTCAAATCGCCGGGCTCCTTGCGCGAACGCGACATTCCGCAGCTTGATGTAGTCTCCATCGTCGAGATCGGTGACATAGACCCCAGGCCTCCCATCCGGAGCCAACTTGACCCCTTCCGACCATGCCATGGACTCAGCCTCCACACGGGAGTATGGACTCATAGATCCAATTGCTTCCCGTATACCATCCGCCGTTGGAATAAGCGGCACAACCGAACCGTCGGGATTGAAGCTCAACTCCTCGACACAAACCGATCGGTTGAAGCCACCGCCACCGGGCAGCGTTTCGTTGTGATAGAAGAACAATGTACGGCCTTCGAAGTCGACAACTCCGGAATGGTTGGTGAACGAAAGCCCGGGATGCCTGTCCATCACAACCCCACCATAGCTCCAGGGTCCGGTTGCTGTCGGGCCGGTGGAATAGGCGATCACTTCCGGAATCCCCCCGGCGGCAAAAAACAGATAATACTGGCCATTCCCTTTCCACAACCAAGGTCCCTCTTCGTAGTTGGTGGTGTATTTCTCGCTCTTTTCGGCGCGCTCCCCGAATGCTGCGGAGGTCATCCCGACATAGACAATGCCCTGATCCCCGACGCTCGTATCATAGGAAATCATGTCATCGTTGAGCCTCACATACATCAATTTCGGGTTGCCCCAGTACAGGTAAGCCTGCCCGTCGTCATCGATCAGAACAGTGGGATCGATATCATCCCAGATGTTCGCACTCTGGATGAAACGCCGGCCCAGTGGATCTTTAAACGGGCCGAAAGGCGAGTCCGCAACAAGGACACCAATGCCCTCCCCGTGAATGGGAACATAGAGGTAGAATTTTCCGTTCCTTTCGATGCAATGAGGCGCCCACGCTCCGTTGTCCCGATCCATCCATTTGAGGTCATCGAGTGAAGCCACCACCCCGTGAGCCGTCCAATTCACCAGATCCTTCGTGGAGAAGAGATGCCAATCGTGCATCGTGAAAAAGTTGGAATCGGTATGCTCATCGTGGGACGAGTAGACGTAGAGCGTGCCATCGTGGACCAAAGGGGCCGGATCAGCCGTGTAGAGAGTCTGCACAATCGGGTTTTGCGCATGCATGGAGTGGTAACCCCCCAAGCACGCCCAAAGCACCACCAAACCAACCGCCACCGGATTTCTCATACTGTTATCTTCTCCAATCCACGCATATGTGACAAAGGCCTCCGCAAGTTTTATTCCTGCGACAGCGGAAGCACAAAGATCGCCGCACTGAGCCCGGGCACATTGAGTCCGTCGGATAGCGAAAGCCCATCGGTATAGACAATGTCCACAGCCCGTTCCTTTCCGGGGAGGTTGTGCGCGAGTTCATCTACTCCGCCGAAATGCCAGCGACTGGCATCCCCCGCAACACGGAACGCGCCCAGATCAGGATGGATCCGGACTTCCGAATCGCCCGGGTTGATCACCGCGATCGTGAGGGCATCCTTCTCCGCCGTGAGGGACGCCGAAACATCCACTGAGCCAAAGTCACCCTTCACCGCAACCGGACGGGTCCCGAAATGGCGGCGATACATGGTCAGCGCCAAGCCGGTGGTCTCCATCTCTGCGGCAATCCGGGTGGTCTTGATCGCCCCGATGACGTTCACAGTCTGGGCGTAAAGGGCCATTTCAATCAGGTCGGTGTGCCGGAAGAACTCATGCAAGCCAGCCGCTACCCCGAGCCCATCCGCGAGATCATAAATGCAGCCCAATTCGCCATAGCGATAATCCCTGTGCCAGTAATTCCACTCGGTCATCGCAATCGGAATAGTCCGCCCGCCCAGATGATCCAGGCGCGGCTGAAGCGCACGGTGCCCATCGACTTTGCCCCGAATGGCATTGCGCATACTCTCAAGGTGCTCAGGAACCGAGACCCTTCCGGTGTCCGACCAGGGCGTGCGTCCCACATAAAAATGTTCCGAAATGAAATCCATGTGTTCCGAACAGTTCCTCAGCATACCCTCGGTCCATGGCATTCCGCTCTTGGACTGAACCGGATCGGTTTCATGGTTCACCCTTTCCAGGTCGCCGGAGGCGATCAGAACCAGCCCGGAATCCACACTGCGCATGGCATCCGCCACTTCATTGTGCTTCAACACATAGTGATGAAGCTGCATGTGGCCCAACTGCCAATTACCCCACATTTCATTGCCCACACACCAATACTTCACGCCATATGGTTCCTGCGAACCATTCGCCGCACGCCATCCCCCGCCAATCGTGGAAGCAGCATCCCCATTGGTGTATTCGACCCATTGCCCGGCGGAATAGGCATCCCCAAAACCCGTATTGGCCGCAATCATCGGTTCCGCTCCAATCAAGCGGCAAAAAGCAATGAACTCATCGGTTCCAAAATCATTGTGCTCCACCCCGGTCCATGCGGGATTGCGACGTGGAGGACGGCGATCCCGGTCCCCGATGCCGTCGCGCCAATTGTAGCCACTGACAAAATTGCCGCCCGGCCAGCGGTAGACGGGCGCATTCAACTGCCGCAGCAATTCGATCGTATCCCGGCGCATCCCGTTGATGTTGTCTCCAGGCATGAGCGAAACCGTTCCCAGCAACATCTCCCCCTCGATCACCTTGATTTCCAGCGACGCCCCCATCTGAATGGTTTTTCCGGAAACAAACTCGAAGGAGGCTTTCGTATAGTCCGGACCCTCCACCCGGATCCGCTTCGAGACAGCAGGTGCATCTGGCTCATCACCCATCACAAGACGGACCTCCACCTCGGCAGGGCCATTCACCGCCTTTGCCCAAAGGTAACCGGGGTAATTCATGCCCTCGCGAACCCCCAAATCGTTTTGGCGAATGCCTGTACCCGCCAAAATCTTTGGAGTATGCTGCCCCACAAAGCGGTCCTGCGTGACCATCTCCAGACCGCTCACCTCCCCGATAATCTCCCAGGGGGACGCCGATACCACCGGGAACTCCGTGGCATCGATCACTCCCGGAAAATCCGGATCCGACAGAACCTGATTCCCGTAGGGATTGTAATCAGGGGTCACCGGAAAACAGAATTTCCTGTCCTCAAGCATCTCAGCCCAGATGCCCCCGTAGATGCAGCGGCCCATGTGCTCGACAAACTGGCCATAGATGAATGGATGGATCGGACGCGCATCGGAAGGTTCCAAACGAACCTCCAAACCGGTCGCTGGCGACCCTGCAAACGAGGACCAAATGGCACTGATACCAAGGGTTAGGATGAGAAACAGTTTTTTCATAAATGGGAATCGGGGTGAAAAATGACTCAGATTTACACCCTCTATCATCCAAGGCAGAAAGCAACTGCGTCAAGCATGACCGGAAACCCAACCAAAACAGCCCTATGTTAATGGAGAACAACCACTTGCACACCCCATACCCCCAAACCGGCTTGACTGTAAAGCCATTATGTTCATGCACAAGCTTCGTCCATCGCTGGGTGTTCTGCCGACTTCGACGACTTCGGCCGGCCGCGCCGCCTCTCTTTCAAATCCCCGTGCGTGCCATCCCTTCCCCATGCCCTATTCCCAGCATGCCCGCCAGCCGTCCTATCGCATGCGGATGAGCGGGGGACTCTCATCCCTACCCACAACAGGCATCTTTCCAAAAGTAGCGGGAACATCCCTGCCCTCACATTCTTCAATTCCATCCTCGGATCCCATAACTCCCCGGCTATTCCAAACCCGTTGCGGAGAATGTCAGGGGGTCGTTGTCCGGATCAACCGCCTCAACTGTGATACGTAGCGGATTTCCTGCCCCTACAGAACGACTCCCGATCCGGGAAAGCGCGGGCGGGCGGTTGCTCGCATAGGCAGCCCACATCTGATTCACAAAAGGATCCCATGCCTGCCCTTGGCGACCGAAACCGGCCGAGTAGTCACGTCCGGTTTCGGACAAAATGGTTGCCACATGCAAGGTGTCATCCTCTGTCATCCAACGGTTCACATAGGCAAAAAACGCGGGATGGTTCCACAGGGATTCGGCGCCGATCAGGCGGGCCGCGAGTGCCTGACCCACCCATGCAATGCTGGTGCAGCAGCGGCGATAGTCCTCACCGATGTGCCAGTTGGATTCCCCTGCGAAAGCCACTTGCCACTGCGATGGATGCATATGCTCATAGGGACCCCAGCTCGGCTGGGAACTCACCGGCGATCCATCCCAGACGCCTTGATGCCCAGTGTATACGGCATCTGCGCCGGTCCAGCAGGAAGCAAAGTCCGTGTGCATATCCTCACCAAAGCGCAGATCCGGGAAAGTCGCGTTCGGATGCTTCATCTCGTCATCGCCCAGCATGATTCCAGCAAACAGAATGGGCCATTTGCGTCCGGAACCGTGCCCGCCATGAGCTGGCCAACCGGGGTAACCCGCCTTTGCCAACCCCCACAAATCGATTCCATACTGAATGAAATTGACCAAGAGGGATTCTTTCTGGGCCGGGGTGAAATCGAGCATGAGCAAGAGCGTGGCCATACCTGCCGCCCGTCCAACCTCCCGTCCATAAACCGCCTGATACTCAACCGCAGCGTCGAATCCAAAATAACACACCTCAAGCCATGGGCGGCTGAAGTGAAAGGCCATTATTTCGACACTGGGAACGCTACCAACCTTTGGCAGGCTGGGCAACAGGTTCCGCTTCAAGTCATCCGCATAATACAGATGCTGGGTGCGATCCACGTAAGCCGGGCGAAAGGCATCCGTCCGAACCGGGATTTCCAGACAGGTGAGGACCGATACCGATCGCACATAGCTTTCCGGAGTTTCGTAGCCTTCCCGCATCCATGCAGGAAACTCGCCTCTCGAACCGATACTGATTGACGACATCAAGGTGTCGCCCGGATTCATGTCAAAGGGCGGATAGACCCGGTATTCCGGCTTGTACCGGTTGCCGGTCACCCGACTATCGAATGGACTGATCGCATTGTTACTCCCCGGCATGCTCAGCACCGACCCATGGCGTCCATTGGCAAGGGTCGGCAGCGGATCGATATTGGTGACCGTAACAGGCCCCACGACGTAGAGGTCGCCATTCACAAAGGTCCCAATCGGTACTGCGCGATTGAAGGTCCAGGTGATCCCGTCTTTAGTCAGCGTACTGTGCAACGGAAGATCATCGATAGAAGGAAGAGTCCCTGCTCTTGCGAGAAAACCCAAATGCACGAAGACCATACCGGCGACAACAAGGGTGAAAACCCGTTGCTCTGAACGCTTCCCAATACGAATCATAAGACTTTGGGTGACGAATAGGAATTCTGCGATACGAGCGATCGGTGTTTTCATTGCAAGACTGTCGTGGAGATGAGGCAAAAAGCTGAAGAACTCAGATCCGTTGAGCCTTAAGAGAACGGGAGTCTGCCTATACTGAGCGGTTCACTCTCCGGTGGAGGAGTATTCCAGAGGAGTGCCATCTGGATCGGTGCCGTTGATCTGAAGTTGAAGCTTCTGACCTTCCGGAGTGGACCGATGTCCGATCGGGGTGAGAACAGGCGGACGGTTGATCCCATTGTGAAGGATGAGCTCAACCGGGGCCGAAAGGAAGGAATTTCCCCGCTGATCGGTGGCACGTGCCTGAACAGCATAGGTGCCGTCCGGCCATGTGCTTGTGTTCCAGTCATATCGGTAGGGAGGAGTCCGGTCCGACGCATAATCAGAGACCGGGTCAGTGACTGGAGCTCCCAACGCAGCCCCATTGAGAAGAAACTGCACCGAACTCATGCCATGCACGGCGTAGGCGCTCACTTCAAGCGGGACTGAGGAGTGAACGCAGGTGCCATCCAGCGGGAATATGATCGCCGCATGGGGAGGGGATTCCGGATCAGGCGTGTAGTAGGTATCCCAGAGTTTCTTCACATATCCGGATTGCGCTCCTCCATCCCTGTAGGTGCCATGCAACAAAGGGAAACGCCCCACTCCATTTTTGATGCAGTCCCCCGGATTGTTGGGGTCGGGTCCATAGGTGATCCCCCGGTTGGCAGGATTTCCGTCGTATGGGGCGCAGGGATCAGGCAAGGTCCATGTTCCATGGTACACCCAGCGCTGCACGTAGGTTTCAAGCGGCGGATGATACCACACCTCCTTCATTGCGGGAAAGAGATTGAAAACCAGCACCATACCCTTCCACCATCCTGAGGTACAGCAATACTGATAGCCGGAACCCGGAACGGGTTGACCGTCGATGTAACGATGTGGATCGGCGGTCGTTTTGGATCCTCCGCCGGTTTCCAGATTATTCCAGTAGGCACTTGCCCCGTTGTCATTCCCAAACAACGGTCTCTCCTGCCTCCCAATCTGAATCGTATGGTCCTCATAAGGGAGGGCATCAACATCCGATTGAGCAACGGCTGTGAGGATCATCTGCTTGAGCGAATCATCGGTGAACAGGGTAGCGGCAAATACCGGAACCAGAATGCCACCTGTCTGTTCTCCGCTTCCGCGGGGGAAGCTGTAGCCGTGATTGAACAGACCGATCCAATCGATGCCATGTTGGATCAGGTGGATGGCCATCTCCTCCCGCATATCGCGATCATAGGTGGTCATGGCATAGAGGATTGCGTTGGTGAACTCTCCCGTGGCATAGGGCAGGTATCCCTCCATACTGAGCAGAGGCCGGGACCGTTGCCCGGATCCTTTGGCAATGTGCTCAAACTTAAGGCGGCGCTGACGTTCGAGCACTGCTTCAAATGTCGATTGTGTGGGAACCTCCGTGCTGATCACGCTCGGGAGCCGGTTCAAATCCACTTGGCTCATGTCCCGGACCAGTTTTTCTGAAGGATCTCCGATATACGAGGGCCGGAACTGTGTGGAAAGAGGAGGAGCTGTAACCACCGTCAACACCGCCGCAACCTTGAGACTCGGACGGCAGGTTCCCGTGCAGTCCAAGCCGATGCCTTTTACGACTGAGGTATTGTGTTCAGTAATCGTGACTGGAAGAGACGGTATCTTATCTGCCGAGAAGCTTGGAAGCAGGCTATCATACCCTTGGGTTTCACCATCCACCACCACCTTGTGAGGATTGATCTCCCATCCATGCATATGCCTTGCCGGTGAGTATTCCTGCCATATGCCGTTCGTATCGGTGTAACCATTAAAGACACCATAGTCCGGGGTAATGCGCGTAATCGTGACGGGCCCGAGCACCCAGTAGTCGCCGTTGACGTAAGTTCCCCAGGTGTACGGCTTGTCAAAGTGCCAGGTGATGCCGTCATGGCTGATCGCGTTTGTGGTGCCCAGTTGCTGGGCATGGATCAACACCGGAGCAAACAGACTGCATATTCCGACGACCAATACGAAGATCGGGGTGATGCATTTCATGGGCAGGCAGTAGAGGTTTGAAAACGAAATCAAAAGACAAAAGGTTAACCACCGGTGGCCGAATATTCCAAAGGGTCACTGTCCGGGTCGGTGGCGTTGATCTGAAACTGGAGCTGCTGGCCCGCCGGGGTGGACTGCGGCCCGATAGGGGTCAGCACGGGAGGCTGGTTGCCGCCGGAAACATACTCGTAAGCCCCGATGTCCCAGACTCCATCTGCTCCACGAATGTTGCCGGGGATATCCAAAGAAAAATCAAAATCCGGAAAATCCTCCGTTGGAAAGAGATCTGTGACATTGATTCCCGCGTTTTTTGCCAGGCTCGTCTCAGACAGCCGGTGGTCTCCACCGACGGAGGGATTCAAATACACGAGAGTATCATCGACAGGGTGGTATTCCGATCCGTCAAAATGTATGATTTCACTCGGCTCCGATGACCAATCATACCTCGGCTGTTGGTTCCATGCCACTCCAGTGTAGAGATTATTGGAACGGTCGACACCGCTATTTGGCATTCCACCTTCGATGATGTTGTTGATCGCGATAACATTCAGGTGAGGATCAAGGCTCATGGACAAGGAGTAGTCGTTCGAGCTCCCGACATAGGTATTATTCAATACCAGCATCGTGCCGGAAGAACTTTCCGGGTAACGAACAACCATAATTGATCCAGTATTATTATGTCCGTTAAAATAGTTGCCATACACGGTGACATCCTTCCAGTATTGGATCGTGATGTTAAAATTGCAGTCCACGATCCTGTTGCGTGCGATGAGTATCGTATCACAACCCAAGTAGAACGACATTCCGTTGGCATGGCATCCCCGACAGTCATACACGGAATTGTCGACGACCTGACTCAGGGAGCACGTGTAGAAGCTGATGCCTGTCATACCGGCCCGTGAAACTGTATTTCCTCTTAATACGGTGTTCTGGCATCCTGCGCAGAAAATTCCACGATGTTTGGGGTTCCACTGCGCCAGGTTGTCTTCAATCAGACCATGATTGACCCCGCTGAAGTAAATTGCCCCATATCCACCTTTATCAGCGTATCGACAATGCTGGATCACGTTTCTCCGGACGGCAATGTTATCCCCACCGTTGACCGCCCGGATTGCCACTCCTTGATAGGTGGTCCCGATTCCGCCGGTATATTGGCACACAAAACCTTCGAGATTGATGTGTCTGCGATTAGAAAGATGGAAGCAATGGTCACGGACGGAAACCGATATCTCCGAGTCCCCGGGATCTCCTGACCGGGGCCAAAGGAATATCCGGTATTTCCCGTTCGATTCGGGAGTTTCCCTGAAAACATACTCTCCAGGAGCATCAATAAGGGCCTCGTAGTTGGCCAGGGAGAACGAACGGTAATTGGTAAGTGTTGTTTCAGTCTGGTTGTAAGTAATGGTATTGGAACTATAATCGGAGATGATGTGGTTCCTCACCGCGTTATTTCCCTCGTGAATCAAAACATACGCACCAATGAGTCGGGATCCGCCCAGTGACGCAAGTTCACTAGATGTGATGGTGCTGAGTGTCCGATCGATGGCAGTCGCATAGTTCTCCACGTTGTCGTAATAGAAGGGATCATCGGGACTCGGCCACTGAGCAACATACAGAAAATCCCCATCTTCATGGAGGTTAGCTGCAAATGCAGAATTCATCATTGGAGGAAAGGAGACATCGGTCCACCAAATCGATTGATAGTGTGGATTGCCTCCGCACTCATCTGCCGAAACACATCTTGTCCAAACTGCCGACAAAGGGTCTGAACCATCAACAATCGCCTTTTCCTGGCCCCACCCATCCCCTTTAAAGGTGATGGGTTGAACATCGGAACCGTCCGTATTCACGGTAATCGAGCCTTTGTATCGGACTCCCCCCTTGAACAAGACAGTATCTCCTGGCATTAGAATGATTGAATCAGGAATCCCGCTCGCATTGTCATCTCCCGGAGAATGCTTCCAAGCAGATGATGGACTGGTACCCGGTGAAGCATCATTTCCAAGGACAAAATCCACATAGTAGGTTGCTGAGTCAACCGGCAGCACTCCACAACAGGCAGAGACAACGAAAGCAGCAACAAAACGCAGTGAGGTGACCATGGTGCACAAAAAGTCGGATCAATTTTTGAATGCCAAGACAAACAACCACAGAATGAGCGTCATGGTTTTCATGAAACAGAAGCCACACGAACAACTTGGGCCGCCATTCATGCAAGCAGAGTGTATTGATAGAATTAAGGGTAGTAACTCGAGACCGATATACCCCGACTTTCGTTCGGAACATTCGCTGAATGAAATGCTACGTTTATGAAGAGTCTTGTCAAACACCTTTCAAACCGCGAACCATCACCCGAATACTCGTCTGGAATGATAACATATAGCTCCGACTTTCCGGGTCGTAACGCCTGAGCGTTCCGCTACTAAAGATCTTACCTTTGCTCTACACGCTTTTTGGCTAACAATCTTTTTTCGATCCAAGATCCTTGAAGACGGAAAGCTCACGATTTCCGCTACCGAAAGAGCGGGTCCTGTTAATCCTGTGCAAATATGTGGAGTTCTTCTCACCACAAGGACTCGAAGAGCACAAAAAACTACAACTGCTCTCTTCAGCAACCTCTGTGTTCTATGGGATCTCTAAGGCAAAACCTCTTTCTAACATCACTCGCTTTGCTCGCTGAATGGCCTCGGCTTTCAGCCTCAGCCAACAGGTTTTTTGAGCCGGTATTCTCACCCTTTGTGCCTTGGTGCCTTCGTGAGAGAACCTCTTCCTCCCACTGCGTCTTTGCGTCTCCGCGCGAGGATATCTTCTTCAAAACCGAAGCCCTCGGATCGTCTCAAACGCAACGGGGGCATCGCCTGCTCAAGCGATTCCTATCGGGCCTTCAGGTAGATCGGAATGGAGGCCAATCCAATGAACAATAACGGGATAAGGGCCGCGACAGGTGGAGAAACCCACGCACGGGCACCAAGGATATTGGCAATGCTCGACACCAGGAAATACAACAGGAACATCCCGAAGGCCTTGGAAATCCCGATCATCGGATTTGCCCTCACTCCGGAGGCAACAAATGGAAGCGCGAAGCCAACGACCAGAAAACAACTCAGAGGAGAAAGAAGCATACGGTATAGTCGCACACGATAAGGCAGGATCTCGGGACTGTCCTGTCCCGCGTACTCCGACAGAACCCTTTGAAGCAGGGAAAACGGAATTTCATGGGGCTTCGCCCGAAGCGCCAGCATGACCTCCGGTTCTTCGCGAAAACCAGGTTGCTCAAGACTCTCAAATGGACGCGACCGGTAAGGCTCACGCGACACCCCATCAAAAAACAACTCACGGCCCTCCTCGAAAATCCATCCGGACTCATCGCCGAGATAGCGGACCCGACTGGCCACAATTCTGCGTTGTTCCCGCCCTTCGTGGTCCCTCACAAACACGGAAACAGATGAGCCTTTAGCCTCCACGGGAAAATATTGTCCGATGAGCCACAAGCGACCCTCATGAAAATTTATGAATCCAAGATTGTCCACCGATCCACCGACGGGAGCAATTCCGCCATCCTCAGATTCGGGAGCTGACCTTAGCGCGATCGTCCGGCGCAGATCGGTTTCCGCATCAACCGCCCAAGGGATCCACACCGCATTCATGAGGAGGATCAAACCGGCACACAGGCCAGCGCCCACAAAGAGAGGAGAAGCCACCACGCCAAGACTCATACCCGCCGCCTTGATTGCGGTTATCTCGTTTTTCCGGTGCAACACGCCCACGCTGAAAAGAACGGATATCAGGAGCACCACCGGAAGAATGGCAGGCAAAGCGGATGGAATTGACAGCACCAAACTGAAAAGGATCTCCCACAGGTTCGCTCCTTTGCTCAACAGTCCATCCAACTTGCTGTACACCTCCTGAACCAGCACTAAGCCGACAACCACAGCAGTTGTGATAGAAAAAACCTTGATCCACTCGGCAAAGACATAACGCTTCAGGATCATAGCGCACCAGCCTCCGATTCCCGCCGGAACGACTCCCACAAGCCGCGCAGGTTAATGTCCTCATCCTCATACACGCCACTGAATACACCGCCTTTGAGAAAGCGGGAATCCCCGCCTGCCGCCACGAGGACCGGAGCCTTTCCGCACCGGCGCTTCAATTCATCATAAACCGGCTCGACCAGGGCATGGATCATTCCGGTGAATCCCCTCTTGCACCCGATCCCGATCGCCTCACGCGTACTCTTGCCAATGATCGGGACATCATCCCACTCATGGGGATTCACCTCGGGGAGAAGGGCCGTTTTTTCGTGGAGGTAATGCGACATCAAAGCAAGACCGGGAGCAATCACGCCACCTTCGTAGCCGAGGTCCGGGGAAACCACATCCAACGTCACCGCAGTGCCCATATCGACCACAATGCAGGGAACTCCGTAGAAAGCCTGAGCCCCCACCGCATTTGCGATCCGGTCCTGCCCGATTTCTCCAGGATTTGGATAGCTCACTTTCAATCCCCTGCAATTCAAAGCCGACAGGTTGAAGAACTTCGGAATGATGCGGCCCGTCGCCTCTATCAGTCGTGGTACGACGGCCGGAACAACGGAACAAAACGCCAAGCCATCGATCCGTGAATGCTCTTTTGCGAGCCATTTCTCAAGCGTAGTACCCAGAACACAATCCGAACCACCGATTCCCGCGGTTGGGAACTTGATCCTCAAACGAACGCCCTCGTCATCGACCAATGCCAACCGGGAATTCGAGTTTCCCACATCCACGCAAGCCACTTTCATGCAGAAGCATCTCCTTTCATAGCAGTAGCCATGCGCTACAGTGACAGAGTAACCTCACCGGAATGGACCGTCACAACAGACTCATCCGCTTGGCGTATCCGCAAATAGCCTGATGAATCAATGCCACAGGCCACTCCATCGACAGTCTCGAGGGTGCCGACCGCCATCACCTTGCGTCCATATAGAAAATCATAATCTGCCCACTCCGATCGCAAAGCATCGCGGATATCCTCCCGGAAATACCGCTCCGATGCCTCAAAAACAACCTGTAGAATCGCCGCCGCAAACCCATTGAACGGCAACGGACGCCCCAGCGCATCACGCAGCGACACAACACGGTCCCTCAGGTGGTCCGGGAACAGACTGGCATCGCCGTTCACATTCATCCCGAGCCCGACAATCAAACGGCGGATACGGTCGGTTTCGATCTTGGCCTCTGTCAGGATTCCGGCGAGTTTCCGACCGTTGAGGTACAGATCATTCGGCCACTTGATCCGGCATTCACATCCTAACTCCTGCCGCAGATACCGGCAGAGACAAAAGCCAACCCAGAGCGTGTAATGCCCCATACGGGCAATTTCGAGATTCGGATCAAACCCGAAGCTAACGTAAAGATTCCCGGCACTTCCACTAAACCATTGATTGCCTCGGCGACCGCGTCCCTTGGATTGACCTCTTGCCAACACCGCAAACGGCATGGCAACATCTTCGTTCAACAGCCGGTCCACTTCGGAATTGGTGCTGTCAATCTGATCGTGATAATAGATGGGCGCTTTGATTCCCATCTTCCCCGCATGCGCCCGCAGGCCGGATTCGTGCAGGACCTCCGGTTCTGTCTGCAGCAGGTATCCACGGTTGCGGATCGCGTGAATCCGATAACCCTCAAGGTTCAGTTGCTCGATGTGGTTCCAAATCGCGACCCGGGACAGCCCCAGTCGCGTCGCAACCAGGTTACCCGACAAGTATTCCGGATGGGACTCCATGAGTGCCCTCAGCAATAAGGTGCGGGTGTCCGGAGGCGGAACAATTGAAGCGCCGGATTCTGGGGTTGACACTGCCATATTAATAATTCCGTATTATCCGCTGCTCGCCATCACACTCCTCATGAAATCCAGTCGAGACCGATGTCCACCCATCGGGATTGATGGACCAATCCGCCACAGGATGCAAAATCGAGACCAATCGGAGCGATCCGGCGGAGGCGTTCCTCGGTGATACCGCCACTGACCTCAGTGACAGCCCGGCCCTGAATCATGTCCCTCGCACAAACCAGGTCCTCATTCGTGAAGTTGTCGAGCATGATAATATGGGCGCCTCCAGCCAAAACCGCCTCAATTTGATCCAAACGATCCACTTCAACCTCAACAGCGACCCCAGGATTCGCATCCACCACCATCCGGACTTTTGTTTCGAGCGACATCCCGCTGGATGCACCTCCACTCGCCAAGTGATTATCCTTCACCAGAATCCAACCAAATAGACCCAGGCGATGGTTCCAACCCCCGCCACATGCCACCGCGTATTTCTCAAGCATGCGGTATCCAGGTGTGGTTTTCCGGGTATCCAGCAGCCGTGTTTGCGATCCTTCCAGCGCTTGGACATGGCGGGCGGTGTGAGTGGAGATCCCACTCAAATGCTGAAGAAAATTCAATATCACACGCTCCGCCTGCAACATCGGCACAACCGGACCAAATAGAACACCCAGGCATCCACCAGCCGCAAGAACATCCCCATCGGCGCATGCCGGTTCAAATAAGCAATCCCCGCCGTAAACCTCAAGAATCAAGGGAATGAGCGACGTTCCGCATACCACCATGTCCCTCCGGGCACACAAACGAGCCCGCCCCCGGAGCGATTGATCGACAGTCGCGAGAGTGGTGAGGTCTTCCTGACGCGATGGACGAGTCTTTAACCCGGCACCTTCCAAGTCCTCCCGTCTGGCGAGCTCGATCAACCCACTCAAATATGCCGGGTCGAGGTCTTCCCACCTCAACCTTCCAAACATCGCACGGGTTCTATTCAGGTCTCCTGTCACAATTCAGATGATGCCATATTGCGATTTAGCCGCAATCAAAAACCCACAGGCACAAAAAAGGCCGTCATCGCTGACGGCCTTTTTTTCTAAATCAGATTCTATCCTGAAATCACATCAAGGCATCGTGAAGAGCACGATGTTGGAACGCTCATTGGTTGTCCGATTTGTCAATCGAGCAAGGGTGGTCACCATCAAACCATAAGTCTCACCCCTTTTGTAAGTCATAGGATAGACATAACTGGTCTTCGGGTACAGATGCTTCCAGAACACCTCAGTTGCCCAATTGTTCCCAAAGTCATTTGGGCGGAAATAGTCCATGGTCGTCGCATAGTAGGTTCCATTGACATTCTGAATTAACCACCAGTTGCCAATAGAGTTATCTTTTTCACGACCAGTATTACCCAAATTGACAATCTGCCATGGCGTGGGCTTCGATGAAGGGAACTCCACACGTGAATATCCGGCATTTGGACTGGCAACATTCGTATTCACTCTGTGAAGAGTGATCGTTTGACGCCAAGAGAACACGTCGCCCGCCACAGGCCCAACGATCTTCGCGCTATACCAATCGGTGCCAGCATTATTGGACGAACTTGTTCCCCCTGAGCTACCACCACTTGACGATCCACCACTACTGGAAGACCCACCAC
>JAPXRV010000072.1:0-18470 GCA_033813415.1 Opitutales bacterium | reverse complement strand
CCCCATAGTAGGGAAAGCATCCCTGCTCGCGCCCTTCATTACCATCTTTCAAATGGTGAGCATTAGCTCCCCCCTACTCTGAAGAGAGCGACGGCTGAATCCGCCCCCTCCGGTGCAACGGCCATTTTTGCAGCTCCCGTGTCATGTTTTTTCCCTCTTCCTTTGCGGCTTTGCGGCTTGAGTGCAGACGCTGCATGCAGCGTCAAACGGGCGTGAGGCATTTCCTCTTCAATCCTGTCGATCCTGTAAATCCTGTCCAAAAAGAGAAAAGAAACAGACAGGATGAACAAGTTTAACAGGACGCCTTGGAACATCGCTCACATAGCTCGCTGGATGGGCTTGATCATGCGCTCAGTCAACTCGAAGCAGTCCTTCGCTCCCCAGATGGCCGAATCACACGGGATCTGGCATCGCTTCACGATCCAACGCCGCATCTGGCAGGAAATCAAACGCCGCATCCGGGCCGAGTTCAGTCCCTATATTCTACGATAAAGCGACCGCGGGATTGCATCGCGGCGCAGGATACTCATAGTGCCAGCGGATATGGGGAAAATTCTCGTGGGCTTGTCCGGCGGAGTGGACAGTGCGATTGCGGCCCTGCTTCTCAAAAGGCAGGGATACGACATTGCAGGTGCCTATATCAAGACATGGGCCGACGAGGTGGATGCGTTTTCGGATTGTCCGGGAGCCGAGGACATTGCATTTGCGCGTGGAGTCTGCGAACGTTTGGATATCCCCTTCGAGATCGTCAATCTGGTCGATACCTACCACGATCGCATCGTGCGCTACCTTATCGAAGGATACCGCGCTGGCACCACTCCGAATCCGGACGTTATGTGCAACCGGGAGATCAAATTCGGTGCCTTTCTGGACTATGCCAAATCCAACGGGTTTGATCAGGTGGCGACCGGACACTATTGCCGGAAGATCCCTTCGGCTGACGGTCGGGAGTATATCGCCGAAGGACTCGACCCGAACAAGGATCAATCCTACTTCCTCGCGATGGTAACCCCCGCTCAACTGCCTTCGGTTGTGTTTCCCATCGGACACCTACTCAAACCCGATGTCAGGAAAATGGCGCACGAAGCCGGCCTGCCAAACGCCGCACGCAAAGACAGCCAGGGGATCTGCTTTCTGGGTAAGGTAAAAATCAACGATTTTCTGGCGAAATACATACCGGATGAACCAGGGCCAATCGTGAACCTATCGGGCAAAGTGCTTGGTGAACACCGCGGAGTGCACCGCTACACCATCGGGCAACGCAAGGGCATCGGGATTCCCTCCAACACCGACAACAAAGCCTACGTTGTGATCGCCAAAGACTTGGAAAGCCATACCCTTACCGTGGCCTTCGACGAACCCACGACCTCCAGCCTTTACTATCCGGAGGTGCGGGTACATGGCATCTCGCACATTACCCAACCATTTATTGGGATGGATAACCTGAGCGTGAGGGTGCGCTACCGCGATCCGCGGGTGCCAATCAGCAGCATCTTAGCGGAGTCTGACGGGAGCCTCCGCGTCATATTTGAGTCACCGCAACGGGCACTCGCCACGGGCCAGATAATGGCCTTTTATCAGGATGAGTTGCTCCTCGGCGGCGGGATCATGATCGCCGGATAGATACCCGGGAACGGAACCTTCCAGAAAACGATGCCCATGAGACGGTGACGATCGAGCTCAGCGGCATCAGAACTGCCGCTACCAGTGGACTCATCCAACCGGCCAGTGCCATCGATACCGCTGCGGCATTGTAAGTGAGGGTGATTCCAAACAACTGCAGGAGCACCGACCGGCGAATCCGGGTCAACTCAAAGACCTCGCATACACCGTCTATTCCACGCCCGAGGAAATAATAGTCGGCCTGTCCTTCAAGCAGCCCCTGCCCAAGGATCGGTGTCGCCCGGCATCGGGCCCGCTCAAACGCCAGCGCATCATTGGCGCCATCCCCAATCATCAACGCAGGTCCGAAGCCCTCGCGGCTGATCCAAGCCGCCTTGGCATCGGGACTCATCTCAGCAAATCCGTGATCATGCGGAAGCCCCAACGAGCGGGTCATCGCTTCCACTTTGGACTTCTTGTCGCCACTGAGCACCCAGACCCGGTATCCGGATTGCAGGAGGCGCTCAACCGCCGAACGGGCATCGTTTCTCACGGATTCCTTGAAACGGAAAACGCCGAGGACCGCATCGCCCCGCACAAAGACAGTGTCCCTCGGGTTGCCTTCCAAGCCGGATCCGGCCCGCAGCCCAAGGTAAACCTCCTGACCCTGCCACTGCATCGAGATACCCAAACCAACATGCTCTTCAAGCGGGAGTTCCTCATACCGCCGGGTCGACCACTGCGGCCACCGGGCCAGCATCTCCTGCCGGATGCTTTTTCCGACTGGATGAAGATTCCGATCCACAAGCATGAACAATAGGCTACGATCCTCCTCACTCCAGCCATCCATGATCTCCGGGTTTTCCCACTCAAGCACCTCAAGCGTGAGGGTGCCGGTTTTGTCAAAGACCACATCCCGGACTTTCTCCATGCGGTTCCACATGGAATGGGTGCGCACATACACCCCGAACTCCCGCAAACGCTGCACCACCCGATCATTCAGCCGGGGATAGGCCAAGCCGATCGCGCAGGGACAGGACACCACCATGACCGAAACCGCCACCTGCACCCCGGTTACCCAGGACTCCTGGAACAGTCCCCATGCGATAAGCCCCCCAATCGCGATCAAAACAACCGAGACAATGTAGAGCTTAAGGATTTGTTCAATCGGCCCGTTCCGCACTACCTCCCGTTGCCCAACCTCATACAAGGTCTTGAAAAGTGAATCCGACCAGGATTCCATACTCTGCAAACGCACATTTCCACGTGTGAGCAACAGTGAGCCGGATGGCACCCATTCGCCTTCGCGGAACACCTTCGGATCGGATTCCCCATTGATGAAATCGAGACTGAACTCCGCATTCCCGGAAAGCAGTCGTGACCGCACCGGCACCCTCCGCCCCGAAAGCAGGTGATACTCCATTCCGGAAACGATCCGGCCCACGCGGACCATCGCCGGCTCCGCTCCCCCGCCCGCTGAGCTGTCAGAGGACTCAGTCGATGCATTCCAAACCTCCACCTGTTCCAGCGATGGATCCTTGCGGAAGGACTGGTTCTGATTGCGCCCGGTTACCCACTCCTGGAACCAGCGGCCCACCAGCATCAGCACGGTAAAAACCGCCACGAAATCGAAATAGAACAAATCCGGACGGCCTACCGCCCATCCGAACATCGATCCGACCCACGCAACGATCAGTCCAAGCGCTATCGGAAGGTCCATGTGCAGCGTGCCCGCCTTCAGCGCATTCCATGCACGCAAAAAGAAGTATCCCCCGCCGTATGCCACGCTGAAACTCGCCAAAACAGCGGCCAGCAAACGGAGTGTCGGCGCAAGTGGATCATCCGGACTCATCCCGAAATAAGACGGCAACACCGCCATCATCGTGTTCATCGCAAGGAATGCGCAAACCCCGATTCTGCGACCCAAACGCCCATCTCCATCCGGCTTGGATCCTTCCGCCAGCGAATCATCAATTGGAATCAAACTGTATCCGAAACGCTGCAGCTCCGACACAAACGGAACCAATGGAAAAGCCGTGCGGTCGGCCAGTATCCGAACGGTCCCCCGCTGCGGATCAATGTCGATTCGCAGCGCTCCCGGATAGCGCGAAAACAGCTTCTCAACCAGCCACACACAGCCCACACACGATATTCCCCTCAAGCGCATGTCCATCGAAGCGATTCCTCCTTCCGATGTATCCGCGCTCAACCAGGCCGCCTCAAGATCACTGAAATCCCGATCCTCAAAGGCTTCCATCCCCACTGGCGGAACCGGACGATCCCTCAACGCATAGTAGTGGTCCAAGCCCTCCTGCCGGATCAACTCATAGACGTAGCGGCATCCATTGCAGCAAAACCCGTCTCCGCTACCATCCGTTGGCAACGGCGCCCCACAATGCCTGCACCTTCTGTCCGATTCACCCATAATACGCCCGGCCCCAAACATCGGCTCCGGATGCATTATTCAATGCCCATCCGGTCTGGCATGCAAACCCGCTCACACAGTTTCCGGACACAAAAAGCGGCCAAAGCTCAATTGCCGCTACCCAAGAGGCAGACATACCGGCTCAATCTCTCCAAAAAAAACGGCCATTTCCGGTCGGGAACAGCCGTTTCGAAACGAGTCTGAGATGAGCACCCCACACTCAATCATCCCGGGAGATTGCGAACAGATACAGCAAATTCCCAAGGGAGGCCACAAAGGCGGCAACATAGGTCCAGGCTGCCGCGTTCAGCGTGCTCACCACTCCGGGCATTTCATCCTGGGTAATGATTCCCAGCCCAGCCAGTTCGCGCTTCGCACGGGCACTCGCGTCAAATTCAACCGGAAGCGTCACCAACTGGAAAACCGTGAGGATCAGGTAGATCAGGATGCCCAGCTTGATCAGGCCCATTATGCCGAATAAAAACCCGCCCATAATCACGAAGGGAAGCATTTGCGATGCGAAGCTGGTAATGGGAACCAATGCCATGCGGAAATTGAGTGCCTTGTAGCCCACCGCATGCTGGATTGCGTGCCCAGCCTCGTGGGCCGACACACCGAGCGCTGCCAAACTCGTTCCGTAGTAGTTTTTCTCACTCAGTGCCAATTGCTTGGAAGCCGGGTTGTAATGGTCCGACAAGAGCCCCTTGATGGGAACAATCGAAACATCACTGATCCCAAATCTTCGCAGAACATAAGCGGCCGCTTCTCTTCCGCTGATCCCGCTCCGGGATGGAATACGGGAGTATTTGCCGTATGCACTCGACACGCGCATCTGCGCCCACATGCCCAGAATCATTGGCAGACCGATCAGGAGAATGAAGTAAAGGTTCATATCGCGGTATACTCGACTATTGTTGGACAGATTTCAACAGAGACCGTTTATTCCGGTCTCCTACTCTATTCACGAAGATCGGACCTCTCTGATTTCAGTCATCTTGCCGGATTGCAGTCAGAACTCAGCAACGGGACAATCGAGTCGACTTCACAATCTCATACATCCAAATCATTAAACTCAACACTGTCACAATTACCCCCAAAGTAAAAAACGTGGAACGGTAGAAAAATCGCACCTTATGGGATCCCTCCGGCACGACAACTCCCCTCATCCAGATGTTTACTGGAAACACCTCAGCATCAACGCCGTCGATCTCACCTTTCCAACCGGGGAACCACGCATCCGACAATACCAAGATTGCACTCCCGGAACTCTCCACCTCCAATTCGACCTGGTTTCTAGAGTAAGTTGTAAAACGCGCCTCACCTCCTGCGTATTCAGATACTCCGGATATCAATGGCAAGAAAGGGGTTTCAACCATGACAGACCCATAGGGATCATGGGCAGGCAAATACTCCTGCATCCCAACAACCCAGTTGTCGACAGGAAACACCTTCCCCGAAAGCCACACCCGGGGATCCCTGTCTCCTTCTGGCAGTAGAACCATAACCTGATCCTGCGAAGACCAACCCAAGTCGATTCCTACTCCCTTATATGGAAATGGACCAGACTCAAAAACACCACGGGATAGGTAATTGTTATTGAAAGGGTGCGGTTCTAATTGAAGCGAACGGTGAAGGGATTCCCAAACTCTGGATACTACCAAAGCCGTATTGCCCGTAACCATCGAAAAGCCATTCAGCATTCCGCTGTTGGCATACAGGACTTCGATTGGGACCAGAACCCGCAAGGGCTCCACTCTCGTTGGATCATTCAGCTCCTCCATTGTGGATTTGGGGAAACTATAGAACTCCTCAAAGTTCCGGGCAACATCCGAGTAACCCTTGAAATCCTTGTCCAACACCACTGCAACAGGAAGAAAATCAATGAGCCACACGACAAGAAAACAACCCACTGCAAACTCATACGCACGCATCCGGACCCATGCCGCCACACAGGGTTGCCTTCGCAACAGCAGGTAGAGACTACAAGCGAACAACGGCCAGCCCATCAACAAAACCGGACTCAACGAATACCTCAAAAGGAGATGAAGGGGCAACCAGACAACTGAGAACAAACCTACGACCGTTCCGCAAAAAGCACTAGAAAAGGGTTTTGCTGCATCGGATCGATTCCAGAAAACGACGCTCAACAAAATCAAAGCAAAAGCTCCGAACATGCCAAAACGAACAACGTATCTGAAGCCACCGAACCCGGGAATCAACGGATAGAGCCAATCGAAGACAGGAGTCAAAGGACCCAACGACAGAAGCAAGCTCACCCCACCCATAATTATCAGTCCCCTGATTCGCGGATCAGATCGGGTTAACAAAGTAAAAACTGCAACCAATAGAACCGGTAATCCAACATACAAGTTTCCGGACCACCAAATGGAATCCTCCCCTTTTACAATGGAGAACACTGAAGACAGCCCCTCCCATGTCTGGGATCCAAAAGCAGCGAATGCTTTGCTGCCGGTGCGGTTCCCCTGTTCAATCAGTTCCAGCATGGGAAGAAGCTGAACCGCACTAAGGCACACCCCCGCCAAAAGAGAGCTCAGAACCAATCCTCCAGATCGTAATACCCTCTTGCCGAATTGTAGTGGATCAAGAGTAATCGAATGCCCAACAGCATAGAAACCCAGACTACAACCGATCAGCCAAAATGCGTGACTATGACCTGCAAGAAAGGCAAAGGCGAAAACCATCGACAGAATAAGCCAGTCCCGAAGAGAAGGCAGGAAACACAAACGATCAACGAACAACAAACCCAACGGCCACCAAGAAAGAGTGTGCACATAACCTATCAGCCCTCCCTGCAGGTGTCCGGCATACGGTGGGGATACCACAAACACCAATCCGGCAAATACCGACAGAATCACGCTGCAGTTCCATCTTCGTGCAACAAGGAACATCCCCGCCATGCCCAAAAAGACATGAACGGATAAACCCAGACAATAAGCCACACTGTCGGAAAATACCAGATAGAGCCAGGTGGCAGGATACCATACGGCTGTCTCCGGGTCCGCCATAAAAGGACGGCCAAGAAACGTGTACGGATTCCAAAACGGAAACTCGCCATCCAATATCGACTGACGAAAATACCCGCGGTAAGCATGATGGACGTTGCCGTAGTCAATACCTCGCATCACCTCAGGACTGCCCCAAACCAAATAAGCCGAAAAAAACAGACTGAAGCATGCCATCCAGAATAACACACCTGAATCATTTCTCATCAGCCCCATCAGACTAAATGTTTTACGCCTGAATAACATCATTCCGGATAGTTGAATACGACCATTCGACACAGAAAATCAGCGCTTCATGTCGATGCAAGCTGCGATTTCGGGATCCCAAAAACCTGCCGCAAGGCCTCGTAAACAACAATACCCGCACTGGTCGAAAGGTTGAGGGATCGCAAACCAGACGTAAACTGCGGGATTTTGATCTTCCGCGAATCGCCGATCTTCTCGTGCAGCCAGTCGGGGCATCCCGACCCTTCATTGCCAAACAAAAGATAGTCGGATGCCTCATAACGGGTTTCCCAATGAGAAGATGTAGCGCGTGTGCTGCACATCCAGATGCGCCCAGGGTGCCCTTCGGACTCCATGAAGGCCTCCCAATTTTCGTGATGGCGCACATCCAATGCCTTCCAGTAGTCCATGCCACTGCGTTTCAAATGTCGGTCCGTAATCGTGAATCCCAGCGGATGAATCAGGT
The DNA here is from genome assembly GCA_033813415.1 of Opitutales bacterium. GTDB lineage: Bacteria > Verrucomicrobiota > Verrucomicrobiia > Opitutales > JAFGAQ01 > JAFGAQ01. Next base: position 10,729 of record JAPXRV010000072.1, on the reverse strand, counting down.
GGAGCCGACAACCAGTGTAGGCGCACAAACGCCCAATATTGCCGGTGTTCTGCGGTATTTCGGGCCTGAAAAGCACAATATTGAACCGGCCGCTAATCAATCCGGCCCTGGACAAGTGGGCTTCATCCACACTAAGTTCCTGTTCTGATTTCGTCATGGCTTATAACGTCAAAGGCCAAGGCCCGCGCCGGGCGACGTTCCCTGCTCCAATTCGATTTTCACGATAACCAAGAAGCATCACTCGAAGCAACTGTGTCTTCATGCAAGCGCAATTTTGTTTTCTTTTCACAGATCGCAGGTTCGCCAGATGCTTTCGCGTCGTTGGCATTGGGCCTCGCATTCTTTGGGTGGCCATTCTCGGTGTTGAGCCGTGTAGGGAAAGCTCATTCATCCATAATCACAGGAAGAGGAAGGAAAACAGCCAACCAGTTACCCAAGAACAATATTGGGCCATAGGCTGGGAGCGAAAAAGTAGATTTCGCCACCAGAAGCTACTGAGACGCCACTTCCGGTCATTGCCTTTTGGATCTTCGTCCGGGATAGAAGCGAATTTTCGTGAATTGAATGTGGGCTTGTGCTATGGTAGATCAAACGATTGAGCCACCTGTCGCTCCCGCAGCCCGAAGCCCACACACAGCATGCCATGAACAGATTTCGCACACTACCCCGGATGATCCTTTTCAGCCTGTCCGTAATTGGAATGTGGGCTTTCGGCTTGTTCATCCCAGTTATTTCTTCTCATGGTTCAAACGAAGGAACCGTGCGTGAGCGTATCCTCCTCGATACCGGATGGAAGTTCATGCGCTATACGAACGAAGCGCAAACCGATGACTTGATCTACGATGTCCTTCCAGATGACAGGAGCAATTCATGGGACGCGCTTCCTGCCGATGCGCAACCAACCGAAGCCGTTCTTGTCGAATCGGACACTTTCGTCCTGAAGCCATGGATTCTCCCATCCGGAAATGCCTTCATCCGGAATACGGCGAAACGGCACAAACGCCCGGAAGGCTACCCCGGAAGCGACTTTCCTTTCGTGCAAAAGGAGTTCGACGACAGCGATTGGGAAGATGTGACCATACCACACGACTGGGCCATCAAAGGGCCATTTTATGAAGGTGACGATGCCCCAATTGGAGGAGGAATGGGAAGACTGCCGACCCATGGAACCGCTTGGTATCGCCGTCAAATAGCCATTCCGGCATCGGATGCCGGAAAATCCATTTTTCTGGATGTGGAAGGAGCCATGTCCTACGCGATGGTCTGGCTCAACGGGCAACTGGTTGGCGGATGGCCCTTTGGATATACTTCATGGCGCCTCGACCTCACGCCTTATGTCATCGCCGGGGAAGTCAACCAGTTGGCCGTCCGATTAGACAATCCGCCCAATTCCTCGCGGTGGTATGTGGGAGGCGGGCTCTATCGCGATGTTTGGCTCACCAAGACGCACCCGGTCCACGTTGCGCAATGGGGCACACGCATCACCACACCGGAAGTGACGGAAGAATCTGCCACGATTTCGCTTGAGGTATCGATCGCCAATGAGACCTCCGATCCTGTGCAAGCGGAAGTATCGACCAGCGTGTTCAAATGGGACCCTGCAACCCGGGCTCCGGGTGGCAAAGTGATGTCCTTTGAGCCCAACATGGTGGAGCTGATGGCGGGTGATACCGCTACGAGCTTCAGCACTGGAGTCCTTAAAAGTCCGAACCTTTGGCAGCCACTTCCTGCAAACGCTGCCAATCTCTATATGGCCGCAAGCGAGGTCCGCATCGATGGGGTATTGGTGGATCGTTACGAAACACGATTTGGAGTGCGCTCCCTTGAATTCGATCCTGACCGGGGAGTCAGGGTCAATGGCACGTTGGTGCCAATCCGCGGAGTAAACCAACATCACGACCTCGGAGCACTCGGCGCCGCCTTCAATCGAAGGGCTGCCGAGCGCCAGCTCGAAATTCTCCGGGACATGGGCTGCAATGCCATCCGAATGGCCCACAATCCACCGGCACCGGAACTGCTCAACCTTTGCGACGAAATGGGATTCCTCGTGTTCAATGAATCCTTCGATGTATGGGAACGGAAAAAAACCGGACTCGGATTCCACCTCATTTTTCCGGACTGGCATGAACAGGATATCCGGGCACTGGTTCGAAGGGATCGGAACCACCCGTCCGTTTTCATCTGGAGCACAGGTAACGAAGTGGGCGAACAATACACAGCCGAAGATGGAGCCGCCATCGCATCCCGACTTCGGGACATCGTGCGCGAGGAAGACCCGACCCGACCCACCTCAGCATCCATGAACTGGGCCAAGCCCGACATGCCCTTTCCCCGGGCCATGGACCTGATCAGCCTCAACTATCAGGGTGAAGGGATTCGACAGGATCCTATATTCGAGGGAACCGATCGCATCCGCACGCCGCCCATGTACCCGGCGTTCCATGAGGCATTCCCTGAAAAAGTGATTGTCAGCAGCGAATCCGCGTCCGCCCTGAGCTCGCGGGGATCCTATCTCTTCCCTGTCACTTCGGGAAAAACCAGTCCCATACGCGACGGAATGGGTGGAGACTCTACCGCGAGCGAAGTCAGTGCCTATGAACTCTATGCCGTGGACTTTGGATCTTCGCCGGATCATGTTTTCGAAAAACAGGACCAGAACCCCTATGTGGCAGGCGAATTCGTGTGGTCTGGATGGGATTACCTGGGAGAGCCCACCCCCTACTATAACGCTCGCAGTTCTTATTGCGGGATCATCGATCTGGCAGGTTTTCCGAAAGATCGTTACTACCTCTATCAATCCCGTTGGCGGCCGGATATGCCGATGGCTCACATTCTTCCTCACTGGAATTGGCCCGACCGCGTTGGAGAAGTGACTCCGGTCCATGTCTTCACCTCAGGAGACGAAGCTGAACTATTCCTCAACGGACAATCGCAGGGACGCAAAAAGAAAGGTCCTTTCGAATACCGGCTGCGATGGGATGAGGTGGTGTATGAACCCGGAACGCTTCAAGTCGTCGCCTACAAAGACGGAGACAAATGGGCGGATTGCGAGGTGTCTACAACAGGCCCGACCGCGCAGATCGCACTTATTCCCGATCGCGGGATCATCCACGCGGACGGAAAAGACCTCACCTTCGTCACCGTCAGAATGGAAGACTCAAACGGCCGATTTGTGGCCAACGACCAATCCCTCATCTCATTCAAAGTCGAAGGCCCTGGAGAAATAATCGCCACCGATAATGGATTCCCGGCAGATTTCACACCCTTTCCATCGACTGAGCGAAAGGCGTTCAACGGACTCTGCCTGGTAATTGTCAGGGCAATTCCCGGCGAAGCGGGCGAGATCCGGCTCATCGCGAGCGCAAAGGGACTCCCGAATTCCTCAACGGACATCCAGATAGCACCTTGACCAGAATCGTAATGAACTGACACGGCCTCAGCGTCCGTTCACCCGCTTATGCATTTTCACATCATGCCTATGCGACACCTGTGTCGACTCACTTCGGCTCTGCGAACAGCCCCACGAAATGGCTCCGATACAACCGGATACTCCGGACTCTCAGCCTTGCGAATCGGGCTTCTGATTGCGCTGGTAAATCGAGCGCACGGTGTGCATGCCGGGTTTGGCAGCTTCAGTCCGGACAACAGGCACAATAACCTTCAGCAGTAGTTGCTCGTTCTCCCGATCAAGAAGCAGCATCTTCATGATCAGATTCTGGGCGTTTTTCAGTTTCTCTCTCAGAGCCGGAAGAATCTGGGGTTGTTCCTCCTGCAATGCACGCATGGCTGCGAGTGAGGCGTCAAAGGCAGGCAACAACTCACGTTTTCGCTCCAAGGTTTCCTCATCGGGCGCTTCCCCCCGGTGCTTCAGTCTTCTGTTCTCCTCTTTCAGGAGCGTGAGCAATTCCTCGCACAAACGCAGATGATCGTCGACAACTTCGCTTCCCATGGTGATCTGAATATACTAGCGGCCCAACCCCGGGTGCTCAACCCAAAAATCCTCAGTTGCACTGGGCAATACGCGGAGAACGCTTCCCCATCAATCCATTCACCCTTCGTTAGACGCAGGCTCATAAGGCCGGATCTTCTGATAGATGTATCCGAGCACCAACAATAGAACCGAAAGCGCCGCAAACGCAATGATACGGTGCATCGTCTGCGTTACATCGTATACAAACAGACGGGCAATCGGAAGCAACAGACCCACGAGCGACACGATCCGAAGCGGTCGACAGTTCATCCACACACCGCCGATCACTCCCGAAAAGGCGATCAGGGCCCACAATGGAGTATAGTATGCACTCCAACCGAGCGGACGATACGCGATCCATAGCATTGATCCGCCAATGAGCAAAATAGACTGAAACCACATCAACGCATCGTGCGCGATGGGTACAAATACAATGAATCTCCAGCGCGCAGAACAGTATAACGAAACCCATGCCATCGCCGACACCATCGCTCCCGCCCACAGAAACGAGACATTGCGGATGGAAGTATTTCCTCCCTGATACTCGGCCGACACCCACTGGATGATGACGATGCACCACACCACAAGTTGAGCAAGCGTCCATCCTACGACTGCCCAAGGCACCCTCCTCCAGCGGACAACCGGCAGCATCAGCATGGCCCCAGCAAGACTCCACGCCACAAAATGCAACCAAACCGGCAAAGTCGAGCCCAACCAGTTCCACCATATAATCCACGTCAGTGAAAGAACAACCGTCCACAGCCGGTAGCGCCGCAGAAGCTGGAAGGTCCGTATTCGCCGCGGATGGAACCATACCGTCCATGCAAAAACAATCAGTAACATCCCGGGAATCATCACATTCTGCCAAACAGAAACAGGCGTTCCCGGGTCGTCGAAACCAAACAAAACCAAGGGCAAAAAGAACCAATCCGACAGCGCCCGAAAATGCCACAGCGACATAACCGCAAGCAAAAGGGCAAAACCGGATGCCCAGATCGCATGCCATGGTTCTGCGAGGATCTGCAGCATCATCAACTGCATACTGACTACGGCTAATCCATTGAGAACCCACTCTGCATGCACCTGCTGTCTTTGGGGCATTGAACCCCCGTAAAGCCAGCATACTCCGATGGTCCCCACACACACCAAAACCACAGCGGATCCCCCCGGAACATGCTGAGGAAACGCCCAATACAGAATCGCGCTCAGAACCAAAAGCAGACCAAAACCAATAAAGAGTGCCCATCGCTTCATCCCGGGAACGTAGGCCAGAAAAGCGCTCAACACTCCGACCAGTAGCAATAGCCGAATCTGCCACGCAACTTCCACTCCCGAATTCCGGATCACGTAGTAGGTGGCGCACACGACACACGCTGCCAGCACACAGTAAACCGCTTTCCGCAGATCATGCCCGGGCATCCCTCCATGGAGCCACCCCCATGTTCCCAAACCAAGCCAACCATATCCGAAATACAGCCAGGAACGGAGCATTCCCAAAGGCAGTTCTGATGGCATCGCCCGTAGCATCCACATCGAAGCATACACAAATGTGCCCACCGAAAGCGCCTCTATCCAGATCGACTTTCTGCGACGCGCGAGAAAAGCCAGTGAGGCGCCTTGGATCGCCATAAACAACCATCGGGCTTCGGTGTTGAGTGCCAAGACGGCCCAAACCGTAACAAGAAAACTGGCCTTAATCGCATATACGGTGAACGCTCCTCGGGCACCCTCTCTCCTGAAAAACACGATCGATATCAAGAGATAGGAACACGCCATCGCCCCGTAAAAACCCTCAAGACCGGGAATCACCCATCGAAACCAGGCATAGCCCGAAATCAACAATATCGCTCCGGATACCGAGGCCAGAGAGCCGGTCGACGCAAAAATCCTGAGACTGGTGGATTTTCCGGCGAAAAGAAGGGAAGCACATGCCAGCGCGATCACAATCAGGTATCCCATGACAGCAGCTTCGTAGGGAAGCTCCTTCACCATGCCCAAAGCATCCTGAACCACCCAAGTCCATAGAGGGAAAGATGATCCGGCCAACCCGAAAATCAGACACGGTTTCCAGTCCCAACGCAATGCGAACACAAATCCCGAGGCAAACACCAGACCACCGGCCACAAGGGCAGCCTCCTGCAATCCAACCCACGCGGAAAACACCGATGTCCCAATCCCGAGCAGCATGGAAAACAGCACCATTCCCCTATCCGCCCATCGCATGGCTAACCAACTGGACAACACCACGAGGGACATTTGGGTGACCATGCCCACCCAAGGGGATTCGATCACACGGATCGCAGGAGCAGCGTACCCGGCGATCACGGTCGTGTAGATCATACCGAGACCGATTGTCGACAGGATGGTCCCATATGCCCGGTTTCGCCTTCTCATCCAGAGGCCGCATCCGAAGACCGTTCCACTGACCACAAATGCTTCCAGAAAACGAACCCATGGTTTCGCGTTCTGAGCGACATACACTCCGAAAAACAGAATCGCCAGCACGGCAAACACTCCGCCCAACCGTGGGGCCAACCATTGAATCCAACCCGATTCAAAGCCAACTCCTTTTTCCGGAGGAAGCATACCCACCGAACGCAGCATATCAGCGATACTTCGGGACTGCTTTCCGGTTCCGGAAACAGCGGAACTGATTCCGGCAAGCCCGTCCGATGGAACATGCGATGCCACACCGTTCTCTTTGAGCTGGGAAGAATCCGGAACTGCCGCCCCGTGTGCCATCGAAACCGGCTCCGGAACCTGATCCGGCGAAAGCAATCCGTTGCACTCATCTGGAACCACCCCAACTTGAGCGGCTTCAGCGGCTTGCTTCGCTTTGTCGACGGGAGCTTCGCCTACTCGAATGGACTCGGATAGAGTATCAGTGGATCCCACACTGCAAATCCGCTCATCCGCCTTTTGCCTGAATGGAACTTGGGCCCGGATTTCCGAAACGTGCTTTTCCAGACGATGGATCCTGTCCTTAAGCTTCCCTTGGCGCACCATCAAATAAATGCACAACGGGAAAGGAACCACCACAAAAGCCAATCCCAGCAGAACCAATAAGACTTCGAGTTGCATCAGCAATAATCGGGGTTGAGGATCCCCGATTCATGGCACAACACGATCCCTATTACAATCCACAAAACCTCCAATCCTCGAGACAGGGATAACCGCGAATCCTGGCACACAGCAGAACTCATGAGATCTATACTGCAACCCCAAACGATACACCCGCCAACCACTAAAGAGGACATTCGTCCCAGCGCTACATTGAGCATTAAGAACCCCTATTTCGTGCTTGGCACACCTCAGGCATTTCGCCATGGTTTCGCCCATGCGCCGCATCTGGCAATTCTCCCTTCTATCTGGATCCGCAGCATTGGTGTATCTGGCCTTCCGGGACGGAACACTTGATCGCTCGAGCATGAGCATCTTCTTCGATGCGGCGAATCCGGCCCATCACTGGCCAACCGGAGGAGAGCAATGGTCCAGAGTCCTTTATCACGCTGCTCCCATCATCACTGGCGCCATCGCTGTGTTGTCCCTTGCTTTGATTCTGTTCCCGAAGTGGTTCCGGTGTTTCACCGATGCCCGCATGGCTGGTATTCTTCTGCTCGTGAGCACGGCCTTGGGCCCGGGCCTTTTTGTCAACTCGGTGTTCAAGGACAACTGGGGGCGGCCCCGCCCTCGCGACACAGCCGATTTTGGAGGGTCGCAAACCTATGTACCAGCCTTCATTTACAACTCAAAAGGAAACGGAAAGTCCTTTCCATGCGGTCATTGCTCGGTCGGGTTTGTGATCGCTGCCCCAGCCATTCTCCTGGCCTCAAGAAGGGCAAGATACGCATTGGTCGGGGTAGCGACGATCCTTGGATTCTCATTGGGTATTGCACGTATGGCGGCTGGTGGTCACTTCCTGTCCGATGTTTTCGCGGCCGGACTGATCACCTTTGCCGGAATCTGGATCGCGACCCTCATTCTGCCAATACGAAGATCCCTGAACAAAGAAAATACTTTGGACGCATCACCCGTTCCATCATGGTGGAAACGCCATCCGATACTCGGCTCCGCTATCGCAATTGCTGCGACAATCGCACTTGGTATTGGCGCCCTCTTCGCAATTCCTTTCGAACAATCACACCTTTTTGTGCTATTCAAATCCGATGTATCCCCTATTCCAAAGGGAGTCTCCCCAAATCTTGTGATCCAGTCCAACATTGAGAACCTCCGGACTGAAATCACCCCGTTACCAGAGGGTGAACTCTTCAGGCTTCAAGGAGCATCCAGAGGATTTGGAACCCCGGGAAACCGTGTCGCAATACGAGCTAGAGTGGTGTCACCGCTCGCGGGTTACCATGCGGGCGTGAGCCTCATTCTGGAGCAGTCTGGTCGGTTCACGGAATTGAGTCATGACATCACCATACTGGTGCCACCAAACGTAAATCTACAGATCGAATACAGCCCTGAACTCAGTCTGAATATCCGAAAAGCTTCCCCTCCACAATGAGAGTCGCCACCTCGTACGGCACATACTGTTTCCATTTTGTGTCGCCGGCCCGGACCCAGTCCAACAGTCGATAAGACGATGCCGATGGAACTGCCTGCACCGCGTCAACCGGAAGATCCACGATATGTCGGTTTTCCATGAGATGGAGGTGCAAATGCCGCAGATGGATCGGAAGATCCAGATCCCGTGCCTGCTTAACGCCGACTCCGTCTTCCGAGAGAGGATAAACATATAGCCTTAGGCGATTTTTGAATAATCTCCCGAATGACTCCAGGATTCCACCCGCCAAGTCATCGTAGTATTTTTCATCAAACAACTCCCGCAGTAATGGCACACCCAACACTATCCCGATCTTACTGGAAGTGTATCGGATAAGGTATTGCTGCAACTTGTAGAATTCACCCAGATCCGACACGAGCACATACGTCCCAATGGCGCCGATGGCGTCAATCCGGTTCAGGTAGTCTTCAAGGTCGATACTCCCACTCGCATCCAATAGATTGTGCATCGATATCTCCATGACTTCAATTGGCAGGTCCTGCCCTGCCGCAGAACTCCCCACAAACGCATCCCGTCCACATCGCATCATATCCACATGGATCCGATTCACAGGTCTGAACGAGCCCCTTTCGAGCAGTATCGGCTTCTTGTAAAACACATCGCTCGGCTGGAGAACAGTTCCATCCGGAGAGAACAAAACCGCCTTACAAAGCCCTTTGCGCACAAGGCTGAGACTTGCCACCCGGTTATCGTGCATGGCTAGATCCGGACCACTCATCCGAAACATGTCAATCTCGAGACGATCCTGGCCCAGACCATCAAACAACGATTCCAACATCGCATCCAAATCCCTCCACAATGCATAAACAGCATAGATCAGATTCACCCCGAGTATCCCTACCGCCTCTTGCTGCTGCACGGTTTCCCGATCCAGCAAATGACAATGAATGACCACGTCATTCACAGCTCCCCCGGGCTCCATCTGGAGCCGAACCCCTATCCAGGCGTGGCAGGCGCTGGACGTCCGGTATCCACGGGCTGCAACCGTGTCCGCAAAGACAAAAAAACGGGTGTTGTCACCCCGTTTTTCGTTCAAACGATCCATCAATAACAGATACTCATGATCCAGCATCTCATTGAGGCGGTCTTCACTCACATATCTCTTGGCCTGACCGTAGATTGCATCACTGAATGTCATATCATAAGCCGACATGCTTTTAGCTACAGTTCCCGACGCACCACCTGCGCGAAAAAACCAGCGTGCCACCTCCTGACCGGCCCCGATCTCGGCAAGCGTGCCATAGAATCCGGGATCCAGATTCATCTGAAGCGTCTTCTCGTGGGGAGTCGTATGGAATTCACTCATGATAGGAATACGGGAATTCGGAACCTCGCTCACTGCTTTCAGTATCCGGAACCGGATATCCCCTTTCCGATTATGCACAGTTCTCGAAGGGTGTCAAAATCATGGCAAAATCGCCATCCCGAAACGCTTTATCTCCTCTTTTTCCAGGCATCGTCGTCCACGAAACGTATCGTCGCTTCCAAGAGCCCTATTCCGGAGGGGATGGCTGAAGCCATCCTCTTTTGCCATACCCCACCAGGCGTTCATTCGCATGGCGGATGAGCCGGGACGCTCATCCCTACCCGCAAAAGCCCGTCTCACGCGAGGGGGGCTCCAAACGTTCGTTAGAGTTCTAACGTCATAAACCCTCCCAAGTGATAGCGGGAGCATCCATGCTCGCGCCCTTTCACAATCCCAATTTGGGCGCATTCGCGCCCCCTTACTCCTGCAACGAATCCGGTAGGGCGAGGGATCCCCCCGAGCCGCCCCTTCGGCTTTTTTCGTGCTTTTGCGGAGGTCGTGGTTTCCTCTCATCTCCCCTTGCCCTCAGCGTCTTTGCGTCTCTGCGCGAGATCATTCTCTCCTTCTCTCCGACAATCCGGGAGACGGAAATCTCACGATTTCCGCTACGCGAAGAATACATCGGGTCCATCTTCTCCGGGTCTCTGCGTGAGAAAATCTTCTTCTCCAATCCACCAACGCCAGCCCGGAACGCTTACGCGTTCCGCCACGGAAGAGCGCTGTGTTCTATGTGATCTTTTGTGGCTAACCGCATCCAACCGATAGCGGAGGGAGCATCCCTGCTCGCGCGCTTTCATTACCATCTTTCAAATGGTAAGCATTTTATCCCCCAACTCTGAAGAAAGCGACGGGCTTGATCATGAGCGTAGTCGAATGGCTGAAG
>JAPXRV010000071.1:0-18846 GCA_033813415.1 Opitutales bacterium | reverse complement strand
GCTGTTGCGGTGGGTTCTTGGTTTCGGAGTGGCGATGAATGTGTTGTTGCTCGTTATCTTCAAGTACCTCGATTTTGCGATAGAGTCGGTAAATGCGATTTCCGGAGCTGGACTCGAGCCGATTGGGATTGTGCTGCCACTGGCGATTTCGTTTTTCACGTTTCAGCAGATCGCCTATCTAGTGGATTGCCATTCCGGCCGGGTCAAGGATTTCAGTTTTGTGAACTACGCGCTTTTCGTGTCGTTTTTTCCTCAACTGATAGCGGGTCCGATTGTGCACCATGGAGAAATACTCCCGCAGTTCAAAGATCCTGAAATGAGGCGCATCGACTGCGCAAATGTGGCGGGCGGAATCTTCCTTTTTGTGATGGGGCTTGCCAAGAAGGTGTTGCTGGCGGACCAGCTATCGCCCTACGTGCAGAGCGGATATGCTAGTCCGGAAATGCTTTCGCCGGGTGATGCATGGATGCTGAGCCTGACCTACAGCATGCAGTTGTTTCTGGATTTTTGTGGATACAGCGAAATGGCGATCGGGCTCGCCCGCATGTTCAATATCCGGATACCGGTGAATTTTCTCAATCCCTACCGTGCGGTGGATCTGCAGGATTTCTGGAGGCGTTGGCATATTACCCTGTCGACGTTTCTGCGGGACTACCTCTACATTCCATTGGGTGGAAATCGCTCCGGAGCCTTCCGTGTGGGGATCAACGTGATGCTCACGTTTGCGATCGGGGGTATCTGGCATGGCGCCGGTTGGAATTTCCTGATTTGGGGAGTATTACACGGGATTGGCCAGGTCGGTTTACGGTTGTGGCGGGGTGCCGGATTCCGGATGCCGTCTTTTGCAGGCTGGGCCGTGACTTTTCTTTTCGTTAATATCGCTTGGGTGTTCTTTCGTTCGCCCGATTTTGAAACCGCATGGATGGTTTTGGGAAGGATGATTGGTTTGGGAGCTCAAGGCGCATCCGGAAGCGGCCACTCGACGAGCCCATTCCTCATGATTGTTCTTGGCATCAGCGCGATAGTGAGTCTGTTCTTTCCGTCCACACGCAAGCTTTTGGAGATCAAACCCGGTATCATCCATGCCGTGATTGTGGTGATTCTGTTCGTGGCATGCGTGATGCGGCTGCAGGATCATTCCGAGTTCATCTATTTCAGGTTCTAACGGGATGAAGGACACGACTAAAGAGGAGATTCCATCGGCTTTGATCCGCCTTGTCCCGTCGTCGGCCAGTTTTTTGCTTCGCTCTCTCCTGCGGCCGATTCATCCCCGATGCTGGATCATATCGGTGTTTTGCGGCGTCGTGTTGCTTTTGATTATTCTCGGGGTTTTTAACTACACGTTAGACTCCAAGCTGTTTTTTCTTTCGCAAGGAACGCGCACGGTCATCCAGCAGGCAGCTGGGAAGATACTCAATGGAGAGGCCGTTGTTCTCGTCCCGATCGACAACATCGAACAACGCTATTTTCAGAAGTGTATTGTGGAACAGATGGTTGCGCCCAGAAAATGCATCGTGATGGGATCGTCGAGGGTTCAGTTTGTTCATTCGGAAAGTCTCGGACTCGATACGCTGAGCGTCTTCAATCACTCCATTCCCGCTTCGGGGATCCGGGATATGGTGGCGGTTCTCGGGCTTTATTGGCGCGTGCACGGCAGATACCCCGAACGCGTTGTCATAGGACTAGATCCCTGGATGTTTGAACCTTATGAGGCGGAATTCCGTTGGGTGAATTTGTCAACCGACTACAAAATCGCTGCACAGGAAATCTGGCCGACCCGTTGGTTCTCCGCGGAAGGAGTGCAAGGGCGGTTTCTTTATGCAAGAAAGGCATGGCGTTTGGTGGACTGGGGCTACACCTTGGCAAACCTGAAAGCCGTTTCCAGAGGCGATTCAAAGGATAAGCTTCTATTTGCCGTGGACCCGGAAAAGATCAGTGAAGTGCCGCATCATGTGATTTATCCGGACGGCTCGAGAGAGTGGTCGTTTCCAAGAGAGCCGGATGGACAGGTTTCCAGTGAATCCGCCCGCTTGTTGGCGTTGGATCATGCCGCCACACGGCAACCCGATATCCGCTTCAGGACCAGACGGATGGGGATGCTACGGGATGTGATTCTCCATCTTCAGGCGGCCGGGGTGAAGGTGCAGGTTCTGGCAGCTCCTTTGCATCCGGAATACCTGCGTTCGCTGCAAGGCAGCACCTATGGCGGGAGCTTGCAGCAGTTGGATGATGAAATTGTCAATCTCTGTGAGAAATCGGAGGTTTCACTAGTCGGAAGCTTCACCCGTGTTGAAGGGTTGAAATCCGGGGATTTTTTCGATTTCTCCCATCCGGCAAAGTGGGTATATGATCAATTGTGGGATTCTATTCCCGCGAAGTTAACCGGAGAGGAAATGCAATCCTCGCCATCCCAATAGAAACAGGCATCTACTCATAACACATGAAAGCATTGATTACTGGATCCACTGGAATGATAGGTGGTCACTTTGTCCGGATGCTCCGGGATAAAGGTTGGGATGTCCACGGGCTGGCCCGGCCGAGTGCTGCAAGCCGGATGTTTGAGTCCTGGGATTACCCGGTGCATCGCGTGGATCTTCTCGATCGTGAAGCAACTGTGCGTGCATTCGACCGAATAAAACCCGACTGGGTGGTGCACATGGCTGCACAGGCATTCAATGGGACTTCGTGGGACATGGAGTCCTACACGCATCTCGTGAATTTCAACAGCACCCTCAATGTGTTGTGGGGTGTCCGGCATGTCATTCCCGAATCGGGTGTGTTATTGGCCTGCAGCAGCGCGGAATATGGCTGCGTGGACGCGTCGGAATGTCCTTTGGTTGAAGATCGTCCGTTGCGTCCGGTCACGCCGTATGGAGTGAGTAAGGTTGCGGGAGAGGCGCTGGGTTATCAATACCACGCAAACTACGGAACCCGCGTCTTCTTGCCACGGTTGTTTATCCACGTGGGAACCGGGCATCCTCCAGCGACTGCAATTCAGAATTTTGCCCGCCAGTTGGCGTTGATCCGCAAAGGGAAAATGGAACCTGTCTTGAAAGTAGGCAGGCTGGACACGGCTCGAGACTTCATTGACGTCCGGGACGGAGTATCGGCGATGCTCGCCCTCATGGAACACGGGAAGCCCGGAGTCCCGGTGAACATCTGCAATGGAGAGGCACCGAAAATCAGTGAAGTGCTGGATCTGCTGATCGAAATCGCTGAAGTTTCTGTAAGAGTCGAGAGCGACCCTTCACTTATGCGCCTTTCGGATGAGGCGGTGCTTTTGGGAGACAACACAAGATTGAAGCAGCTTGGATGGAGTCGCCGGTATTCGCTTCGTGAGACGCTGAATGCCGTCTTCGAAGACTGGATGATCCGGACGGCATGACCTTTGGCATTGCCTTTGAGCGGTTAACCGGATTTGAGCAAGTCATGTCATTGAGGATATATGGAGTCGTAACCACCGTGCAGGCGCCGACCGAATGCATGGTGCGACTGGCAAAAGCCTGGCCGGGTGCAAAGGATTCGCTCCTGGTGGCCGGGGATCGAAAAGGCCCGTTTACCTATCCGCTGGAAGGTGCCCGCCTGTTGACAATTGACGATCAGAACCGGCTGTCCTACCATCTTGCCAGGATTCTGCCCGAAAAGCATTATGCCCGGAAAAATCTGGCTTATCTGATGGCGATGGAGGAAGGGGCAGGGCTCATCTACGAAACGGATGATGACAATGCACCCTTGCCGGACTGGGACATCCGACGGTTGAGGTGCGCCTCGCATCAATGGACTCATCCGGGCTGGGTGAATGTATACCGGTGGTTTTCCGACAAGCTGATATGGCCCCGCGGTTTGGCTTTGGATGCGATCCGCAATACGGATTTGTCCACTGTATCCATGGATGTCTCCTTTGCGGATTGTCCGGTTCAACAGGGTTTGGCGAACGGATCGCCTGATGTGGATGCGATTTGGAGGCTTGTTTGTGATGAAACGGTATGCTTCGAGGATGCTCCGAGTGTGAGACTTTCGAAAGGCACCTGGTGTCCCTTCAACAGTCAGTCAACGTGGTGGTGGCCTGAGGCATTTCCCCTGATGTATCTTCCGAGTCTTGTGCCTTTCCGGATGACCGACATCTGGAGGAGTTTTGTGGCACAGCGCTGCCTGTGGGCGATGGATCGGGAGTTGGTGTTTCACCGGGCGGAAGTTGTGCAGAACCGGAATCCGCACACTCCATTTCACGACTTTGTGGATGAGGTCAACGGATACCTGCGCAATCCAGAGATCCGCACGACACTCGAGTCGCTGAGTCTTGAGGCGGGGATTTCCGCCATCGGGCAAAACCTTCACCGGTGCTACGAGTCGCTTGTGCGGATTGGGGTTGTACCTCAGGGCGAGATGCCTTTGTTGGAAGCGTGGATTCAGGATTGCGGGGAAATCGACGCCCGCACGAGATCCGTGGGGGACTGAGTTCGTTTGTGGAGACAAGACGTGTGGCCACCGGGAGATGCAGTCATCGGACGATAAAGGATTTGGTGCTCCGGATTCTGGCCAGTATTGAAAGTATCACAAGCCGGGGCAGGTTTCCTGTCATCTACATTCCGAAGCCGACCTTAAGAATTGGGGGGCCACGCACGTTTATGGCCTTGCTGGTAGATGGATTCCGAGATCGGGGAATGCGGGTGACCTCCAACCGGATGGTGAGGGCGGACGCAGCCGTCATTCCCATCAGTGCGCCTCCTGAGATGGTGGAGGCATGGAAGATCAGGGGAACAATCATCATTCAGCGGCTGGACGGCGTGTTTTACGACTGCGTGAGCGGCGTCTTTGATCCGGTCCGGAACCACGACACGGCAATTCTATACAGGGAACTCGCTGACATTGTGATCTTTCAAAGCCACTACAGCCGGTCCCAATGCTCATTTTTCATGGGAGAAAGCGGAGCGCCCAAGAGCGCCGTGATCCTGAATGGCACCGACTTGACCCGATTCAGGCCAGATGTGGATTTCATCCCCCGGGGAGATGGTATCTGGAGAATGGTCAGTACTGGAAATTTCAGGGATTCGTCGATGATCGTGCCGATTGTGAAGGCCTTGGATAAGCTATGGGAGGACCGTCAGGACTTTCGTTGGTCGGTTATCGGACCAGTGTCTTTTCCGGATGCTGACGTTTTCATGCACCGTCCCTACATCCAACACATGGAGCAATCATCCCGGGAGGAGTTGGCTGCCACACTGAAGCAGAGTGATTTGTTCGTGTATTCATTCCTCAATCCGAATTGTCCAAATTCTGTGATTGAGGCAGGGGCATGCGGGCTTCCCGTGGTCGGCTTCGATAGTGGAGCGATGCGGGAGTTGTGCGGGTTCAACCAAGCATTGCTGGTGCCTATGCCAAACCGTTTGATTCACGTGGAATCCGATCTCGACGCGGACGGGCTGCTCACGTGCATCCGTATGTGCATTGATGAACACGCCTATTTCAGGGAACGCTCGTTGGCCCATTGCAGCGAATTTGGAGTGGACCGTTCGGTGGATGCCTACGCCGATGTCATTCGCCACTCCTTCATGAAATGAGTCCTTTCCAGGTTTCCAACATTTGAAAATCGAATACTATGCATTTTGCTCCGGAAGTGTGCTGGATGGGGGCTTTTCGGTGTTGAACTCATACGCAAAATCGGATTTGAATGGAGCTTAAGATGAGCTGGATTCGATTCATACCCCAATACAAGGAACGCGTCTGGGGCGGACGCAATCTTGAGACTTTTCTCGATCGTTCTCTACCTCAGGGTAAGGTGATCGGTGAGAGTTGGGAAATTGTGGATCGGCCTGAGGCACAATCTGTTCTGGATTCCGACGAACTCGGGGAGCGCACGCTGCGGGATCTTGTTGAGGAAAAGACATTGTACGTGATGGGTCCCGATTGGAGGGCAGAAGACCGTTTCCCGATTTTGGTGAAGTGGTTGGATTGTCAGGAGCGCCTCAGCTTGCAGGTGCATCCTCCCGCTGAGATTGCTCCTGAGTTGAAGGGGGAACCGAAAACGGAGAATTGGTACATCGCACGTTCTGCTCCAGGGGCTGGTTTGCTGGCGGGGTTGGTCAAAGGGACTACCCGTGATCGTTTTGAAGCAGCTTTGCGTGATTTAACCTTGGAAACATGTGTTCATAGGATTCCGGTTTCCGCTGGGGACAGTCTTTTGGTTAAGAGCGGAAGGATTCATGCGATCGATGCTGGAAATGTGATTCTCGAGATCCAGCAGAACTCGGACACCACCTATCGGGTTTATGACTGGGGGCGGGTCGGGCTTGATGGCAATCCGCGCGAGATGCATGTGGAAGAGTCGATGAAGAGCATCGATTTCAACGATTTCGAGCCGGAGGTCCTGCGAAAAGCGTGTGGTAGCTACCTACTCGCAGAATGCCGTGAGTTCCGCATTCAGAAGTATGTTTTTGAAGATTCTGAAGATGTGCTGCATTTCGGTGTAAATACGGATACCAGGCTCATTCATGTGATCGATGGGATCGTCGAGGATGCGGTCAGCGGGAAGTCCGCCATCAAAGGCACAAACCTGCTCATGCCCTATGGGGCTGAGTATCGTTTACATTCTCCGGAAGGTGCTGAGTTTCTGATCACTGACCAGTTCCGGGCCCGCTGAAACTGACGATTTGATCGTCTTGGTTCGGTTCGGAGGAGGGTAGCCGCCCGACTTCGCAGAGACAGAAGAGCCGACAGCTTGCCGCTCGCGTTGGCGGAAAAGGAATCGCGGGGGATCAGGGCTATTGTGTCGGTGCCCCGGGATCGCTTCCCAACCAGTCGGGATCGGTATCCGGCCGGACGGATTCAATTTCATGCTTGAGTTTGTTCAGGAAACGGGCGGCTGTGACTCCATCGATTCCCCGTGGATCACATGCGAGGGTGACTTGAATCATGTTGCGGATGGCGAGCGCATCGTTGACGACGGCAACCTTTTTCTGAAGACACCCGATCGCCAGGCAACAGGATTGCGGAGGTAGGATCAACGGGATAAACGAGCTGACTCCGAATGCCCCCAGATCAAAAAGAGTGAAAGTCGGGTCATCGTCCACGACCAACTTCGATTTGGTCGCCATTGAGAGGTTTTTGCGAACGGTTTCCACCATCTGCAGGAACGGCAACCTGCCTACATTCGACACGACCGGGATCACGACACCCTCTTCGAGAGAGGTGACGATTCCGATGTTAATCGATCGCTTGAGAACAAGACTGTCCTGCTGAACATGGGAATTCATCTCAGGCATGAGCGTGAGGACGTAGCCCGCAACTTTCATGAGGATGTCCGTGGTGCAGACCTCCACCATGTTGCTCTCGTTGTAGCGTGTCATCCAGCGGAGCGCATCACTGAAATCGATTTCCGCGAAGAGGTGCAGCCTCGGTTTGTTGTGGATGCTTTCCACCTGTAGGTCCGCGTAGGACCGTTTGAGGGTGGTGAATGGGATGGTGACCTCCTCGCCGTCCTTCGAGAGGAAGAAGAGGTCGGCAACATCGCCCTGATTCGGGCTGATCGGGGTTGAAAGGAGTTCGGAGAGAATTTCTGTCAATCCTCTTCCGGCATACCATGGCACGTCCTCGCTTGGCGGTTTTGGAGTGAAAGGCGGTTCGACTTCCAGATCACTGAAGACCGGAACCTCAGGTTCATCCTCGGTGGATTCCGGTTCATCTCTATCCGGAATCGCAACAATTTCAGAAGGGGTGTCCTGTTCAGAATCTGTGCTCTCCTCTTCCGTGGTGGTGGTGATCTGCCCCGTTTGAATGTCTTGAGCAGGGGAATCGGAGTCGGCGGCCTGAGCTTCAGCCACGTGGAGATCTTCCGGTGCTTCGGATGCTGTGTTTAATTCTTCAGCAGGCTTGTTTTCTTCGGATTCCACACTCTCTGCCGGCGGTTCCGAAGTCGTCTGTTCTGCAACCGGTTCGGGCTGAAGATCACCTTGATCGCCTTCTTCCGTGTCTGATTCGTCTTGCGCAATCGGCTCTGATTGTGAAGTGGCTGCCTGTTCGGGCTCAGGGTGCGGGATCGCCTCTGTTACAGGTTGCTGAACCTCACTTGCGGCAAGTGCGGCATCGGGCCGCGCAACCGGTTCGGAAGGCGTTGGCGGCTCCTCTGTGGCTGCGACGGGTTCAGGTGCTTCCGGATGGCTGCTCAGGTAATCTTCGACATCAATGTAAAGGATGCGGCCATCTTCACCGGTTCCCTTGATGATAGACAGATCGACTCCAAACTTTTCTGCCAAGCTGCGGGCGGCAGGCGAGACCTTGACCCCGTGTGGTTTGGCAGATGACTTTGTCTTGGGCTCAGGTTCCGGCTGAGTCGGTGTCGGTGGCTCTGGCGTTGGTTCTGAAATATCAGTCGGAGCTTGAGCCGGGTCAGGGACTGGCTGCTCAGGGACTTCGATCGGCGTGGCTGGATGTTCCAGCGGCGGTTGTTCGGCTGACGGTGTGGTGCTGTCAGCGGTCGGGCTTGGTTCTGCAGCAGTCGGTGCGGTGGGTTCCGGTGCGGTCTCCGACGGTTGGGATTCAACGGGAGGCGGAGTATTGTTCGATTCCGGACTTGTTTCAACCGGCTTCGAATCCTGAGCCAACATGGCAATTGGAGTTTCGAAGTCGATCGTCGAAGCTGCTTTCTGAATGATGCTTGCGAGGGTTCCTTCCTCCTCCGCAGTGACCCTGAATGAACCGATCGATGTCTTGATGATCGCGATGACATCCCCAATTCGAATCCGGTCGCCTTCGGATTTTTCCCAGGAGGTGATCGTCGCATTATCAAAATCGGGGCCAGGCTTGGGGATGCGAATACTGATCATACAGAAACTCAAAGATAGACAGATTTTGGGAAGGGATCAACCCCACAATAAATCCGCTTCATTCCGGATGCGAACTTATCCGGAATCCGAATGCTGTGTGCGGAGTATGCTGCAAGTTTAGCCGGAGTTTTGTTCCTTTTCCGCTTGGGTGGCGAGTTGGCCGCAGCCGGCTTGAATGTCGATCCCGCGCCGGATTCGAATGGTACACGGGATTCCTGCGTTCTCGAGAATCTCACGAAAGGTTTCGGCCCGCGTATGGGTGGTGGATTTACCGTCAAAACCTTCTGTCGGGTTGAGCGGAATCGCGTTGACGTGGCACAGTAGACCCTTGAGCAGCGCCGCGAGTCTTGAGGCCTCGGCGGGAGTGTCGTTGACTCCATGGATGAGCGCCCACTCAAAGGTGACCCGCCGACCGGTTGCCTCCACGTATTCACGGCAAGCATTGATGAGATCGGCGATCGGGTAGCGCCGGTTCACTGGCATAACAGCGCTTCTGGCCTCGTCGACCGAGGCGTGAAGGGATATCGCGAGGTTGATCTGTCTTTTTTCGGATGCGAACCTCTGAATGGCGGGGATCAGGCCCGAAGTGGAGATTGTGAAGCGACGGGCTCCCAGGTTGCAGCCATCGGGGTGGTTGAGCCGATCGATTGCGGCAAGCGTGTTGTCGTAGTTGTGAAACGGTTCACCCATGCCCATGACCACTACATTGGTCACCTGCTCGTTGCTTTCCCTCAAGACCCGGGCGTAGTGGATGACCTGCGCAACGATTTCTCCGCTGCTGAGGTGCCGTTTGAATCCCATCTGACCGGTTGCACAGAAAGTGCATCCCATGGCGCAACCCACCTGAGTGGATATGCAAAGGGTCCGGCGATCTTCATAGCGCATCAGGACGGCTTCGATCTGGCGCCCATCATGAAGGCGGAAAAGTGTTTTGCGGGTTTGTCCATCGCTTGAATCCAGTGTGAGAGCAGGTTCGATAACCTTGAAATCAAAAGACTCCTCGAGTTTCTGTCGGAGAGGAGCGGGAAGCTGAAGGAACTGCTCCGGCTGGCTCCAATACTGTCTGTAGAGCCCATTCCATATCTGCTTGGCACGGAAGGCCGGTTGCTGCCACTGTTTGAGTGTTTCGACCCACTGAGGGAGGTCCGGATCGTATATGTTGGTGTGGCTCATGGGCATACTTTACGTGTGATTCCGACAAAGTCCGTCATCCAGTGCAAGACTCAGCTTGTTTGCCGGAGTATGAAATCAGCGGCCCGGCCGGGCCCGCCCGCATCCACCGGAGGGTTGAATGCATGTTTTCTTGCGTTGGAGTTCCCCATGGTGATTCGGGAAAGCGCCCGGTTCAGTTCATCCGGAACAAACGAGTCCGGATACAGCACTGGCATGTCCCAGATGTCTTCGGCGAACTTGCACGTGAGCGTTTGGTTGTCAGCCACCTTGACCGCAACAAAAGGGGTATTGCAGAACGCGATCTCGCAGAGCGTGCTTCCAGCCGCTGAGATGACGGCGGATGCCCTGTCAAATAGCCATGATAGTCCGGGTGCATCCAGTGGTCTGGTGGAGATGTGAATGCTGGATTCCGGAATCTGGAATGGCGGATTCACGAATACAATGGGTAGAGGAGGGTCCCAGTTCTTATTCTTTATCCATTCCCATGAACGCACAGCAACATGGCTTGGGTCGCTGCCTCCCATAATCATCACAAGGAATTCCGGGGGGAGCCGGTCTTTGATCCCGGGGATCGCCTCCGGGGCATGGAATCCCGAGCGGATCAGTGCCAATGAGGGACCGCAGACAGCGGGTTTGGCTGGATAGTCCGATGGTTTTGCGTAGGGGTTCGGGTTGATCACCCCGCTGGCATTTTCCATAGATGACGGAGCGGGGATGTCATCTATCACGAGCACGGATTGGCGGTTTTGGATCAGGGTATCATAAAATGGATGTCCGCTCCGAAGTGCGTAATGATCGATCACCCATGCGTCGCATCCCGCATGAGGCGGCGCGTATTCCCATGTCGGGATATGGACGGTAGCGGGATACTCACGACCCCACATGTCAGGGGGGGTATCTGGGGTGGTCGTCAGGAGTTCCACATGACAACCCCGGGACAGGAGTTCATGGGCGATTGTGGAGCACCGGACCCCATGTCCCCAGCCGATGGATGCCGGGTAGTCGAGGCAAAACCGGATGATACGCTGCGAATGGGCTGAAGCAGGCATGGAAGACAAAAGGGTGAGTCGGATGGCCGTCAGGGTCAATCTGAAACAAGGTGTTGATGGCTCCGCGGGTATTGATCCTCAAGACCGATAGTTCTGGCTTTGACAGCAGGGAAATACTTGCGATAGGCTGTGTTCATCCACACGCGGGGAGTGAATTATGGGTTCGAAGCGCCGGGTCGTTATGAAGGACATTGCAGTGAAGCTTGGGCTCCACCAGTCCACGGTGTCTCTGGCTTTGCGCAATCACCCCCGCATCCCAGCGGAGACCTGTGAGAAGGTGCAGTGCACGGCCCGGGAACTTGGCTATGTGCCCGACCCGATGCTGAGCTCGTTAATTGCCTATCGCAAGGAGATCGGGCGAACCTATGGCGCAAATGTGATCGCCTTTGTGATCAACCTTAACGACAAGTCTGAGTATGAGGCGTCCCATGTCCATCGCAGGCAGGTGGAAGGTGCCCGCCTGCGGGCTGCCGAGCTGGGATACAAGCTGGAGGTGTTTTGGTTCGGTCGGGACTATCGGGATGGGGCATCCCTTGAGAAGGTAATCCGGGCGAGGGGAATCCGGGGTGTGATCCTTGGAAGTCTGCGCAAGTATCCTCTACGCATTTCGATGGACTGGAGCAGTCTTTCTGTCGTGAAGATTGATCTCTATCCCTCCGAGTTGGCTTTCGACACAGTGGTCCCTAACCAACTCGAGTCCATCCGTCTGGCAATGCAGCACCTCAACAATGATGAGCCGGTTCGTATCGGCCTTGCTGTGAGTGACCGGGATGAACAGCAGAACCGGCACCTGTTTACCGCCGGATACTATCTCGGATCGATGGAGATGCCTGCCGATCTGGCCATTCCTGTCTACATTTTTGGTTCAAACGAAGTGCCCGGAAGTCTGGTGGAAAAAGTGGCGCGTTGGGCCTCCCAGCATCAGCTTGATGTGCTGATGAGCAATTGGAATAATCTGGATGCGGCCACTGAAAGGATGGAACGTCTCAACGGCCGGCGCTGCCGATTTGTCAGTGTGGATGCGGACGAGCGGACCATGTCATGGGGCGGGGTGTGCCAGTTGCACGACGTCATCGGGAGAGTGGCGGTAGATCAGCTTGTTTCCAAGCTGCAGACCTTCCGCTATGGATTTTCGGGGCATCCCGCGACTACTATGATCGATCCTGTTTGGGTGGAGTCGGATTGCGCAGGCAATGAGAAAGGAAACAGAGTATGAGATACAATGGATACGTTCACAATGATCGGGTGTCTGGCGGAATCAGATTATGCTCCTTGTTTTCGTTGATTGGATCGCTTCTTTTGTTCTTGGGTGGGGTTTCTTCGGGCTTGGGTGTGGAGGCGGCCCGGGGTGCTCGCCATCTTTACCTGCAGTATTGTGCTTCTTGTCATGGAGCGGGCATGGATGGAGGCAATGGAGGATCCCTTCTTACTGGAGTCTGGAAATTTGGAAGCAGTGACGAGGAAATTGCACGGGTCATCGCGGATGGGCTCCCCGATGAGGGCATGCCGGGTTATTCCCTGCAATTGAGTGCAGGTGAGATCCAGGAGATGGTGCGCCTCATCCGGCAGACAGCTGTGCTCACCCCGGAGATGCGTGCGTCCCTTTCCGATGAAGCTTTCAATGATGGCGTTCTGGACTCCGGAACGCATCGTTTCCGTCTGGAGACCGTGCTTGAGGCCTCTGACGTGATATGGGGTGTGGCTTTTCTGCCCGATGGTAGTCTCCTATATACTCTGCGTTCCGGCCAGTTGATGCATCGGCATACCAGCGGGGTAGAGGAGGTGATCCAAGGGACTCCGGGTGTTTGGGCGGTCGGACAGGGTGGTTTGCTTGCAGTAACGCCGCATCCGGACTACCTGTCAAACGGATGGATCTACCTTGGTTTCAGTGAGCACAGTGGAGTTTTCGAAGGAGGGAGGCCGGCCGGAATGACGACGGTGGTGCGAGGCAGAATATGCGGCGAACGATGGGTGGATCAGGAGCTGATCTACCGGGCTCCCGCACGAACCCACACGTCTCCTCATCACCATTTCGGGACAAGGATCGTCATCCGCGATGGTTTTCTGTTTTTTGGTGTTGGGGATCGGGGTAGAATGGAGATGGCTCAGGAATTGTCTTCTCCGGCCGGGAAAATTCATCGTTTGCATGACGATGGCAGGATTCCGGATGACAATCCTTTCCGGGGAGAAGGGGAGTTGAGGTCCATATGGAGTATGGGGCACCGCAATCCCCAGGGGATGGTTTTGCATCCCGTGAATGGAGATTTGTGGATTGCGGAACATGGCCCCCGGGGCGGAGACGAGCTGAATCTGGTTCGGAAGGGACTCAACTATGGCTGGCCCTTGGTTACTTACGGGATCAATTACGATGGGAATCCGATCACGGATAAAACAAGCATGCCCGGGATGGAGCAACCTGTTCACCAGTGGACCCCATCCATCGCGGTTTGTGGTATCACCTTCTACACCGGTGAGGTCTTTCCGGATTGGAGAGGGTGTCTTTTTGCCGGTGGGCTTGTTTCTGAACAGCTCCACCGTATCGAGATGGACGACGGTGTCGTGATGCTTGATGAAGTTATATTGAAGGGTCAGGGGCGAATCCGGGATGTGGTAACGGGTCCCGACGGACTGATTTATGTGGCCTTGTACCGGGATCGTCCAAGACAGGCCTGGATCAAACGGTTGGTGCCGGTTTCCGGCGGGTGAGTCTCAGCCCGTTTCCTTGGTAACTAGACTATTGGTTGTGAGACAGGCAGGCGATTGGATGATGGATTTATCTTGTTTCTTTGAATCCCTTGAAGAAGACGGTGCGGTTGCGGGTTCCACTACCGAGGAGAATAGCATGGAAGGTGGAGGCGGTAAGGGCGGCTATATCCCGCCGCATAGCTTAAGCAGATGACGCATACGGGCATTTTTGACGGCTTCGATGTCTTCTTCGAAGACAAGGAGGTTGGGCAAAGAGGTGGCGAAGTAATCGATTTTGGCCGGTTTTTCCATTTCGGATTTTGCCCAGGCTGCCATGGCGCGTAACACTGCGTTGGATTCCTCGTCGCGTCCGAGTTCCCTCATGGCCAATGCCTTGAAATAAGTCAGTTCAGAGAACTCGGTGACGGCCATGCCGAGGACATCGCCGGATTCAT
Organism: Opitutales bacterium; assembly: GCA_033813415.1. Taxonomy (GTDB): domain Bacteria; phylum Verrucomicrobiota; class Verrucomicrobiia; order Opitutales; family JAFGAQ01; genus JAFGAQ01. The sequence goes on along the minus strand of JAPXRV010000071.1, from coordinate 4,662 downwards.
TCGCCGCGAGCTCAAACTGCTCGCGTGCCGCAGATGGCTTTCCCAGCGCATGGAGTGCCTTTCCCTTCCAGAAACTGACATCTGCTTTTGCCTGCAGCATGTGGTATTTCTCGCCGAGGCGATCGGGGGTATTCATCGCGAGCTCGAAATGCTCCAGTGCTTTCTCCGCATCCCCATCGTCCAGTGCTCGCTTGCCAAGCAGCAGGTGGGCGGTGGTGTATTGACGCAGGACCTTGCCTTCGCCGCCTTCCCACGGGTGGAAGCTGCGTGAGGTGAGCAGGTTCAGAGCCTTTTGCGGCTGACCGGTCCCGTTGTAGAGGCTTGCCAGTTCCACTGTCGCATCATCGCGCTCCAAGACGAGATTCAGTTTGCTTTCCAGGAATGCGAGCCGCGATGGTGCCGGATCGCCGAGTTTCGAACAGAGTTGGACCATCTCCGCGACGTATCGCGAGTCGATGGGGTTGCGTTTCAATGCCCGCTCGTAACTGGCGCGTGCAGCACCTCCGTTCCTTCGGATATTCCAGTAGGCGATGCCGAGGTTGCGGTGTATGGGAGCCAGCGTGTTATCCGCTTCGCGAGCCAATTCCCATGCGGTGATGGCTTCCTCGTGTCGTTTTTTGTCGTAATAGAAATTGCCCAGTCCATAGGCTGCGTTTCGATCATGGCCAGGCTGGGAGAGTGCCCATTCCAAGACCCGCATTTCATGCAGGCGGGACGGAAAACAATAGTCTGCGGGAAGCTCACGGGCTTTCCTGAGGAGTTCGCGCGCGAAGACTGGATCGCCTGTGGCTGCTTTGAGCCACGCCAGCGTGTAGTGAGTGAGCTGACTGCGTTCCATGGGATTGGGCACATGGACTGCAGTCACGGGATCCGCATGGTGGTTATTCAGCAGCTCGATCGCTTCCCCAAAACAACCGCAGTCCGCGTAGTCAAAGGCGACATCGAGAGCGGTTTGCGCATCGTTGCGACTGAGCGGAGAGAGTTGGGCATTTCCTTTTGCGTGATGGTTCCATTCCGCCAGTGCCCAATGGTCGAGCGGGTCTGTTTTGAGCAACTGCTGGATTACCTCCCGCGCGTGCCGAGTATGACCCATTTTTCGCAAGCAAATCGCCTTTGCGATGTGGGTCTTGTTGCTCGTTGCGTTGGTTTCGAGAGATGCGTCCAGATGGGCAAGCGCCGTCTCCAGTCGGTTGTATCGAAGATCAAGGCATCCCAGTTCATAGTAGGCGGGTGCCCGGAATCCATCATCCCATGTGGCCTTGTAGATAAGCGGGTAGGCTTCTTCGTAACGGTCCTGGTAGCGCAGGGTGAGCCCGAGATAGTAATGGGCTTCGCCGGTGTCGGGGTTCGGGTGCCGGAATGTGAGCCGCCGGATTGCCGTCATGAAATGCTCCGATGCCGCATCCATCAACCCGCGGCCGAGTTTTTGTTTTCCAAGGGCAATGTTGCAGCGGACGTCCATGGGGTCGCGCTGTAAAGCTTCCTCCCAATATAGCTCCGGATAGCGTGTCGGGTGACGGTTCAACTCGAGGTGCTCTCCTGTGAAGTAGAGTTCGTCGGAAGAGTGGATTTGATCCGGGAGCGGTGGCTCGGTAGCGAGTTGCCGGTCGCGGGTCTGATTTTCATTCCCGGTGGGACGGTATTCGATCACGAGAGTATCGGATTGGGTCACCCTGCAATGGAGTGCAGCTGGGTTTTCGCCAACCAGGTTGAGGATTTCCCCGCACATCCACGGATCTCCGGGTGCCACATCGATGTTTACCTCGAGCAGTCTGCGATCACCCTCGCGAAGTTCCACACGGAGATCCTCCAGTCTGCGCGAGGCCGCGACTCCGAGGTCGATGGTGCCGTCCTCGCGAACGACCAGTCGAATCGCCAGATCCTTGGTGGCTTGTTGAACTGGTCCGAGTTTCCGGTAGGGCCACCAGTATTGGGAAAAGGTTTTTGTTTCGTAGGGAGCCAGGTAGCTGAAGTCTGGTTGATTGTCTGTGTACACTCCGGCCATGAGTTCAACATAGGGGCCATTGTTGTCGGTGAGTTCGCGATCCCATGCGCAGCCGAATGCGTGATTGCCCCACGTCCATTGTTTCTTCCCCGGACTGATGTGGCGGTCCGCGACATGAACATATCCTCCTTCGGCGGTGTAGTCGTATCCGCCGAAGAAATCCTGTCCGGTCTGGCAAATCATGTAACTGGTGGGTACCGGGATATTCTGATACCAGGTGAGATCATTTGCTCCCGGGCGCTTGCCATAGTCCACCCCGTAGTAATGCTCATTGGCGATCGGAAAGGATGACATCGCCCGTACGGCATGGTCGGCAACATAGTGGACATCTGTTGGGAAAAAGCTTTGGTAGTGCGGGTGCACTCTTGCCGCGACATTGGCCCACCAGAGAAAGGTATGGCGATGAGCTGTGCGGTTGTAGAGGCGCGCCCGCAATTCAATCAGGGAGCTTTCCGGCCGGATGCGGACGCCATGCATTCCCTTCAGGCGATTCAATGGATCGTGCTCACTCATCCACACCGTGAAAGCCCCGCCTTCCCCGGCCTCGATCACCACATCTGTGGGAAGGCAGGTGCCCGGTCGATGGTGCTGCGGCCAATTGAACTCGACCCCGCCTGATATCCATGGCCCGGCCAGTCCAACCAACGCGGGTTTGATGACATCCTGCCGGTAGAAGAAGTCACAGTCGCGATTGCTCTTGTCCTGACCCAGAAAGATCCGGCCACCGATTTCCGGCAGCATCACGAGGCGGAGGTATTCGTTCTCCAGCCGGGCGGTCTGGTATTCCACCGGAGTCGGGGGATTGTCCTGATAGACCTTATCGATAAACGGAATGGGATAAACCTTTCCGCACGAGCCCTGATAGACTCGCTTCTCGAAAAACAGCGGGTTTTTCTCCGGGAGCCCCAAGCCGTAGGTGGGGATCTTCCGTGTTTCCAATACTGCGGATACAGGCATGGTTGGATGGGGGGATAGTGAAAGAGTGTCAGTTGAACAGCGAATGAATCTGCCCGATCGAGAGTTCTTCCGATGGCTGGAACATCGGGCTGGCGGCGTAGCGGAACGTGTGATTAACAGAAATCGCCCGGGTTGACCCGTGGCTGTTTGAGCTGATACCTGAATCAGTATTCCGGGGACCGGATTCGACTGACAACTATTTTCTGTAGACCTCTCGTCGATGTCTGATTCGAACAACGACCACAGTTACGACTTCATCTTTGATTTCATACAAGATGCGGTAATCTCCTTGCCGAATCCTGTATTTCTCCGCACCGGACAACTTTTTCGTTCCTGATTGTCTAGGATCGGATGCCAGGCTTCGGATCCTTTCGACGATCCGCTCCTGATCCCTTTTCCCAATTTCTTCCAACTCTTTGGCGGCAGACTTCAGAATTTCGATTCTATAGGTTGCCATTTTTTCTCATCTGTTTCAGAAACGATTCGAAGTCGATAGCTTCTTCATTTTTTCTCTCCTCAAATGCTTCGAGGTCGTCGAGATCTTCTGCAAAAACCTCCTTGATCGCTTCATTCACGAGATCCGACACGGATGTAGAAACCTCGGCTGCTCTGATTTTCAAAGCTGTGTGAAGGTCCTCTTCGAAGTACACTGTAGCCCTTTTCATGATCACAGATCTTACGCTAAAACGTTAAAACGTCAAGATGAGACACGTATAGGCGGAGCCCAAATCGCACTCAACAACCGCTGGTTGGAATCTCAGGGAGTTCCCGATCTCAGAGCCATCTGGATTCGTCTTCACTACGGGCCTAAAGCCCGTGTCTGATCGGAACCGCCCTGTACGGACCCTTGGCTGTTTGAGCTAATACCTCAATCAGTCCCGGGGACCCGATTGGGCTTCATCATCTGTCGGGAATCCATATCAACTCGCCGTCGTCTCTCATCTCCTGCCGCTCGATAACACCGTGCTCTCGAACTCGCAGTGTGGCTGAACGAGTGTAATGCGTGCCCTCATCGAAGCCAACGTAGATAATTGGATATGGGCCGGCGCTCCCATCGACGAACCAGCGTGCTCGTGTCGGGCTGATGGCGTGGACGCGACGAAACGAGAATGAATCCGTAATCGCCTGGTCCACTTCGTCGCTGATGATGGGACGTGATGTGGCGCAGCCGACGCAGAAACACAAAACGATGATGGATACGAAACGGCGCATGACGGCTAACGTTGAGGTGTATCACGGAGTGGAGCGCGCAGCGCGGAACGGAGTTGATACCACCGGCTCGTTAGAGGTTTGGGGTGAGGACTTCATTTCGGCTCGGATGGGAAGAGTCAATACCAGATACTTACAATTGATCAACGTAATTCTTGGCTTCGAAGAGTCCCGCTCCGGTGATTTCCCGATAGCGTTTGATGGCTTGGATCTGATTCCCTTTCCTTTTCAATTCCTTGATTTCGTTTTCGTAATCCGGCTTTGGCGGCACAAGTCCGAGATGATCCATGATCAAATCCAGCTTTTTTTCAATTCGGTCCAAGCGGTCGTAGGGTGGGGCTTTGGGTGATGGTTTACCGAAAAACATGATCTTGTTTATTTCCTCTCTAACGTCAAAGGGTGGGATGCCGAGTGAGCGGAGCGATCTCGGCATTCCACACACCTGTCTTGTTATACCATTTATTCATAGTTTTTGTAAGGATCATCTAGGT
>JAPXRV010000070.1:0-18994 GCA_033813415.1 Opitutales bacterium | reverse complement strand
TGTCACCTCCTGATCGATTCCGATGGAAACATCTGTGCGTGGGATGCTTCCGCTTCCTCCATCTTTGATGGATGGGATGGTCCCCATTCGGGGATGGCGATCAAGGGTGTCTTTCAACCATGGACTCCGGATGGTCCGGCACTTCCCGACATTCTTCTTCCGGAATGCGGATCCAGCTTACAATTTGGAGCCAGAATTGGTTCGAGTCCGGTGCGGGTTTCGATCTCGCACCTTGATTCACCTGCCGGGCCGGGTTACATCTGCGACATCCACCGGATTCCGGACATATCGGCATCCACTCCGCTGGGGCAAATATTGCAGGAGCCTGATGGCATCTCAAAAATGTATCTCCGGCTACAGCGCGCAGAATCAAGGCTGGAAAGCTACATGCGACACTTTCCCGGCGTGTTTTTCACCCAACGCACCGATCTATCCTTCGACTACATCAGCCCAAGTTTCGAAAAACTGCTCGAGTTTCCAATCCAAAGGCTGCTGAAAAGCGGATCTCAATTCCTTTCTCTCATCTACGAAAAAGACCGTGATTTCTTTGTGCGCGAGCTCCGCAAGCACGCATCGAACCGCAGTTCGTTCACGCTGCAGTATCGGGTAAGGCGCCCGAAAGACGGTTCAGTTGCCTACCTGACTGACGTGCGTTCTCCGGTCTACTCCGAGTCTGGAATTCTACTGGGATACGAAGGGGTTTGGCTGGATACCACCCGCCAGATCATCGCCGAGCGCAAGCTCACCAGCTCGGCATGGAAGGAAAGCCTGGCCATGCTTACCGCGGGGCTGGTGCACGACTTCAGCAACGTGATGGCTGGAATCTATGCTCTCAGCGAACTGTACCATGCTTCCATGAGTCCGGAAGACCGGATGTATGAGGGCCTTGGGCAGATAAAAAAAAGTTCGATGGAGGCACGGCATCTCGTTCGCCGTATCATTGATCTCAACCGCGAGGTTTCGGGTCAAAAAAGCTACCATGATCCCGAGAAACTCATTCAGGATCAGGTGGATCTTCTTCGAGTGATCTTCCCCAAGGGGACCCGGATAAATCTGGAACTCACGGGTACTGAAATCCCGGTTTACATCGACGACGTGGAGTTTCGACAAGTGTTGCTGAACCTCGCAATGAATGCGAAGGATGCGCTCGACAAGCCCGGAGTGATCACAATCCGAAGCCACAGGATTGAGGCTGATAGGAATACGCTTGAGGGATGTCAACATCCTGCACGTCGCAGCTCCCGCCCCGGAATCGAAATCGTGTTCGAGGATAACGGTTCGGGGATTCCGTCTGCTCACCGAAACCGGATCTTCCAATCGTTTTTCACCACAAAGGAAATCCACAAAGGATCCGGATTCGGACTCTACAACGTCCAGCGTATCATTCGGTCGTTCCACGGCGAAATCGATTTTTCCACACAGGAAGGCACAGGCACCGCATTCCATATGTTTATTCCCGAAGCCGATTTCACCGAGGATCACATAGGCATGCCTGAGATTCCATCGACTCCAATGCCGGAAGAGGAACAACGGCCCCTGATCATAGTGGTATCCGACACCGATGTTTCCCAATTTGACCTGATTGCGCAGCTTCGCTCACACAAATGGGAAGTGATCGTTTTTGACGGCATTGAACGCCTGATGCGATACCTTCCGGAATGCCCCAAGCCCCCGCGGCTGGTCGTGATCATCGGACCGGATGACCCGGCATCGGTTCCCGGGATCTGCGGTTCTGTGCATCTGAGCTACCCGGGAGTTCCCCTTGCACTGATCCCGCTGGGCAAAAATCCAGATGACCTACCCATCGAATCCATCAATGCGGTGGAGGTGGTTCTGGATCCATCCGCCCATCCATCGTCCTTAATGCAGAAATTGGAGGATTTGGTTTGGTCTGGAGAAAAGAATGCTTCATAAGAAATTGCCATGCCTAACGCTTCGACTCCCATTCTTATCGTGGATGATGAGGAAATCGTCTTGCTCGCCATTGCCGAGTCTCTGATCCCGGAGGGGTACCGGATCGTAAGAACCACCAGTCCCTTCGACGCTTTGGAAATTCTGAAGCGGGAAGAGTTTGCGGTCATCATTTCGGATCACCACATGCCGGGAATGACCGGTCTCGAGTTTTTCTCACAGGCCCAGCACATCCAGCCGAGAGCCAGTCGCATCCTCATAACCGGAGTGCTAACGCTTAAAGTTGTCGTGGATGCCATCAACAAAGGTGAGATTTTCCGCTTCATTGCCAAACCTTGGATCCGGGAGGAATTGCTCGCTACGGTAAAAAACGCGATTCATCGCTTCGAACTGGTATCCAAGAATGCGATTCTGGAGGAACAGACACGCGAGACCAATTCAAGCCTCAGGCAAACCTGCGATGAACTGGCCAAGCAAAATGCAATCCTCACCAAACAGCTCTCGGAAAGGGAAATGACTTTTGAACGAGCCGACGAGAATCTCGAACGTGCTCTCGACCTGGCCATCCGTATCCTCCACAACCTGAGCCCGACTCTCGGACGCGAAGCATCCACCATCGTACGCGTATGCCAAGCCATGGCCGCGACTGGCAAGATTCCTGAGAAGGAAGCCTTTCATCTGCGTATGGCTTCCTACCTCACCACGCTTGGGAAAATCGGCATCGAAGAGTCCCAACTGCGCCGATTCATCGAATCACCGCAGGTTCTCAGACGGGACGACCTTGAGGTCTTTCACAACCTTCCAATCTATGCCCAGCTCTACGCTTCCGGATTTCAGAATTTTGAACAAGTCGGTCTGGTGATTCGCTCGTCACATGAACGTTGGGACGGACAGGGTTTCCCGGATGGGCTGGCTGGGCCACAAATTCCGCTCGCAGCCCGCTACCTCGCGGTGGCGGTCGCCTACGCGGAAAGCCCGCAATCCCGCGAAGCCAGTCTGGAAATCATCCGGGAACGGATGGGCAGTGCCTTCTGGCCGGACGCGGTCGCGCTGTTTTTCGAAGCCAACCCGAGGCTCTCTCTGCCGCCAAAGACCCGTGAAGTAAACCTGGATGAGATCAGCCCCGGTCAAGTTCTGGCAGAGGATCTCCGCTATCCTTCGGGCGCTATGCTGATGCCCAAAGGAACCGCACTATCCCGGCAAGCCATCTCGTTGCTTCAGAAAACCCGCAGTCTCGATCTTCCAAAACGCACAATTCTAGTGCACGCCTAGTCCCATGCTCCAGATCCGCGCGGATCGGGGCTTGCGATTCCGGTTTCATTCCTCTTTTCCCTTCTCCAAAATGATCGCCAAAGTCAGGTTGTTTGCCTATCTCCTGATCGGATGTTCGGGATTGGTGGGAGGATACCTGATCCATGCGCAGGAGGCGGTCCGGCGCTTTTACCCGCTGCCTCAGGATGTTGAACTCTCGAACTCAACCGTCCTTTGTCTTTATGCAGATAGCAAAGGCTTCATCTGGGCCGGCACTCAAAATGGACTGAACCGCTTCGACGGGCATCAGGTTAAATCCTACCATTGGGAAAAGCCGGATGGGATGCGGGTTAGCTACATCCACGCGATCCGGGAGGACGATAGGGGCAACTTATGGATCGCCACTCAGGAAGGAATCTTCCGAATGGACGTGGATGCCGGAACTTTTCATGATCCATTTCTGGAGGACTCACGTCCAAGCGATCGATTTGGAAACCTCGCAACCGCGATTGAAATCGATGAGGCCGGAAACCTGTGGCTCGGTTCCTACCAAGGGTTGGGCATCTGGAATCCGGACACAGGAGACTACCGCTTTTTTGAACACGATCCATCCGATCCCGGCTCATTCCCAGCGGAATGGCAACGCATCCGCTGTATCCGGATTCATGACGCCCACACTGCGTGGATCGGAACCACACAGGGGATGCTTCGCTTTGACCGCAGCATGGGAACCTTCGAAACCGTCGATGGTACACAATTGGGCCTTCCATCCAAAGATCTCGGACTGGTCTATCACATCGGTTCAGACTCGATCGGGAATCTTTGGATCTCCACCTACTCAAATGGGGTCATCCGTTTTCATCCTGATACGGGGGAATCCCTGCATTTTCCGGCTGAAGGATCTCCGCTCGCGCTTGGAAATCCTTTGGCCTACGGTTCGATTGAAGATGCACAGGGACGCATCTGGATCGCATCCGACAACGGACTTCATGTCTACAAGCCTCAAAGTGGCACATTGAGCCGCTATGCACCGGAGGCCGGAAACACGTTTTCCATCGGCGACAGCATATTGTCCGCCTCTCCGATCATCCATGACGAAATCCTCTGGTTAGGGACACGATATGCCGGGCTCTGGTGGACGGATCTGCGCGAATCCCTTTTTTCTCCGGTTTCGCTTCGCGACAGCAATGACTCCAATAATCCGACTGTATCCGCCTTCGCTGAGGATTTCAACGGTCGCATTCATGTAACCTCCGACGGGGGCGGACTCACCGTTTTCTGCCCTCAATCCGAAAGCTTCACGGCATTCCGGGAAAATGACCCACCCTACCATCTGCCATCTGACAAAACGCTTTCGATCGCCATCGACCGGAAAAAAAGGATCTGGATCGGTACGTGGATGGAAGGTCTTGTCCGATTTGATCCTTCAACCGGAGAAAGCCACCTTTACCGCAACGATCCGGATGATCCGTATTCGCTCAATGACAACAGTGTATTTCACATCCTCGAAACCAAAAACGGAGAAATATGGATCGCCACATGGGCCAACGGAATTTGCCGATACGATGAGGCCAATGATCAATTCATCCGCTACACCCACACGCCGGGAGATCCATCCACTATAACCGAGTCTCCGATATCCTACCTTTTCGAAGACAGTTCCGGCTTTATCTGGATCTCATCAGAGGTTGCGGGGCTGGACCGACTCAACCCCACCACCGGAAAAATCGAGCACTACACCCATACTCCCGATCGGCCATCATTGAACACCAACTCGCTCAATTGCGTTTGGGAAAACAAACAGGGACTCATCATGATCGGCTCTAACGGAGGCGGCATCAACGTCTATGATCCGATGCAAAACAGTTTCGTCAACCACCCGATTTCCAGAAACCTGCCGGGAAATTCTGTCTACGGATTCCAGGATGATGATTCCGGAGCAATCTGGATCAGCACAAACCGGGGCTTGGCCCGCTATGATCCAGCAAACCAATCCACCACCCATTTCGGATTGCTCGACGGTATTCACGACCCGCGCTTCGGACGTTGGGCATGCCTCAGACTGTCAGATGGCGACCTGCTCTTTGGTGGGATAAATGGCTTCACGCGGGTTCGTCCGCGTCACTACACCAACGAAACCTCACTGCCTGTTCCTCTCATCACTTGCGTGTCGTATCGGAATCCGGACGATCAACAGCAACACCACCCCGCAATGCTTAAGTCCTTGCCTCCGGATCATCCCAACACGATTCTCCCAAGTCGGGTTACCAACATGCAATTCGAATTCACGGCACCATGGTACCGGCAAAACAAGCAACTGAACTTCGAATACCGACTATCAGGAGTGGATGGCGACTGGATTGCATCCGGACCGCTCCGTATCGCCTACTACAGAAACCTCAGACCCGGATCCTACAAATTTGAGGTCAGAGTGGCGAACAAGGATGGGATCTGGAATCCGGAATCCACCTCCTTCGGTTTCTCTATTCGGGTTCCCTTTTGGCAGAAATGGCAGGGCCGTTTGCTCGCCATCGCTATCGTCTGCGCACTGTTACTCATCATCGTGCAGTGGCGCATTTTCCGCTACCGGCATCACCAGCTGCAGCTAGAACTGAAGATCCTCGATCGCACCCGGGAACTCGACTCCTCCAATCGTCTCTTAACGGCCAAACAACGGGAAATCGAAGAACAAAACCAAAGCTTGATTCAGCTCAATCAGACCAAGGATCGTCTGTTCTCGATTTTCGCGCACGACATCAAGAACCCGTTCAATTCAGTTCTCGGATTTTCGGAATTGCTTCATAACAAATGGGATAATCTTGGAGAAAAGGAGAAACGGGAATACATCGAGTTTATCCACATAACTTCCCGCGCAATCTTCGAACTACTTGAGAATTTGCTGTATTGGTCGGTGTCGCAACGGGGGAGACTCCCATTTCATCCCGCACCCATCCAGGTTCATCACGTTGTTCGTCCAGCCTTCGAGATTTACCGCAGCATCGCATGCCAGAAATCGATCACGATTACACGATCAGAACAACACGATTCGCTTCAGTTCATCGCGGATCCTCAACTGCTCACCATGGCGATTCGCAATCTCATCAACAATGCGATTAAGTTCACACCTCCCGGTGGCCATATTTCGATTGGAGTGACACCGTCGGAAAATGAGCTTGAGTTTTGTGTAGCCGACAACGGTTCCGGAATCAGCCCGGACATCAGTCGAAGTCTCTTCACGGGGAATGACTCCAACCCAACGAAGCCATCCGGCACTGGAATCGGCCTGATTCTGTGCCGGGATATCGTGGAGATCCACGGTGGCGAAATATGGATGGATCCTTCCTACACGGATGGCTGCTGCATACGGTTCTCGATTCCTGCCAAACCTCCTGAATCCGGAGCCAGTCTGGACAGGGATTCGAAGTGACGGGAGTCCGGTGCATCCCGGATAGCTGAGAGCATCTGCTTACCCGAAAAGCGTTACGCTTTATCGATTCCCCTCAACGCGCACTCCCAACGCCAAGCCGACTCAAGCGCATCATCCAAACTCCGTTTTGCAGTCCACCCGAGGACCTCGTTCGCCCTGCATGTGTCGGCCCAGACTTGCTCGATGTCCCCGGGGCGCCTTGCCGTGATTTCATATGGCAGCTTCCTGCCACTCACTTTTTCAAAGGACGCTATCACCTCCAGGACGGAGACCCCTGTTCCGGTTCCCAGGTTGAACACTTCGAGTGAGTCGGCATTCCATCTATTGAGCAAACGATCCATCGCCACAACGTGAGCTTCTGCCAAGTCCACCACATGAATGTAGTCCCGGATGCAGGAGCCATCTCTCGTAGAGTAGTCACTGCCGAAAACCCGCAGTTTATTCCTGAGCCCGGCTGCGGTCTGGGTGACATACGGAATCAGGTTATCCGGCACTCCCCTCGGAAGCTCACCGATTCGGGCGGAAGGATGAGCTCCAATGGGATTGAAGTAGCGCAAAGCGATGACCTGAAGATCCGGATGGGCGACCTGCGTGTCTGCCAATATTTCCTCCGAGATCTGCTTTGTGTTTCCGTAGGGCGATTCGGCCCGCTTGATCGGCGCATCTTCCGTAACCGGAAGCTCATCCGGCTGGCCATAAACGGTGCAGGATGAGGAAAAGACCACCGATTCAATCCCATTCTCCAAAACTCCTTCCAGAAGATTTACAAGAGAACCGAGGTTATTTCGATAGTATTTCAAAGGATTGGCGACCGAATCACCCACCGCCTTGGACGCGGCAAAATGGATCACTCCATCCAGCGATCGGTGATCCTTGAAAAACTGTTGCACGGCTATGCGGTCCTGCAGGTCGATCTGACAGAACTCAGGCTTGCGACCACAGATCTCGCCGACCCGATCCACCACCCAAGCTTCTGAGTTGGATAGATTATCGATCACCACCACGTTATACCCGGCTTCCATCAAAGCCACACACGTGTGCGAACCAATGTATCCGGATCCCCCAGTCACCAAAATCGTCTTGTTCTTACTCATAACATTTTCATTGTGGCCCATCGCCAGCGGTGCGGAAACTGTCATCTTTTCCCGCACCGGTCAAGTTCGCTCACCATGACTGTATCTTCAGCCCGGACGCCACGTTTCAGCATCCGATCCCAAAGTTGATCAGCTAGACCACATCAGAATAGACGCGTGTACCGTCTCCTGCGTTCATATCGCAGATCAGCCCCCAAACGTCATCCGAGCTCCGTTCGCTTACCTCTCCCAGTCGACGGAATCGAATGAATCCCGGAATGCAGATTCCGGATTCCCGGATCCGAAGCCGGCTTCGGAAGGTGAAGCTCATTTCGGACGGTCCACGCGCAATCTTCTCAAGGTTCAATGCCGGACTACCGACGAGCCTGCGCTACAACTATCTTGGATCGGTTGACTCCCCGGTTCATGCCGACATCTATTGTGCCCCGGCCCCCATGCATGAGGCAACGCCAATCAAGCAGCCCAAAAACAAGTCCGGAAAACCTGCACAACCGCCCCAACTCATCGGATAAATTGGATTGGAGGTTTTCTCTGCAACCCAAGAATGCCGGAGTTCGATTTGCCCTCAGGTATAGGGATTAACCCTGCGGGCTTCCACCCGTTGGATGACAACCAGAACGGGACCTCCCAATCTGGTGTTATTATCCATCAACGTGCAACCGGAGACCACGCTCCTGGAAATGGCCCGGTATCCTTTTCCCATCCAAGCATTTCGAGGACATGAGGAGGCAGAGCAACACCTGTATGGCTTCCTGGAAACGAGGAAAGCAGCTCGAAGCGCTTGAGCTGAGGACTTAAGACCACCGGACCTGTGTATTCCGAATAGTCGATCCCGTTTGCTTCATATCCATCGCCTTCCCGCTGCAACTCAGCCAAATCCGACAGTGTCGTAAGCCAGGGGGGAGGCGGATAGCCCGCTCCGCCGCTAGTGTAAAGCGGGGTTCCAAGCGCACGACGAACATAAACATTGCCGTCGAGTGTTTGAATCTGGGCAGCCTTGGCCACCTTCTCAACCCCGGCCCCCTCCCGATACCGAATCAATCCGGCTGGAACCGGTTTCATGGATAGCAAAAGATTGTTGGCGATAACATGCCGGTCACGATCCGCAACAGAGGGTCCGGAGCTCGCATGCCATCCGAAATGGTCGCCCGCCTCGGAGCTTCTGAGATCACGAATCACTTCAATTGAACTGTTGATGAATGAATTCTGATACACCCCAACGTCCGCACTGTTAAGAATGCGAACTCCCGGAGTGCAGTCCACAAAGACATTGCCGGCACACACCGCGCCTTCCGAAATCTCAAAAAAGAAGCCGTCGTTGGTGGTCTCAATCCAGTTCGACAGCACCTGACCGTGATTATTGCCCACATCATACCAGATTCCGCTCGCATGAGGATTATCAATGATAAGATTGTCCCGACAAATCACATGATGGGATTGATTGAAGATCTTTACGGCCGAAGCATAATATCCAACAATCGGGGCGTGCGAGTTGGTCCGGGTCACCATGTTTCGTTCGAGAAGAACATGAGCCGAATTGATCACATACAGCCCTTCGGTTCCGCAGTCCGACACCAGACAATTGCGTATGGTGAGGTGGTCCCCACGAAAATAACCGGCCACGCGCGAACAATACGATAAGGTCAGGTTCTCCAGCGTGGTTCCCACCACATCCTTGCCGAACTCAGCCGGATCCATCGGACGCCAGGGCTCAATTCCCTCCACAAGCAATGCCAGACGCGCATAACGCGTGAACGTGATTCCACGGATCGTGGGACCCTGTGAATCGTTTTCCATTCCGTTCACCGCACGCATCGTGCGGACAAGCGCACTGTCAAAAGCGGTAATTTCAACCAAATGTTTGAATGGATCAACCCCAACGGTCACGAGTCCATTGGCGTAATCGATATGGTAGGAACCTGCATCAACCGTTTCAACCGATCCCGCACTTACCAACCTCTGATCGTCCACAAAAACCATGTCGTAGTTGAAACGATGTAACGGAGTGTCATTCACATGATACTCCGCCCTCCACCAATCCGCTGGAGCCGCCGGAAACAAGCGATCCCAACTGGTACTCCAACGTCCATCCGGCATCGCTTTCCAACCCGAAGCCACCCGTGTGCCCTTGAACACAACGACTTCATCCATGTAGGGCTGAATCACGATACCCTGATTGAACCGCAGGCCGCCGGTGCGATAAGTCCCGCTTCTCAGCACAATCGCATCTCCGGTAACCGCCCGCTTGATTGCACTTTCAATGGTTGTGGGATCTTCGATGGAGGATCCCAACGCCGTCGGAGATCCATCCGGAGCAACATAGAACACCGTCTTCGCATCAGGAACAGTGTAGATCAGTGGTATCGGCCCATACGGCCCGCCAGAGGGTTGGCCCAGCAGAACCGGTGTGGGACAAGCGAAGAGAGTGATCGTCAGAAAGAAAAGCAACAGAGTTTGACGCATGAGCATAGATCATATGAAATGCTCTTCATATGCCAATCAAATCCCGCTTTTTCTCATTCATTCCCGTTCTCCTTCTCCCAATCGCAATCCTGCCAAGTTTGCAGGCGCAGTCAGTCGAAGATGAACTGCATTACACCGCGGCCCACCTTCTGGTTTTTGGGACCATGCCGGACGGACTACCGGAAGCCCTCCCTGAAGACGGACTCATTTCCGCTATCCAGCACTGCCAAACCGTCCTTCAAAATGCATCTCCAGACGAAAAAAACAATGTCAGGGAGCGCGCGTGGATCGACACAACCGGAACCGCTTCAGACCCAAACAGCAGCATCGACGCGCTCAGTTACCACGAGTATGTGTTTGAACTCACCAACAGACTCGAGAAATCCCCATCTGCCTATGAGCAGGTCATCCGCCGCGCCTACCCCTATGTAATCTTCCGGGACGTGTATGACGAAGAAATTGACTACTGGAAGCAATTCCCGACCATGGGATATGCAACCTTGGTGGGATGCATCGAAGACTGGGCGCGCAGGAATCAGCCCGGCCTTATGGTTACAGGAGGAAATCCCACGATTTCGGTGAATTGTGAGTTTCTCACCACCCTTCAATTAGCCCCTGCCCTTGCGGACGAAGTGCGTGCATTCCTCAATCTACCGATGCCCGACCCTCAACTCCCGAATAACGTTATCGCGAAGGGTGCGGAATCGGTGATAAGCAGTGGGGGCATTCACTTCCTGCTCACAGGAACTCCCGATCTGCGCAAACTCCGCTGATTGAAAGGTCCTTGCATTCAATCAGGCACCAGCTCGCGCCCGGTCTGCAACAGGACCAATGGGACAACATGGTGGGGCTGCGAACTCCTTTGAGTTCAAATGAAAAACAACTGCCCCCAACGCACCGGGATTCAAAAATCCCGATGACCTGAAAAAAGGCGCATCCGTAGGGATGCGCCTTGAAAACCAAAACCGGTTGGACCATCAAACCAGCTCACAAGCTCCACCGGCACAGGCCAGATTCTCAGCAAGCTTGGTCTCATCTGTGCCTTCGCGCAGATTCCGGTAATCGACCGGATGGTATTCCAGACTGTTCCAGCGGACATAGTCCTCGTCGCCCACCAGCGACTCACGCGGAGCCTGCTTGTAGACTTTATCACCCGACTTATGCAGCATGGCGATACCGGCGAAATAGTCCCGGTTCTCCCAAATGAACTCAGCCACTTCGTTCCATTCGCCTTCAGCCACAGAAACCGTGTTGGATACGTTGTGGTGGAGCCTCGGAGAATATTTCTCCACAGCCTGTCCCGCTTCGACCCAATGTTTCTGCACCAACTTCACGTATTCGAGGAAATGAATCGCAGTGACATCCGCCTGACAGATCGCACCCTCTGGAGCCTCCACCGGGAAGGTGATCACATCGTCGGTGGACGGGTTATAAACGCTAGGCTCAGCCATATGCGCGTTCTTCTCCTTGAACAAGCGGTAGACAGGATCCTGCCGACTGGCCTGGACCCGGCGGAAGTAACGTCTCGCATGGTGTGGATGGATCCCGGATCCCGTATTCAATAGCAACGAAGCGGTTCCTTCAGGTTTAACACATGTCGTGCGGGCCGCCTTGCGGATACCCAGCACAGATGCGAAAAGTGCATTGGTAGCGCGAACCATGCGTGCACCCTTTTCGAGAATATCCGGGTTAAGCAATAGCTTCGGATTATCCAGAATGCCGCAAATGCTCACTCCCAATAGCGCCTCGCGCTGATTCAGGTATTCGGTGACAGGTCCAAGGTAAGGAATCGAGGTGAAGCCCGCCTGAAGCGTTCCGATCACCGAAGCATAACGGCACTTCTCATAGAAATCCGCTTCACCAGTTATGGATGCTCCGTTGATGGTGCTCAGGTTACACATCTGCCAACCACTGAGCTCATCCCCTTCATTCAACGATCCTGTGTAGCCAAGAGCTCGCAGATCCGCAATCGCCTCCTGATCCACCACGATGCGCGGATGTAAACCAATCTCGACGCAGGGATTGGCTCCATAGTCCTTGTCCGCAGTGAAATAGAATCCCGGCTCCCCAAACTCGCGGATCCGCTCGTAGAGGTGCATGAAGGTTTCCTTCGTGGTCTCAGATCTTACCAGGATCGCTGAATTATTCGAGTAGGCCCGCTGCGGATTGGTCTCGAACCAACGTCCTGTCTTGGCATTGGCCATTTCCTCGTCGTCCGACGAAAACAAGCAAAGCGTCGCCGAACGGCGAATACCCCCTGACAAGACCGCCTGAGCAATGAACATCACGATATCATACACTTCAACAGGCCTCATACGGCGACCCGAACAACCCCTCAGAATGCGATCCACTTCCTGAAGCGATCGCTTCAACGGCAAATGCCCGGGAGCCTTACCACCGGCTGTCATAATCGGCGCACCCCGGTGCCGGATCTTCGCGTAGCTGAATTCAACCAACCAGCCCTCGAGATACGAACGGAATAAGGTGTCCACCGCGTCCGACCAGCCCTCCACACTGTCTTCGATCTCGTAGTGCCGAACCTCAATATCCATCTCCTCCCTCCGGAACGGAAATGCAGGCAACTGTGCAATATGATGCTTCTGGACCGAGAATCCCACCCCTACACCGCTCAGCAGCAGAAAGAAGGTCTCACGGAAGAACTCAATACGGTTTGCGTAGGAAAAACTGCAGTTGTAAAGACGCGCCTCATTGGCCTCTATGGCCTTGCCTCCAAACTGAAGGCTACGCATTGAGGGCAACACATGGTAGTTTTCGACCATGTCGAACGCCTTCCAGATTTCTTCGAAGAGACGGCTCTCGGGATTGAATACCGATGCCTCGACATTTTCCTCTTGGGCGATGCGGGCAATGTCCGCACGGTCCAGTTTCGCCGTCGCCAACTGGGCGTAGCGGCGCAGATGCATGTCGCGCACACGGTGAACCGCCTCACCCCAGACCTCACGACGTCCGAGCTGAGCGCGATATCGGGCGTATTTCGACACCGCGATGTATTCGCGAAGTCCGTTTTCCGGATACTTGCGCGGACGATGCATCGAACGCTCTTCACGATACAGCATGTAATGGCGGGCCACCTGCCATTCACCCTGCCCCACAATGCAGGTTTCGACTATGTCCTGAATCCTCTCGATGGAGTAGACATCGGTGTTGTCCTCGCTCATGCGGTGACGAACCACACGCTCCACCATCTCAGCGATACCCTCGGCTTTTTTGAAGGTGCGTTCATCCAACCCATAGAAAGCCGCTGGATCATCTTTGTTCGGATTTTGGACGCGCTTGTGGTACACGCTGAAAAACGCCAGGCATATGGCACGTACCACCCGTTCGATGTTCCAAGGCACGATATTGCCGTCGCGCTTTTTGACAAAAAGCTGGCTCGCCACAAGCTCAGGGGACGGCCCCGCAGAGCCCGAAACCACTGCGGACTCCGCCGCATTGTCCGAAGATGGATCAAAATCAAAAAGAAAAGACTGGTTGGTGTTCATGGGCAATACAGCAGGCTGATCGGAGGACGTTTTCATGGCAAGCACAAGTTTAGAAATACTAGATATGGGGCGATTCAGGGTATTAAATACAACATATTGGGGTATTCCAGTCCGACAAGCACTTTTTCCAGAATTCCTACCGAGGCCTTTCCCTGTAAGGGATGAATCCTTCGGGCCGTCCACCAAACAGGAAAAAAGCTGGCATCGGGAGCCGTGAACGACAGCCAATCCGATGATAATCTGATTTGACACTTCCTGAGGCTGACCCTAACTCTCGATTCCGTCAAATGGCAGTCCCCAAAAGGATTGTCCGGCTCCCCGCCGAAGACTTCCCCCTAGATCCCCAGAAACAACACAATATGCAATCTCCCTCCCCGCTTCCCCAGAGAGACAGGTTACCCTTTAGCACAAAGGCAGCCTATGGACTCGGAACCAGCATCGACATGTGGAGCTTCTGGCTCTACCCTTCGGTCGCCTTTGCCGTATTCAACATGTATCTGGGAGTAGACCCTTTTTATGTCGGCCTCGCCCTGACCCTGATCCGCCTCATCGATGCATTCTCTGATCCCTTCTGTGGTTGGATTTCGGATAACGTCCGTTCCAAATGGGGCCGTCGACGCCCCTTCATCCTTTTTGCCGGCATTGGAGCCGGGGTTGGATTGCCCGTACTTTTCCTTGTCTCACCGGATTGGGTCGGCATGTCATTCATGGGCGCGCCCGTGATATTCTGGTATATGTTGGCCTCGAGCCTCATATACATACCTGTCGCCAGCTTGTTCAGCATGCCATGGAACAGCCTCGGATCCGAATTGACCCCGGACTACGACGAGAGGACCTCCCTGATGACCTACAAGTCAGCGATGCAAAAGGTCTTTGAAGTTGGAAACTTTTTCGCGCTCAAATTCACCAATCTCAGTTTCTTCCTCTTTCCTGCTATTTTTTCAACCGCAGATGGAGAAAAGAAAAACACGCTGCTAGGGATGCAAGCGTATACATGCATTCTTGGACTCATCATGGTTATCTTCGCGATCGTGATGTTCGTGAAGCTCAAGGAACGCTACTACGAAACCGTTGCGGTGAAACAAAAGCGCATTCCGATCATCAAATCACTGACCCAGACGCTTGGCTGCAAACCCTATCGCACCATGCTCTACTATGCTCTGGCTTTCCAGTTGGGCACCAGCATGGTCGGAACTCTCGGCTACTACGCGACCGTCTGGTATGTGTGCAAAGGCGATAATGTGCTAGGTGACGAATGGAATTTCCTTAACGGCTTAGGTTACATGATTCTCGGATTCTTCGGACCACCGGTGTTCTCGATCATCGCGCACAAACTCACCAAGAAAAAGGCGGCTATCATCGCGTGTAATGTTGGAATCCTGGCATACGGTGGCACTTGGTTCCTATACAACCCGACGCATCCATGGATGCAGATCCTCGCATCCGGAAGTATGGCCTTCGCTGGAGCCAGCATCTGGATGATCCATGGATCCATCGGTGCCGACATCGTGGATTTCGATGAACTTCACACCGGTGAACGCCGCGAAGGAGCCTTCGCCGCCTTCGGATCCTGGATCCTCAAACTCGGAAACTCCCTTGGAAATGGAATCATCCCGGGACTCATCCTCAAATACTCACACTTCGATGCCTCGCTACCCCAACAAACACCTGAAACCATCCTCTGGATCCGCTCATCGCTCGCTCTGTTCCCCATCATCGGATTGACTGTGGCGATATTCTTCATGCTCTCATTCCCGCTTACAAAGGAAAGGGTGCTTGAAATCCGCAAGGAATTGGAAGCACGCCGCGGCACCGTCTGACGGTAGTTCAGCAAGGACTCTGGCAAAAAAAATCACCGGAGCCCCGATTCTGGGATCAGTGCGCCCATGCCGATGCACTCAAGTGCATCGGCACAGGCGAATGTAGCACGAAATCAAGAACCGTGGGCAGATTCAGATGGCCACCCGGCTTGATTTGGAGGTGTTTTAGGGCATATTGCGCTTACGAATGACCACCACGGACACCGCTGTTTCCGGCAGACCGCCCCCCCGCGCTAAATGGGAAGCGCCCTCCTGTTGCCACTCGGAAGCCTGCGATGCCGATGAGGACCTAGGGACATTTGCGTCCCTCAAAGACCACACATGGCTCAAGCTCGGCATCAGCATCGTGATCGCCGGGCAGTCCATGGTATGGGGCCTTGCTCTCAACCTGACCCCACCACCCTTCGGTTCAGCGCCCTACCTTGCGTTGCATGGTCTCCTGATCGGATCCGCGCTGTTGGTGATGCTGCTCCTATCGGGACCATTGTTCCGTGCGGCCTATACCCAAATCCGGACGCTCAGACCAGGCATTGAAATGCTCTTTCTGCTCAGCCTGTGCGGCGCGCTGGGTGGATCACTGCACTCCAGTCTTACCGGAGACGGTTTAACCTATTACGAAGTGGTGGCCTTTGTCGTGATCATCTACACGTTCGGAGGGCGGCTCGGAGCGGTATCGCGCGATCGGGCCTTTGCCGAAATCGACAAACTCCGCTCCCTTTTTGATCGCGTGATGCGGCTCTCGGAAGATGGGGCCATTTCATCCGTAAGTATTTCCGAGCTTTCGCCCGGGGACAAAGTGCTCGTGAATCCGGGCGGAGCCATTGCCGTGGATGGAGTGATCGAGGAAGGCTATGGATTCATCAAGGAAACCCCGATCACGGGAGAACCGCTTCCCGTCCTCAGGGGAACAGGGGACCGGGTTTCGGCGGGAACCTGGTCCATCGACGCAAGCCTCCGCATCCGTCCGGACCATCCGTACGCTCCCCGTATCATTGATCAGATCATGCAGGAAGTGGATACGGCCGCCCGCAAAACCGAATCAACGCATCAGATCCGCGCCGCACACTGGATCCGCCATTTCGTGATCCTGGTGGCCCTTGCGGCTCTGATTTCAGGCCTAGCGTGGGGATTCGTGAATTCGCCCCTCAAAGGATGGATCACCGCAATGTCGGTTCTGCTGGTTGCCTGCCCGTGCGCACTTGGCATAGCCACCCCACTGGCGGTTTGGTCGGGTATCTGGAGGCTTTCCGAAATTGGACTCATCAGCCGCACGCCGCGTATCATCGATGCACTTGCACACACCCGACACCTTTTCTTTGACAAGACCGGAACCCTCACGGAAGCAGGTGTGCGCATCCGGACGATCCGGATTCACCATGCAGAGGGTTGGAATCGGGAACAGGTGCTTGCATTGGCAAAAGCGCTGGAATCGGGCATTGATCACCCGGTTGCCCGGGCCATTGCGACCATACCTGAATCAGTAGAAATGGCCATCCGTTCACAGGCTTCGAGAATCCGCAATCGCCGCTGGATTCCAGGCGCTGGCATCGAGGCTCAATACCTCAAAGATGCGGAAAAAAGCGTTGATCCTCTGATCGTCCGTCTTGGACCGCCGGACTGGGTAGGTGCAAACGGAGGAGCGAAGCTGCCCACGCAAGATGCACCCGGCCATCTCCACACACTCGCGATCGGAGATACCCTGCTCGCGGAATTCGAGACATCCGAGTCTCTCCGGCCCGACATTGATGCCCTCTTCCATGAACTCAACGGGATGGGCATCCAATCCACCATACTTACCGGAGATCCAAACCCCAGAATCCCCGCATTCAAAGGAGTCTCGATCCGTTTCGGACTGAAACCACACGATAAAGGCGAAATTCTCGGCATTGCCGCCGACCGGGGAGAAGAGCCTATGTTCGTCGGTGACGGAATCAACGACCTCCCCGCCATGACCCGCGCCCCGGCCTCCATCGCAATCCAAGACAGTTCGGCACCGCTCACCCTGTCCAATGCGACCGCGATCCTGCGTGGAGCATCCCCCCTCCCACTGGCACAAGCGATCCGGATCTCCAGGCGCATTCACCGGACCCTGCAATCCAATCTGGTTTTTGCGGCGTGCTATAACACGGTCGGAATCGGGATCGCCGCAGCAGGTCACCTCCATCCGGTGGCCGCTGCCCTGGTCATGGTCATTTCGAGCCTGACCGTCACTTGGAGAGCAGCCCGTTCAACTGCCCGATAAGATCGCATCAACAAATGAAGCATCCAGTCACTCCCTGATTGACCGGAATCCTCCATAATAATACTCATGCAATTGTGTGCATGATCAAAAGCGTATAAAAACGAGAATCGGTTGTTAGGAGGCAATCGATTCGGCCGTTTACGGGTTAAATCTATGGAAGCTCCTTCCGGATCACCATATCAAGACACAGTATGCATAAACTCCTTATTCTGTCCATGAGCGCAAGTCTCGCTCTCAATGCAATTGCCGCTCCGGCCCCAAACGCTCCGGCCACACTGAAGGACGCCTATGAGCCGTTTTTCACGGTTGGCGCTGCGGTGAAAGAAACACACTTTGAAGGACGGGAAGCCGACCTGATCCTCAGCCAATTCAATTCCATCACACCCGAAAACCTTCTCAAATGGGAGAAGGTTCATCCCGTTGAAAACGAGTTTTTCTGGGAGCATGCGGATGCTCTCGTCGAATTCGGCACACGCAATGGCCTCGAGATTTTCGGGCACACCCTGATCTGGCACAACCAAACCCCGGAATGGGTCTTCAAAGATGCGGAAGGAAACGATGCTTCTCCGGAGCTTCTCCTCGAGCGGATGCGCAACCACATCCACACCGTGGTAGGCCGCTACAAGGGAAAGATCCATGGCTGGGACGTCGTGAACGAAGCGCTCAATGAGGACGGTTCGATGCGCGAGTCCGCATTTTACAGGATACTCGGAGAAGACTACATCGCCAAAGCATTCATCTTTGCCCGGGAAGCCGATCCGGATGCGCAGCTCATCTACAACGATTTCAACATTGAAAACCCCGCGAAGCGCGCTGGTACCGTTCGTCTGGTTAAGAAACTCCTCGATCAGGGAATTCCCATCGACGGAGTGGGTATTCAGGAACATGTGAGGCTCGACTGGCCCAGCCGGGAGCTGCTCTCGGAAGCCATCCAGGATTACGCCGCCCTTGGAGTCAAAGTCATGATCACCGAACTCGATGTGGATGTTCTCCCCTCCGCCTTTGACAACCAAGGTGCTGAGCTCTCGATGACGGTGGAACTGCGTGACGAGCTCAATCCCTACGCAAATGGCCTTCCCGACGAAGTCCAGCAAGCACTGGCGGATCGCTATGCTGAACTCTTTTCGGTCTATCTGGACCATGCAGACTCGATTGTGCGTGTGACGCTTTGGGGACTCCATGATGGAGGCTCCTGGCTGAACTACTGGCCAGTGAGGGGCAGGACCACCTATCCTCTGCTTTACGACCGCAACATGGATCCGAAGCCTGCCTTCTTCAGGGTC